>PHAW01000002.1 GCA_002841785.1 Deltaproteobacteria bacterium HGW-Deltaproteobacteria-3 | reverse complement strand
CCTCTACCCCACGGCCCAGCGCAGCCTCTATCCGGAACGCTCCGCTGTCCAGCAGGCCAACAACCCCATGCCGGTGCGCTTTGCCAATATCGACCAGATCATGGCCGCAGCCAACAGCTCGGCGGAGATCCCGCAGGCCATCGAACAGATCTCCGGGGTGCTCCGGGAACGTCACCGCATCCGCAACGACGACCCCGATGATTTCAACATCCGCGACATGGCCGAGCTGACCCGCACCCTCTCCACCACCACCAAGCTGATGACCAACCTGCTGCTGGCCGTGGCCATGATCTCCCTGGTCGTGGGCGGGGTGGGGATCATGAACATCATGCTCGTCTCGGTTACCGAACGGACGCGGGAGATCGGGCTGCGCATGGCCGTCGGCGCCCGGGGCCGCGACATCCTCCGCCAGTTTCTCGTGGAAGCGGTGGTCCTCTGTCTCACCGGCGGAGCCATGGGCATCATCCTCGGCCACGGCGGCTCCATGCTGGTGCAGCTCCTGCTCAAGTGGCCGGTGGAGACCTCGCCAGCGGCCATTGCCACCGCGGTGCTGGTTTCGGCCGGGGTGGGGATCATCTTCGGCTTTTATCCGGCCTGGAAGGCCTCGCGGCTTGATCCCATCGAGGCTCTGCGTTATGAATAAGGTAATTGCCCAGCAGCACCGCATCTGCGTCGCAGTCTCGCGGTGCTCGCTTAGCTGTCATCGGTCGGCTCATGTGCAACAGCACATTTCGCCGGCCTCTTCCTAGCATCTGCGGCAGCAGCAAAGTGGCCGCTGCTGGACAATTACCGTTCTGGGATTATCCTTATTCCCCTGCTTCGAGCTGAACAGTTACTGTATACAAGCAACCGGGCCAGCCTCCCGGCCCATCTTTTTATAAGGAGCATCCCCATGATCCCCACACCATACCGGACCAGCCTGGCTCTTTGCCTCTGCCTGCCCCTTGTGGCCAGTTGCATGATTGGCCCTGATTTCCAGCGCCCGGAAGCCAAGGTCTCTTCCCAGTGGCTGGGGCAACCGCCCACCGCTCCTACCGACGCAGAGACCGCGCCCACAGCGGAACAAAACCTGGCCCAATGGTGGACGATCTTCAACGATCCCCAGCTCACTTCCCTGGTGGAGCGGGGCATGCAGGCCAATCTGGACCTGCGCATGGCCGAAAGCCGTATCCGCCAAGCCCGCGCCTCCATGGGCATCGCCGGGGCGGACCTCGGCCCGACCGTGAACACCAATGCCTCGCTTACCCGCAGCCGAACTCCGGCATCCTCGACCCGGAGCGAGGTGACGACCGGCAATCTCTACCAGGCGGGATTTGACGCCGGGTGGGAGATCGATCTCTTCGGCGGCTTGCGGCGCGGGGTTGAGGCCGCTGGCGCGGATCTCGACGCCGCCATGGAAAGCCGGAGCGACCTGCTGGTGAGCCTGAGCGCCGAGGTGGCCAGCAACTACCTGAACCTGCGCTCCCTGCAGCAGCGGCTCGCCATTGCCCGCGAGAACCTCAAGGCCCAGGCCCACACCGCCGACCTGACCCGCCAACGCTTCAACGTGGGCTTTGCCAGCAAACTCGATCTGGTGCGGGCGGAAGCCCTGGCCGCCACCACGGCCGGACAGATCCCGCTGCTGGAGGCGCAGGTCCGGCAAACCATTTACAGCCTCAGCCTGCTTTTGGGCGGCGAACCGTCCGCCCTCCTGGCGGAACTGACCCCGGAGGCACCGTTGCCAGCGGCCCGGGCCACGGTGCCCGTGGGGCTGCCTTCGGACCTGCTCCTGCGCAGGCCGGATATCCGCCGGGCGATTGCGAAGATCCATGCAGCCACCGCCCGGATCGGGATGGCCAAGGCCGATCTCTTTCCCAAATTCACCATCTCCGGGGCCCTGGGCTACCAGAATACCAACTCCAATGCGCTCTTCAACCCCGCCAGCAGCTTCTGGTCCCTCGGCCCGGCCCTGAACTGGCCGCTCTTTGACATGGGCCGCACCCGCGCCAACCTGGAGCTGAAAAAAGCCCTTCAGGAAGAGGAGCTCCTGGCCTATGAACAGACAGTACTCAATGCCCTGCGGGAGGTGGAAAACGCCCTGATCGCCTCGACCAAGGAGGAAGAGCATCGCCGCTCAATGGCCCAGGCCGTGGCAGCCAACCGCACCGCGGTGGAACTGGCCACCTCCCTCTATACCGCGGGGCAAAACGATTTCCTCGCCGTGCTGGACGCCCAGCGCTCCCTCTACACCGCCGAGGATGCTCTGGCCCAGTCCAGCCGCACCGTTTCCACCAATCTGGTTGCCCTGTTCAAAGCGTTGGGCGGCGGCTGGCAGACGGAAGAGGGTGCGGACCGCGAGGGTTCGTAGATGCGTTAAACCGCAAACCGCCCAAGGCGGCTGCACTTTTCTTCCCCCTTTAACAAAGGGGAAACGAGGAGAATTTCAAAACGCCGGAATCGTGCGCCCCCGTCCGCAAATCCCCCCTCACCCCCCTTTTGCAAAGGGGGGATAAAAAATCAAGGAACAGTTGCAATCAAACCACGAGATTCCTGCACATGACCGGGCAATAATGCAAAGAAAAACCTCGGTGCGCATCCAGCCCCACCAGGCAGGCCAGCCGCTCCTCGATTTTGTCAGCCAGCGCTTCACCTACCGGAGCCGGGAGGAATGGCAGGCGGAGCTGGCAGCCCACCGCTTCCTGCTCAACGATACCGAGGCGCAGGGCGATGCCGTCCTGGCCCCCGGCGACCGCCTCGTCTACCTGATGCCCGCCCTGGTGGAACCCCCGGTTGATTCCGGCTACACCGTGCTCCACGAGGATGGCGACCTGCTGGTGATCAACAAACCCGCCCCCCTGCCCTGCCATCCCGGCGGCCGCTTCTTCGCCCACACCCTCTGGGCCCTGCTCAAGGAACAGCACGGACTTGCCGTCCCGAGGCTCGTCAACCGGCTGGACCGGGAAACATCCGGTCTCGTGCTGGTGGCCAAAAACAAAACCGCGGCCCGTCTCTGCCAGGAACAGTTTGCCCGGCAGCGGGTGGAGAAGGTCTATCTGGTGGTGGTGGAAGGGAATTTCCCGGACACGCCCGTCCCGGTTAAGGCCGCCGGCTGGCTGGGGGTGGACCCGGACAGCGCGATCCGCAAAAAAATGCGGTTCTTTCCGGAGCAAGGGGATGCACCCCCCAAAGCGATGGCAGCCAGCACCGCTTTCCGGCGAATCTCCACCTCGGACAACGGCAAATTGAGCCTGGTGGAAGCCACGCCGCACACCGGCCGCTGCCACCAGATCCGTGCCACCCTCTTACTCTTGGGCTTTCCCGTGGTGGGCGACAAACTTTACGGCGTGGACGAACAGCTTTTCCTCCGCTTTCAGGAAGACCGGTTACGCCCTGCTGATCACGCCCTCCTCCGCATCCCCCGCCAGGCCCTGCATGCAGCCAGCCTGCGTTTCAGCCACCCGGCAACCGGAAAGGAGCTGGCATTTTCCGCCCCCTTGCCGCCTGCGCTTCAGGGATTAATGGAGTAGAACCAGCGCCAGGTGTCTTGGCCGTGTCACTCCCTTGCATCCGCAAAATCGAGGGGAAATTCCACTTTTTCTCTGGATAGATATGTAGGGTGGATGCCTCTTTTTTCACCTTCTCCTTATATGTCGCGGGCCTTCCTTTTCTCTCAGCTCAACAGTTTCTGACGGAACCGGTCATTTTTTGATGGGCAGGAATCCAGCCCCACGGGCGGCTGGCGGACCACCTCCCGCCGACAGCCTCGGTTGGCGCGGGATTGTGCGAACAATGCTCCCGGTGATTGCAATGGCATGGGAATTGCTGAACGACAGGGGAAGCGTTGGGGTTTTGTTTCCGGAGACAGGAACAATTACACAGAAATTTTTTCACGAGGCACACATAGAAATGATGCGATCAGAAAAAAGTGGACGACATTGGGTGGGAATACTTGCCGGGGGGCTGCTCCTGACCACGGCGGCATGGACGCAGGCCATTGCGGCGGGAAGTGAACTCCTACCCGGCGACTGCATAAAATGCCATGATCAGGCGCCCCTGGATATTGCCAAGGCCGGGGGAGCGCACAAGGAAAAAGTGAGCTGCGTGGACTGCCATGTCAGCCATCCTCCCAAATCCAAGGATATCATCCCGAAATGCAGCACCTGCCATGCCGACACTCCCCACTTCAAGTTGCAAGGGTGTGCCGGCTGCCACAGCAACCCGCACACTCCGCTGGTGGTGACGATTCCCTCGGGAATTACCGAGCCTTGCCTGAGTTGCCACAGCAAGCAGATGAGCGAGCTGCAGCAGGATGTCAGCAAGCACACCGCCGTGGCCTGCTCCACCTGCCACCGGGAACGGCACGGCCTTATCCCCAACTGCACCGACTGTCATTCGCCCCATGCCGAAGGGCAGGTGCAGAAAGATTGCCTTACCTGCCACAAAGCCCACACGCCGAAAAACGTCACCTACCCGGGAGATATATCCTCCAAGAATTGCGCGGGCTGCCATGCCGCGGCCTATGAAAAACTCAAAAAGAGCGCGGCCAAGCATGCCAAGCTGGAATGCGCCACCTGTCACAAGGAGAAACACAGGATGATCCCGCAGTGCCAGGGCTGCCATGGCGCAAAACCGCACGCCGCGGCCATGCACCAGACTTTCCCGCAGTGCAGTCAATGCCACGGGACAGCCCATGAGCTGCACAAATGATCGTCACCCATGCGGGGCATGATTGAAAACGTGCCCCGCATGGCCGTTCTTGCCAGTAGAGGAGCTTTATTACAATCTTCAGAGGAGGAATGCATGGATTTCACAATCGTTAAACCGGACCAGACCCTTGATGTGAAGGGCATGTGTTGCCCTATGCCGCTGCTTAAAACCAAAAAGGCCATTGAATCCATAAATTCGGGCCAGATTCTGGAAGTTCTCGGCACCGACCCCGGATCCAAAAATGACCTCCCCAACTGGTGTGCGCGCTGCGGCCATGAATTTTTGGGCAACAAGGAAAATGAAGGAGTTTTCATTTTTTATATCAAGAAGGGGTAGCCGCCCTGTTTGAACTTCAGGCACAATAGCAAAAATACACCGGACCTGAAAGCATGGGGGCAGGTGGAGGTTCGTCCATTTCCCTGCCGGGGGATTCTCATCCTGCCGGACGGGAGAGCATCGAATGTCCGAATGCCGCGCCTGCCCCTCTTTCCCCCTCCCGAAGAAAAATCCTGCCCCTCTTCCTCCCGCCGGATCACTCCGTCTCGCCCAATCCGGACAGGCATCAAAACGCGGACCACGATCATCGCCGCATCCTCCGGCAGAAGCGGCGGCGCCTGCCGGCGGCTACGGTATCCGCATCAATAGACTGAAACGAAAATGTTTCGCTTTGCCTTCCTTCGTGATGCTTCCCCTCCCGGGCACTCTCCCAGTCGCTCCCTTCAACTCCGATAACCACAGGAGAAGCGTGACGTTTTTTTTTGACTTCTCTTCTTTTTTCAACGATTGTTTAGATACTGTTCGGATTTCATCAAGACAAACAATCGGATTTCCCAAAGGAAAGGAGTTGAATATCATGAAACTCTCGCTTCGGACAAGGGTAATGGGTATCCCGCTGGCCTTGGTGGCGGCGGCCATTGCATCACTGGTGCCAAAAGCCAGGCAGGACTCACGGAAAAAAGCCTTGAGAGCCTCAAAAAGCAGGCCCTTGTTTTAGCGGGCTTCTCCGCCCAGGTTCCCGGCGTGCATGAGGCTTATGAAATGGCCCGGCAGGGCAATGAGGCCGAAGGCCGCAGGTTGCTGCGCAAAAGTTTTGACCCCATCCATGAAGAACTCGCCAAAACCCTCGGGCTCAAGACCGTGGAAATTCAGTTTCATCTGCCCCCGGCCAAGAGCTTTCTCCGCATCTGGCGCAAGCCGGGTGACCGGGACGGCGGCGATGATCTTTCCGCCTTCCGCAAGACCATTCTCAAGGCCAACAACGAAAAAACCCAGGTTTCCGGCCTCGAAGTGGGCGACCAGGGGTTTGCCATCCGCGGCGTCATTCCGATTATCGGTCCGAACGGTGAACATCTCGGCTCAGTGGAAGGCTTGATGCCCATCGGCAAGGTGTTTGAAACCTCCAAGGCCCTAGAGACGGACAATGTGGCCATTTACCTGCTTTCCTCCCAATTGGAATTCGCGAAAAAAGCCAAGGAGATGAATCCCCCCATTGTGGGCGACATGGCAAGGATATTCAGTTCCGCCGACACCGAAACCGACCCTTTTATCACGGAAAAAATACTCCAGAGCGCTAAAACGGAAATCAGCATGGCGGAAAACAGCGGACGCCTCATAACCGCCATGCCCATTCTTGATTTCGCCAATGAAACCAAGGGGGTTCTGGTGTATGTCCGGGACGCCAGCTCCATGGTCAATAAGATCCGCTATCTGCAATGGGGCTTAACCCTGGGCGGGATTGCCCTGGTTGCCCTGCTGTCGGTGCTGCTCTTCTTCTCCTCGGGCACAATCACCCGCCGGCTCAATCAAACCATCGACACCTTGGGCGAGGCCGGCGGCAACATGCTGTCAGCCGCCCAAGAGATCAACAGCACCAGCCATCAACTGGCCGAAGGTGCTTCAGAGCAGGCTGCATCGCTGGAGGAAACCTCCTCATCCCTTGAGGAAATGGCCTCGATGACCCTCCGCAATTCAGACAACGCCAGCCAGACGGAAACCCTGATGAAGGATGCCAGCCGAACCATCACCGAGGCCGGGGAATCCATGCAGCGCCTTACCGGTTCCATGCAGGAAATCTCCAAGGCCAGCGAGCAGACATCCAAGATCATCAAAACCATCGACGAAATTGCCTTCCAAACCAATCTTCTGGCGCTTAATGCGGCGGTGGAAGCGGCCCGGGCCGGCGAGGCCGGGGCCGGGTTCGCCGTTGTTGCGGACGAGGTAAGAAATCTCGCCATGCGCGCGGCGGAAGCGGCCAAAAATACCGCCACCCTCATCGAAGGGACTGTTGGCAAGGTCCAGACGGGATCAGAACTCGTTTCCAAAACCAATCAATCCTTTGCCGAGGTTTCCGAGGCTTCTGGCCGCATCAACCTGTTGATCAGCGAAATTGCCTCGGCATCGAAAGAACAGGCCCATGGCATCAACCAAATCAACAAGGCAATCGGGCATATCGACTCCGTCACCCAGCAGAATGCCGCCAGCGCCGAGGAATCCGCCTCTTCTTCCGAAGTGCTGAGTGCACAGGCCAGCCGCATGCAGGACATTGTCGGTGGCCTTGCCGCCCTGGTTTCCGGAGAGGAGAGTCTTCACTCCGCAGGGAGGGCCGAAGGCAGGTCGGCGGCCTCCTTGCCGCGGCTGCCCAATAAAACAAAACTGCTTGACCGTGCACAGGCAAAACCCGTACCTGCGCGAGCAAGCAAACTTTCTTCCGTCAAGGCCCTTCCCCTGCGGAAGGAAACGGATGATGAGTTCGAGGATTTTTAAGGCACGCCGGGCTGGGTCTTTCGCAAAAGCCCTTGCCTCGCGGCAAGGGCTTTTTTTCAGTTGTTCTGCCGCAGGCCCGGGAGATTCCATTTTCCCGGCTCGCCTCGCCCAATCCGGAAACAACGGATCGTGTCTGGATTCATCCGGAACTTCGCTTGCCCATCAAGGTCGTCAAACTGTTCTCCTGTAGAGAAAAAGAAGTTGTCTTCCTGCGGAACCTTAGCGTCGATGTCTCCCTTGTGACGACACAGCATTTACCCCGTGAGCTGCCCCGTTTTCACGAGCTGAAGGAAGAACCACGCCCCTCTTCCTCTTGACAAAGATTGCCAAAAAGATCATCTTTTCAACAGGAGGTGGCGCCATGGCAACCATGAATGTTTCCCTGCCAGACCCTTGTCAAGGCGCTCATCGCCGGAGAAAACAGCGGCATTTCCGAACGCACGGTCGAGGACATCTGGCAAGGTGTCAAAAAACGGCGCGGACTCGATATATAGGCTTTCCAATGCCGCAGCCCAGGATATCGAAGATATCCTGGAGCAATCCTTGGCCGAGATTGGCCTGTTGCAAACAAAAAACTACTTCAACTCTCTGGCCCGCTGCCTGAAACTTCTCGGTAACAATCCGGAAATGGTCCGTACTGCAGAGGAAATACGACCCGGATACCGCCGCTTCCCCCATAAAGGCCACCTGATTTTCTACAAACCGACCGGCAAAAACAGCATCCTCGTTATCCGCATTCTCCACCACCACATGGATGCCATCCGGCGCATTCAGGATTGACCGCCGCCGAAGCACCACCGACCACACCCCCGCCTGCGCTTCAGGGATTGCGGGATTAGATATCAGTTTACTTTTCTTTTGATTTTCCATACCCTATCAGACAATATCGCCCTACTCGGAAACCAGTCGCAAAAAAACGGGGAGGGCCCCCTCTTTTCTAGAGTTTTCACATGACATCGAACGCACTTCAGACATTTGAACATACCATTCAGGATGCCGTAGACCTCCTAACTCACTTTGATGCGCTCAACATTGGTGATGGCTTTGGCTGCGCTAGAGTCATATTTTGAAGACCTTCTTGTGGAGACGGTTGCGGCTGTTGGCGAAAAGAATGGTGCGAATGAGAGACTGAGCATTTTCTTCCGAGAATCACTTGAGAGTGATTTGAAGACATTTCATACGCCAAGTACTGATCGGGTGCGGCCAATTTTTACGAAATATCTGGGAATTGATGTTTCAGATGGCTGGCACTGGAATAACTTTGATCCGCCAAAGGCAAAGGCTGAACTAAACCGTCTAGCGAAAAAGCGCGGAGACATTGCGCATAGATCTTGGCGCCCACTGCCAGGGCAGCCAGTACCGCACGCCGTTACGCGGAACGATCTTCGCAAGCACATACATTTCATTAGGGAGCTTGCAAAGGCAACCGACGCATACGTGGAGAAAAATTCCAACCATTCGCTGCAGGCGTGACGGCCCTGACGGGCCGCGACCTGAGTTCACATGTTACACGAAGCCAGAAGAGAGACCATAAAAAGGGGACAAATTTATTTAATTCCTCCCCACCCATGAATCAATCAGCAAAATCTCCTCAGGAGACCCCATGAAACCAAGCAGGTTGCTCGAACCACTCTCCATCGGAAATCTCCACTTCAAAAACAGAATCGCCCTGGCTCCCATGACCAGATCCCGGGCCGGCTCGGCGCGGGTGCCCAATGAGTTGATGGCCGAATATTATCTTCAGCGCTCAACAGCCGGACTGCTCATCACCGAGGCAACCGTGGTTTCAAAACAGGGCATCGGCTGGATCGATTCGCCGGGCATCTACACCGAAGAGATGGTTGCGGGCTGGCGGAAAATTACCGATAATGTCAAGCCCGCCGGCACGCACATTTTCCTGCAGTTATGGCATTGCGGCAGGGCGTCGCACAGCGATTTCCATGACGGCGCACTCCCGGTTTCCGCCTCTGCGGTGCAACTGAACGGCGATTCCATCCACACCCCTCTGGGCAAGAAGCGCTACGAAATTCCCCGCGCCCTGACGGTTGGAGAAATCAAGGCGACCGTGGCTGATTACCGCCGGGCCGCGAGCAATGCCAAGGAGGCCGGATTTTCCGGGGTTGAGGTGCATGGCGCCAACGGGTATCTGATCAATCAATTCCTCGATTCCAAAACCAATCTCCGCACGGACCAATACGGCGGCAGCCTTGAAAACCGTTTCCGTTTTTACAAAGAGGTGGTCGAGGCGGTGCTTGAGGTCTGGCCGGCGGAGCAGGTCGGCGCGCGCATCTCGCCCAACGGGGTTTTCAACGATATGGGCAACGAGGACTTCCGGGAAACGTATCTGTACGCGGCCGAGGAATTAAACAAATTCAACCTCGGCTATCTCCATATCATGGACGGGTTGGCCTTTGGCTTTCACGGCAAGGGCGAGCCCATGACCCTGGCGGAATTCAGGCCGCTTTTTCAGGGAAGGATCATCGGCAATTGCGGCTACACCAAGGAAGCGGCTGAGCAGCGATTAGCCGAGACCACTGCGGACATGATCGCCTTTGGCCGCCCTTTTATCACCAACCCCGACCTGCCCGAACGCTTCAGGAATAATTGGCCCCTCAACCCTGCCGAGGATATGTCGCTGTGGTATACCCCGGGAGCCAAGGGATATACGGATTATGCGCCGTATAAATAATCTGCTGCCGTGTAAACCTAATCAGGAACAAGGATCACCCCACAATGGCAAAACACGTGTGTCCCTGGTGGATGGCCTATACCTTTGACAATCCGTTGCGGCGGATCTTCCACAAACCGGAGGAGATATTTGCTCCGTATCTCCAGGAAGGAATGACCGCCATCGACCTGGGTTGCGGCATGGGGTATTTCTCCATCGGCATGGCCAAACTTGTTGGCGAAAGCGGCAAGGTACTCTCCGTTGACCTGCAACAGCAGATGCTGGACACCCTGATGCAGCGGGCCAGGAAAGCAGGGGTCGCCAGCCGCATCACCCCTTTGCTGTGCGATGAAAGCAATATCGGCAACCACGACGAGGTTGATTTCGCCTTGGCGTTCTGGATGGAGCACGAAACTCCGGATGAATTCAACTTTTTCAAGCAGGTCCATGCGACCCTCAAAGAATCAGGCACGCTCCTCCTGGCTGAGCCCAAGCTCCATGTCACCGGAGGTGAATTCCAAAAAACGCTGACCATCGCCCATAACACAGGGTTCAAACGTATTGGTTCGCCTATGATCTCCTTGAGCCATGCGGCGCTGCTTGAAAAGCAATGATATACACCACGCCCGGCCCCCCTTCCCCGGGCTGAAGGAGTAAGCCATGCCCCGATTCGGCGCCCACATGTCCATCAGCGGCGGGATAGCCCTGGCCTTCGACCGTCTGGCCCAAGTGGAGGGGGAGGCGTTGCAGATCTTCACCGCCAACCAGCGGCAATGGCAGCCCAAGACACCGACCTCGGCGGAGATCGAGACCTTCAAGGTCAGGCGGCGACAGGCGGCTGGGGTTCCGGTCGCCGCCCACGACTCCTACCTTATCAACCTCGCCTCGCCCAACCCGGAGACGGAGGGCAAATCGCTCGCCGCCTTCAGCGAGGAGTTACGCCGCTGCGCTGCCCTGGGCGTAGAATACCTGATCATGCATCCCGGTTCCCATCTCGGCGAAGGGGTCGAGGCGGGGCTACGGAGATTCACCGCCAACCTCGACCGGGCCATCGGCGAGGCCGACATCGGCCTTCAGGTCATGGTGCTCCTTGAGACCACCGCCGGCCAGGGGACCAACCTGGGCGCAAGCTTCGAGGAGCTGGCCACGATTATCGCCGCCTCTGCCCACCCGAAGCAACTGGGCGTCTGCTACGACACCTGCCACACCTTTGCGGCCGGCTACGATATTCGCACCCCAAAGGGATATGCCGAAACCATGGCCAGATTCGACCAGTTGCTCGGCCTGGAGCGGCTCCGGTTTTTCCATCTCAACGACGCCGGCAAAGGGTTGGGCAGCCGGATCGACCGCCACGCCCATATCGGCCAAGGCGAAATCACCGTGGAGGGATTCCGCAACCTGGTCAACGACCCGCGCTTCAGCAACCATCCCATGGTCCTGGAAACCCCCAAGTCGGAGGATCTCCACGAAGACCGGGAGAACCTGCAACTGCTGCGGAGTCTTGTCAGACAAGGGCCTTTGTAGGAGGGGGCATGGGGGAAGCACAGAAAAGATATTATACCGCCATCCTCGGCGGACACAGCCCCAAGCATCTCTGGGCGAGCATGGCGGCGCTCTCCGTGCTGCTCGCCGTTCCGGTCCGGAACAGGGTTAAAAAAAGAAGGAAAGAATGAGGGAGCCGAAGCTGTGGTTGTCCGGTTGGCCGTCGAATTCCTTGGTGCGAAGCACCTGGGTCCAGGTCAGCTTGCCCTGCTTGAAATAGAGGGCCGCGCCGCCCGCCAGATCGGCGACAACCGGTTTTTTGCTGACGCTGTGGCTGTGGGCGAAGGTATTGCCGTCAAGAAAGATATCCCGCAGCACAGCACGGGTGTTTACCGCGGCAAAAAGGTAGCCGCCCCGCTGCTGCCGTGCGGAAAAAGAGGTGTTGCCCGCCGGCCGGATCAGGCTGACCCCGAAATCGTCGGGCAGATTCCAGCCCAACCGGGTTTCAAAACCGGTATTGGCATAGGTGGCGACATTGCCCAGGGAGCAGCCCAGATGGGAGATGGCATCCATGGCAAAGGCGCCGTTGCTGAAGAAGGGGGCAAACTGCCACTTGCGTTCGTAAATCGCGGCCACCCCCGGCTCGTTTTTCAACTGATGCTCCCAGCCGTTTGGCCGTTGCAGGTCGCGGAGGTCGTGGATCGCCTTTTGCGTCTCATCGGCAAAGGAACTCGGTCCGATCATGCCCAATTGCAGCTCGATGGTGTCCATCCACTCCTTGCTTCTGCTGTGGAATGCCGCGGCAAAATAGGTCCAGCCCGCATAAGGGCGATCGTCCACAAGCAGATCGCTGCGGGAGATGTCGGCTGGGGTATAGATGTTCTGGCCGAGGGAGAACTCCACCTTGCGCTTCATGGCCGGGTCGGGATCGTTGATAAAGGGCAGCCGGTAGATGTATTCCAGACTCCAGTCCGGCAGCTTGCCGCTTTCGACAAAGCTGACCAGATCGGGAGAAATGAGGGAAATCTTGACGCCGTTGGTGTAGTTGCGGTCCGTGCCGGTAAAAAGATCGTTTTCAAAATAGACATGCATGGTCCACGGCAATTGCGGTTCTTCTCCTGCCAGGGAAAGCGCCGGCGCAACGAGGCACAGAAAACACAGGAAAAGGCCACGAAAAAAAACCAGGGGAGCGAAACGGAAAAGGGACATGGCAGCCTCGGGGAGACAACGGGCGGAACAAAAAAAAAGGGGGGAAATGCGGCATTGGCCTTCTTCTGCCGCCATTTCCCCCTGTCGGAGGAGGCTAGAACAGGGAAATGAGATACAGTGCCGCGGCAACGCAGATGAAAATGATGCCTACCTTGGCGGCAACATCCGGTTCATCGTGTCCGTATCCGTGCGGGTCGTCGTGGTGTTCGTCATGTCCACTCATGCGGCATTCCTCCTCGGGGGGTTTTTATTTCTTCAGCAACGGGAAGCCTTTGCTGATCCGTTGCACAATGACACTGCTCGCAACTTATAGCCTTTGCCGACTTTTTCAAGCATTAAATCGCGCCGACGCCGCGCCCATTCCTTCGCCGGCCTCTCTGACCTTACGGCTTTCCTTTCCGGGTGTTGCCTGATAGCATGGATTACAGATTTATTTACGGACACGCTCTCAATGGCCGGACAGTTCTTTTTCCCCTGAAAAATAGACGCGGCTGCCATTTCCCATTCCTCAAACCACAGGAGACATCAATGAAACGAAACCTCTGTATCGGCATGATCATGGCGGGACTGATCCTCTGGGGCTGCGGTCAGGAGGAAAAACAAGCCGAGACGCCGCCCCCGGCAACAATGCCCACGGTCGAGCAGGCCATGGACAAAGCGAAAGAAACCGCCGGAGCGGTTAGCGGGCAGGCGGAGAAAACCGCCGAGGCGGTTGCGGAAAAGGTTGCAGAGACGGCAGCCCAGGCCAAGGAGGCCGTGGCCAAGCCTGTCACCACGGTGGAAAGCATTGTGATCGACAACAAGAATGGCCAGGTCATTCTTCCGCACAAGAAGCACGCCGAGGCTTACGGCTGCGCTGTCTGCCACGGCGACAAGACCCCCGGGCCGTTCAAGCTGGGAAAAGATGCTGCCCACGCCCTGTGCCAGGGCTGCCATAAGGAAAAAAAGGCAGGCCCCACCGGTTGCACCCAGTGCCATCAAAAAAAGGCCAAAGCCCTCGAAGGCTGTTGATTCTTTCCCAATTCCGGCAACGGAGCGAATCCTGGGCCACCGGGACTCGCTCCGCGTGCCGGGTGGACCTGCATCCCTGTCCTAGCAATGCTTTCCTCGCAACAGGGATGTGGCAATTTTTTCCGGCAGCGTTATGATGGTCCTGCACTGTGGCGCTGCGCCGATCGTATATTTCCACCGGACAGCCGAGCTTTCGTCACAACCAGCACAACACACAGGACCGAACCATGAAGAAAATCACCCAGTATTTCCTGCAGGGCCTCCTCTTTCTCGTGCCGGTGGCGGCCACGCTCTATATGATTTATATCATTTTTTCCAAGATCGACGGGTTCTTCTCCTTTGATGTGCCCGGGCTCGGATTTCTGGTTACCATCGGGCTCATCCTTGCCGTGGGGTTCGTGAGCTCCAACCTGCTGGCAAACAGCATCATGCTCCATGTGGACCGGATGTTCGCCCGGATGCCGCTGGTGACCATGCTCTATACCTCCATCAAGGATCTGGTCGACGCCTTTGTCGGCGACAAGAAAAGCTTCAACAAGCCGGTTCTTGTCGCCCTTGATGCGGACAACCGGATCAACGTGCTGGGCTTCATCACCCGGGAAGATCTCAATACCCTCGGCATTGCCGACAGCGTCGCCGTTTACCTGCCCCAGTCATACAATTTTGCCGCCAACCTGATCATCGTCGACCGGAGCAGGGTCACCCTTCTTGCCGCCAATCCGAAAGCGGTCATGAAGTTCATCGTCTCCGGCGGAGTTTCCTCTTAGCGACCACGCTATTTTCCACGCCGAGGCTTCATCCGCCACGCCTCGCTCCCCGTGCGGAAGAGCGCATTCCGCCGGAGATGCCCGGCCATACTCCTTGGGCACCATGCATTTGCGCGGCAATCTTGGCGCCCGGATCACCGGCGCCCCATACTCGTTCTGGAATGGTGAGCGGCATGTGCCAATTCTGCACCCAACACGGGGAAGGAAAGAAATGGTACGAGAACATGGCCAACTACACGGCCGAAGTGTTCCATCAGGTCAATTCCGAGCAGAACCTTGTCCGCTTCCTGCGCGGTTTTGTCAAGTCGCTGCGGGACGACGTCGCCACCGCCTCCCGCTGGCAGCGCCGCTTTCCCCGGATCTACCGCTTCATCGCTTATCCGCTTCTCTCCCGCACGATGCAAAAAACCCACTTCGGCCAGGTCGTGCCTTTGGAAGATGTGGAAGCGATTCTCTCGCAGGTGGAGCACATCGTCCGGCTGCCCTGCGTCTGCCGGAAGGTCACCCTCGGCGCCGAAAAGCGCTATTGCTTCGGGGTGGGCATGGATCTGACCCCGATCCTCGCCCAAGCGCCGGATTTCGCCGCCTTCGAGCACTGGAGCCGGGAACGGGCCATCTCGTTCATCCGCCAACTCGACCAGGAGGGCAAGACCCACAGCGTCTGGACCTTCAACACCCCCTTCATCGGCGCGATCTGCAACTGCGACCAGGACTGCATGGCCGATCACCCTGGGGGTGACGCGCACCATGTGGAAAGCGGAGTACGTGGCCGAAATCGACCCGCTCGCCTGCACCGGCTGCAACCTCTGCCGCACGCGCTGCTTTTTTGCCGCCATCGGTTTTGACCGCGACAACCGGAAATGCCGAATCGACGTTGCCGCCTGCTATGGCTGCGGAGTCTGCCGCCCCGTTTGCCAGCACGGGGCCATCCGCCTCATCGACCGCGTGGACGTGCCCGTTGCGGCGGCGAACTGGTAGAAGCGCGCCACCCTTCTTGCGCTCGCTAAGAAAGCAGGCGCCGGGAAGAAGGAAAGCCATTGCAGGGTTTGCCCCTATTCTTTATATAGTAAAGGAATTCTTTTCGTGCGTATGCTTTCCATCAACCCTCAGAACAAGGATGACGCTCCATGTTGCAGAAAATGATCAAACCCGTGAGTCTCTTTTTGGTTTTTTCCTTTCTTCTCCTCGATTTTTCCGCGCAAACGGCAACGGCCCAGATGATCGACACCAACACCGCCATCTTGGCGCAGAAGCAGGAAGCGAGCCGAGGGCGGGTTGCCGCCTTCCTCGGTCGTGAAGATGTCCGGAAGGTTATGGAGCAACACGGCGTCGATGCTGTTGAGGCGCAAAAAAGGGTGGCCTCCCTTTCCGATGCGGAGCTGGCGAAAATCTCCCAGGCCATGGAGCAAATGCCCGCCGGTGGCGATGCGGTGGGCGCGATCGTTGGCGCGGCGGTTTTCATTTTTGTGGTCTTGCTGATCACTGACCTCCTCGGTCTCACCCATGTTTTCTCCTTTGTTAACCATAAGCGCTGAAAAACGGACCCTCTCGCGTTTCACTCAGGCCGGCAATCGGATGATTGCCGGCCTGTTTTTTCTCGCGCTGCCCCTTGTTGTGTCCGGGTGCGGCCTCCTGTCAACGGGACGGCTGCCCCAGACGCCGAACCTGCCGGACAAGGCCATGGTTGCCGGAGTGCCTTTTTTTGCCCAGGATGAGCTGCAGTGCGGCCCGGCAGCCCTGGCCATGGCTCTGCAGTGGAGCGGAATTGCGGTACAGCCCTCCGCGCTCACCCCCGAGGTTTTCAGCCCCGGCCTCAAGGGAAGCCTGCAAAGCGGGCTGATCGGTTCGGCCCGCCGCCATGGCCGGGTCGCATACCCCATTGCCGGCAGCGAGGCCCTGTTGGCCGAGGTTGCCGCCGGCCATCCGGTCATCGTCCTGGTCAATCTCGGCTTGTCCTGGTACCCGAAATGGCATTATGGCGTGGTGATCGGCTATGACCAGGAACGCGGCGAGGTGATCCTCCACTCGGGACTCACCGCCGGCGAGCATCTCAGTTCCGGGGTTTTTCTGAATATCTGGCAGCGCAGCGAGCATTGGGGGCTTCTGATCCTGCCGCCCGGACGGCTGCCTGCCACCGCGACGGAAGAGGCTTGGCTTGAAGCCGTTGCCGGCCTGGAAAGAACCGGCCAGTGGCAGGGTGCGGCCGCCGGATATGACGCGGCCCTGAAACGCTGGCCCGAGAGTTTTGGTGCCTGGATGGGGCTTGGCAACAGCCGCTACAGCCTGCACGATCTGGCGGGCAGCGCCGGGGCCTTTCGGAAGGCGACCTTGCTGCAGCCGAAAAACGGCATCCCCTTCAACAACCTGGCCCAGGCCCTGAGCAAACAGGGAAAGCGGAAAGAGGCGCTGGCCGCGGCGCAGCGAGCCGTGGATCTTGGCGGCCCGCTCCTTGAGACGTTCCGGCAAACCCTGGAAGAGATCAAGGCGCAGCCACCGCCCAAAAACGGCCGCCGCAAAAAAATACGATAGTTGCCGGAGCGGTTCAGGAAAGCCCCAGCGCCTTGCGCTTGATGGTGATCCGCTGGTCGAGCAGCTCGGCCGCCTTGAGCGGATCGGCTTCAACGACGAAGCTGGCGCCCACCAAGCCTTCCAGTCCGTGCAGGGCCAGATCGGTGACCACCTTGGAGCCGAGGATGTTGGGCGGCAGGCCCAGGTGGGTATAGATGCCGCAAGCCACCGCATACAGGCCGATGGCCGCCGCCTTTTCCGAATACCACTCGGGCGAGGAGGCGCACACCGGCAGGTCGGAGATGTCGACCCCCAATTCGTTGGCGATCAGGGCGCAGAGCTGGATGACCCGCGAGTTGTCCACGCAACTGCCCATGTGCAGAACCGGCGGGATGCCCAAAGAACCGCACACTGCTTTCAGTCCCGGCCCGGCCATGGAGATCGCCTCGGGCATCAGCAAGCCGGCCTTGCCCGCGGCGGTGGTCACGCAGCCGGTGACCAGAACCATGATGTCTCTCTCGATCAACGCCTTGGCCAACCCGACGTTGCAGGAATCCTGCTGCAGTTTCGGGTTGTTGCAGCCGACAATGGCCACAAAGCCGCGCACCTTTCCAGCCTTGACCGCATCAAGCAGAGGGGCAAGGCTCCCGCCCAAGGCGGCAAGAATCGCCTCGTTGCTGAAACCGGTCATGATCTCCACCGGCTCGCCGGGAATCTCCACCCGGCTGGGATCGCGCCTGGCAAAGCCCTCCACCGCGATACCGACGATTTCCTTGGCCTGGGCCAGGGCCGTTTCCGGCCGGACGTTGAAGTGGATCGCCCCGGTAAACCTGGCCTTGTTGGCGGTTGTGATGAACTGGGTGTGGTAGCAGGCCGCCGCCGGGATCAGGCTCGGCATGATGCACTGGTAGTCGACGACGATGGCCTCCACCGCGCCGGTGACCACCGCCAGCTCGGTCATCAGGTGGTTGCCGGCCATGGGGATGCCCTGGCGGGCCATAATCTCGTTGCCGGTGCAGCAGAGACCGGCGACATTGATGCCGCCGGCGCCCAAGGCCTTGGCCTTGGCCAGCAAGGCCGGGTCTTGGGCCGCGGCGACGATCATCTCGCTCACCACCGGGTTGTGGCCATGGACCAGAATGTTCACCTGGTCTTTCTTGATTACCGCCAGATTCACCTTCGCCTTTTGGGGGGTGGGGGTGCCGAAAATCACGTCGGAGAGTTCGGTGCCGATCATCGAGCCGGCCCAGCCGTCTGCCAGGGCGGTGCGCGCCGCGTGGATCAGGGTGTTGGGGGCGTCGTTGTCGCAGCCCATGTGGGTGCGGTGCATCATCTCGGCGATCTCCCGGTCCACGCCGCGGGGGGTCATGCCGAGCTGCTTCCAGATTGCCCGCCGCTTGGCAGGCACCCGGCACACAAAGGAAACTTCTTTCTTGCGGCTGCCGAAGTCGCCGTAGAAAACATCCAAAAGATCGCGGGCGATTTCAAGAACCTTGCGATTTTCCGTTTTGACTCCGACTTCCCCGGCAATGCGGATGAGCTTTGCCTCATCCCGGATCCGGTAATCCGTGGTACCGCCCTCGACAATCGCTTCCAGCACCTCGACCAGATCGCGGCCGTGGTCCGAGTGGCCGGCAGCCCCCCCGGCGATGAAACGGCCGAAGTTCCTGGCCACGATCACATCCGCATCGGCGCCGCAGACGCCGCGTTTCATCTTGTCGCTGATCCGGCACGGCCCCATGACGCAATTGCGGCAGGTGGTGCCAAGCTCGCAGAATTTGCAGTGCGGGGTCTGCTGCTCCAGCCGGTCCCAGGCCGTTTCCACCCCGTCGCGCTCGGCCTTGGCAAGCATTTTCCGGGCATCGGGCCAGATGGATTTCTCCTCGATCGATCGCTTTTCCCGTGCCATCTTGCGTCCTCCTCGTGTTCCCGGAAAGGTTCAGTTCCTTGCCCGGTTAAAAATCCTCGAAATCCTCACCCATGGGGATCACGTCTTCAGGTTTCGGCGAGGCCGCTTGCTTCTTGACCGCGGGCGGCAGACTCTTTCTCTGGCCCGCTGATTTGCGCGATCCCGGGAGTTTGGCTGCCACCGGAGGACGCCTGAGCTGGCCCAGGTTGGAGGAGCCGATTGTGCCGCCTGAACCTCCTTCTTTCACGCAGATAACCAAGGCCAGCAATTCCCCAACCGAGCCGTTCATCATCTCCGCCTGAGCGCTCAGCTCCTCGGAGGCGGAGGCGGATTGTTCCGCTGCCGCTGCATTGCTCTGGGTCACGGTGTCGATCTCGTGAATGGCCTTGGTGACCTGGTTGATGGCGTTGGCCTGCTGGCTTGCCGCTCCGGCCATTTCGGTGATGATCGTGCCGATACGGGTGGTGGATTGGGCGGCAACGTTAAACGACTCGCTGGTCTCGCTGACCAGGGCGTTGCCGGTGATGATCTTCTGCACCGTGCCCTCGATGAGATTGGAGGTGTTCTTGGCCGCCTCCGCCGCCCGCATGGCCAGATTGCGCACCTCGTCGGCCACCACCGCGAACCCGGCCCCTGCCTCGCCGGCCCGGGCCGCCTCAACCGCGGCATTCAGGGCCAGCAGGTTGGTCTGGAAGGCTATCTCGTCGATGGTTTTGACGATTTTCTGGGTTTCGGCGCTGGCCGCCGAGATCTCATGCATGGAGGCGGTGAGTTTCTTCATGGATTCATCGGCGTTCTGGATAACCTGATTCGCTTCCTTCATCAGCGCGTCCGCCTGCCGGGCATTGTCGGCATCCTGCTTGATCATGGCCCCGACTTCTTCCAGGGAGGCGGAGGTTTCCTCCACCGCCGCCGCCTGCTGGGACGCACCTTCCGCCAAGGTCTGGCTGGAAGAGGAGACTTCCCCCGCCGCCGCGCCGACCTGATTGGCGCCGTCGCCCAGAGTGAGGCTGATCCGCTTGAGGGTGGTCGAGATACCCCGGCCGAGGAAAAAGGCCAGCAACCCGCCGGTTACCAAAACCGCAATCCCAAGCCCCAAGGCGATCCTGGCCTGGAAGGCGGCTGAATTCGTGGCCAGAGCGGTTTGTTTTTGGGCTCCATCCTTGGCTTCATTGAGCAACTCCTCCAGCAGCGGATCAACAGCCTTGGTTGTTTTGCGCACCGCCAGGGCGGCGACCATGCGTTCATTGCCCACGGGGGCGGCGAGCATGGCGCCAAAGGCTCTTTGGTAGTCATCGGCCAAGGTCAGGAGCTGCCTGGCGTTGTCCATCAGTTTTGGCTGCCCTGCGTTCTTGGCCAGATTCGCGATGGATTCAAGCTCCTCCTTGAAGGAGGCGATGTAGCCGTCGGCTTCCTTGGCGAGCAGCGCATCGTCGGCGTACAGCAACATTTTTTCATCCTGCCTGCACTGGATCAAGACGATTTTGGCCGTGCTGGCGCGCAGGGCGATGGCCATGTCCTGTTCGATGAGACGGGTGAACTTCGTTGTGGCGGAGATCAACGCAAACTCATAAATCCCGGTGAGCACCACGACCAACAGAAGTACCCCTCCGAATCCTCCTCCGATTTTCTTACCTATGGTTGTCTGTTGCCTGGACATCTCTTTCCTTTATGCACAGTGATAGTGATAGCGTTGATATGATTTTGCCGGTAAGGGAGAAAAGTCCCTTCGACGACTGCTCCCTTGCCGGCCCATACTATTTTTGCCTCGCCCCCCCCGCGCGGGACGATCTTCCCTTTTCCCCTCCTCCACGGCCGCAGGAACGATGCAACAGCCGGGAGCGAAGCCCCATATTGCCGTGCTATTCCATCAGGTAGCCGATGTAGTATACGCCGATGATTTCGCCGCCCGCGTTCTTGATCGGTTCATAGCCGGTGTCGTAGAGCTTGCCGAGGATGTCAACCATTCCGTAAAAGGCGTTGCCCTGGCGGATGGCCGCGATGGCAGGGCCGCTTGGGTCCAGCGGGGTGCCGACCGCGCGTTTGCCGTCTTTCATTACATTGGTGCTGACGCGGACGAATGCATCCCCTTTTTTCATGAAAAAGGTGGCGGTGCAGCCGAATTTGGCTTTCAGGGAGTCCACCAGCGCATAGTTGTCGTTTATCTTGCTGGTGCCGAAGAAGAGTGATCCTCCTTCAATCTTGGGTGCGCCAAGCTTTGCCGCCTCGTCTTTCATGGCGGCCATGGCGGTTTTGATCTTGGCCGAAGATTCCGTTGCCGCCATGGCGGTAACCGCCCCTGCCATTAGCAGTCCAAGGACAAACAGCGCCAGCATCGGTGCAACCCTACGTTTCCCTAAAATCCTCATCGCATTCCTCCTGATTCGTTGATGTGTTGGCATGACTGCCATCGGTGTTGCCGCGCAAGGATTTATGCCCTGCCGACTCTTCCATATTCGCAGAAACAGACAAAGCTGGTCAATGCAATTCGCCAGGAAAATGCCGAAGATTGAAAAATAATAGGTACCCGCCCAGATCTTGCAAAATTTTGGAATTTGCCGAGTCTCCAGGCCGGGACAACGCTAAAAAAAGAAGGAGAGGGTGAAGGAACCGAAGGTGTGATTGCCGTGTTGTTCTTCGTATTCCTTGGTGCGGAGCACCTGGGTCCAGGTCAGCTTGAACTGTTGGAAATAGACGGCGGCCCCGCCTGCCAGGTCGGCGACAAATGGTCGCTTGTCAACGCTGTGGCTGTGGGCGAAGGTATTGCCGTCCAGGAAGATGTCCTGGAGCACCGCCCGACCGTTCACTGCGGCAAAGAAATAACCGCCCTGCTGCTGCCTTGCGGAAAAGCTGGTATTGCCTGCCGGCCGGATCAGGCTTACGCCGAAGTCGTCGGGCAGGTTCCAGCCCAAACGGGTTTCGAAGCCGGTGTTGGCATAGGTGAAAACATTGCCCAGGGCGCAGCCGAGGTGGGTTATGGCGTCGACGGCAAAATTGCCCCGGCTGATGAAAGGGGTGAGGTGCCATTTGCGTTCGTAAATCGCGGCCAACCCCGGCTCGTTTTTCAACTGGTGCTCCCAGCCGTTTGGCTTTTGATTGCCGGTAAGATCGTGCACCATCTTCTGCGTCTCCTCGGCAAAGGAACTCGGCCCGACCATGCCCAGTTGCAGCTCGATGGTATCCATTTGCTTGCTGCTTCTGGTATGAAATGCCGCGGCAAAGTAGGTCCAGCCGGCATAGGGGCGGTCCTCGCTGATCAGGTCGCTGCGGGAGATGTCGTCAGGGGTGTAGATGTCCTGGCCAAGGGAGAATTCCACCTTGCGCTTCAAAGCCGGATCCGGATCGTTGATAAAGGGCAGCCGGTAAATGTATTCAAGGCTCCACTCCGGCAGCTTGCCGCTCTCGACAAAGCTGACCAGGTCCGGAGAGATGAGGGAAATCTTGACGCCGTTGGTGTAGTTGCGATCCGTGCCGGTAAAGAGGTCGTTTTCAAAGTAGACATTCACGGTCCACGGCAACTGCGGTTCTTCCGCGGCCAGGGAGGATGTTGCCGGAGCAAGGCAGAAAAGGCCAAAAAGCAGCCCGGCCAGGGAGGCCCGGAGACCGGGACGAGCAAAATCTGTCGGCAGCAGCATATCTTCTTTTCTCCATCCTTCCGTTTTCCGGCCGGGAAGGTTGCCGCTTGTCGTCCATTATGGGGACACCCCACCTGTCTCTCGCCAAACCGCCCAGCCTCAGAGCCAGTTTCCCTGGGGCTCGGGCGTACTCCTGATCCGCTCCATCTGGTCGGCAAGATCGCGCAGCTCCCGCTGCCAGTACTCGCGGGTGCCGAAATCCGGGGCCACCCGGCTCAATCCCTCCTCGGCCACCTGATACCCGCACCAGGCCATGTAGTGGATAAAACGCATGGCCCTCAGCGGCTCGATCAGCCGCAGGCTCCGCCGGTCGAAATCCCGGAAGGTCTCGTAGCCTTCGAGAAAAAGCTCGATCTCGGCAAAGGTTTCTTCCCGATAGCCGGGCAGCAGCATCCAGAAATCCTGCACCGGCGGGCCAAGGGCCATATCGTCGAAGTCGATGAGATAGAAGGATTCGCCCGGGCGGTAGATGAGGTTGGAGAAATGGCAGTCGCCGTGGATGCGGATCATCTCGGTGTTGGCAAACAACGGGCTGATCTCACCGATCAGAGCCTTGGTCAGTTCGGCGAATTGCACGGCCAGGTCCGCAGGCATGAACTTCCCGGCCAGAAGATAGTCCGCCTGCTGCCGGGTTGATTTCTCCGGGGTCATGGTGATCCGCCCCTCCGGGATCCGGCCCGCGCCCACGGCATGGATCCGCCCGAGCAGACGGCCGATTTCCAGCCACTGCTCCTCGCTGTATTCATCCAGGCTGCGGCCGCCGCACTTGGGAAACACGGTGAAATACATCCCTTCATGCTCGCCGAGACTGCCGTTGCCCTGCAAAACAAGCGGAGCGATGACGGGAATCTCCCGGCCGGCAAGCTCCAGCAAAAACTCATGCTCATCCTGGAGCGCACCATGGCTCCAGCGCCCGGGCCGATAGAACTTGACCACCAGCCCTTCGCCGTTTTCGCCCTCCAGCTCATAGACCCGATTGATGTAGCTGGCCAGAGGCCGGCAGAGGTTGGTGCAGCGGATATCCAGAGCCTTTTCCACCAGACCGAGGACCATGTCCGGGGTCAGATGGTGAAAGGCGGAATGCGCGGGGGGCTTAACAGTACGGTTCATGGCAACTCAATGAAAAGTGAAGAATGCATAATGCAAAAAGATCCTGTGCGCTTCTGTACCCCAAACCGTACCCACTGTGTTGTCTTTTCATTTTTCACTCTTCACTTTTCATTATTCATTGCCCTTACCCCAACGCCACGTCAAGCACCATCATCACCGCAAAACCCACCATGGTCGCCATGGTGACGATATCGATATGCTTGGGATTCTGCTGCGACTCCGGAATCAGCTCTTCCACCACGACAAAGATCATGGCCCCGGCGGCAAAACAGAGGGCGAAGGGGAGAACGGACTGCATGCTGAGGACGAAATAGGCGCCCAGCACCCCGGCCACCGGCTCCACCAACCCGGAGGACTGACCCAGCAGGAAGCTCTTCGTCCGGCTCAAGCCTTCGCGGCGCAAGGGCAAGGACACCGCCGCGCCTTCGGGGAAATTCTGCAAGCCGATGCCGATGGCCAAGGCAATGGCGCCGCCCAGGCTTGCCGAAGGGATATTGGCGGCCACCGCGCCGAAGGCCACGCCCACGGCCAGACCCTCGGGGATGTTGTGCAGGGTAATGGCCAGCACCAGCAACGTGCTGCGCTGCCAGGAGGTTTTCACTCCCTCGCTCTTGCTGATATCCAACCCGGGATGGAGATGGGGCAGGAAACGGTCAATGAGCCGCATGAACAACCCGCCGGCCAGAAACCCGAGGGCGGCGGTACGCCAGGGAACAAAGCCCATCGCCCCGGCCATCTCGATGCCCGGGGCGAGCAGCGACCAGAAACTCGCGGCGATCATCACCCCCGCGGCAAAGCCGAGCATGGAATCCATGAGCTTCTGGTTCATGGTTCGATGCATAAAAACCAGGGCCGCGCCCGCAGCGGTCACGCCCCAGGTAAAAATGGTGGCCAGAAGGGCCTGGAGAACCGGGTTCAATTCCTGAAAAAAAATCACCATGGTCGGAGCCTGCCGCCTGTCTCGTGGGGAGTTGTCCTGAAAAACCGTATGGCGCCATTGTATGCCAGAAACAGCAAAAAGTATATGCGGGAAATGGGGCGGAACGCCTCACGGTTCTTGCCGCACCTCTTCTTTCCTTTTCCCTCAGTCTCCGTTGTGACTAAAGTCACATCGCCCAATGACCTCGGTCATTGTTCCCTCTTCCTTCTCTTGCTAAGAGAGACCAAGGCATTGTGCCTGCGCGCTGTTTTTCAATCTTCATTAAGGAGGAGAGAGATGAAAAAAATGTACACGGTTCTTGCGGCAACCGCCTTTTGTTCATGCCTCGCGGGTGGACTGGCCTTGCCGGACAAGGCCAACGCCGGACCATCCATTGATTTCGGCGATGATGGCGGCTACCTGCAACTCGATGTGAAATTTCAGGGAATTTTGGACCACACGAATTTTGGTTCCGGCGCGGATGGCCAGGCAAGCCGCTGGGACGCCGATCTCCGGAGGGCTCGGATCGTTTTCACCGGCATGTATGACGATACCTGGGGCGCCAAATTTCAGACCTGCGGCGGCACCAGCGCCACCCGGAACTTCGGAGGCGGCGGCTATGAACTTTCAAAAAATAACAGCAAGACCAATTCCCAGATCAGATTGACCGACGGCTATCTCATCGGGATGTTTAATGATGAGCTCAATATCAAGGTCGGTCTCACCAAGATCCCTCTGACCCGCGCCAATCTGGACGAATGCTTCGCGCCGCTCAGCCACGAGCGGTCATCTTTTGTGTATTCTCCCTATGGCACGGACGCCACCAAGAACAGCCGGGATATGGGCGTTGTGGCCACCGGCGCTTTTATTGATAATCACCTGAAATACTTCGCCGGAATCATGGAGGGAAGAGAGGGCGCTGCCACTTTCTATAATCCGTTCCAGGACAAGACCTATACCACCAGCGCCGAGCCCAGCAGCAATCTGGAATATGTGGCGCGACTCCATTATTCATTTCTGGACCCCGAAACCAGCGCCAGCGCCGGCGGGTACAAGGGCACCTACCTTGGCAAAAAGGGCAAGGTCTTGACCCTGGGTGTTGCCGGAGCATACGAAAAGGATGCCGCCTATAAAAACACGGCGCCTGCCGGAGCGATGGGGACGGATAACTTCTTTTTGCCTACGATTACCGGCGATGAGACCGTGGATTACACGGCCTGGACAGCGGATA
Organism: Deltaproteobacteria bacterium HGW-Deltaproteobacteria-3; assembly: GCA_002841785.1. Taxonomy (GTDB): domain Bacteria; phylum Desulfobacterota; class Desulfobulbia; order Desulfobulbales; family Desulfurivibrionaceae; genus Thiovibrio. Next base: position 35,231 of record PHAW01000002.1, on the reverse strand, counting down.
TCTTTTTTGAATACCCATTCGCCGATGGCGGGGTGCTCACCGCCACCGCCCTCTATCTTGACGTCGATTTTGACGATGCCTACAAGACCGCCCGCGCGCCTGGAGATCTGGGAACCATTGTGGGTGGAGCCACCGGCCAGCGCGATGGATATTATGCAAAGCTTGGCTACGTTCTCCCCATCACCGTTGGCCCCAAAGGCAAACTCCAGCCCTTTGCCCGCTACGAAGATTGGAATGTGGCGAACCTGCTGAATGTCGACGACCAGGAAGTGAAACAGTGGGGCATCGGGATAAATTACTTTGTGTGGGGCAATGACAAGTTGCGGTTCACTGTGGAATATTACCGGACCGAGTACGACAAGCCCACCAATCTCGCAGATTATATAGACTTCCTCACCCCCACCGTCGGCACGACAACCAGCTACGACACGATGACGGCCATGTTCATGGTTTCATTTTAATCCGTCATGATTTCACAGGCCTTCTTGCCCGCAAGGCGGGAAGGCCTGTTCTCTCAGATTAACGTCGGAAAAAATTAAACGGCGTAACAGATCATCAGGAGAAACCATGAAAAAAACAATCCTCTTCGTCCTGCTTGGCCTTATCGCAAGCAGCCCCGCGTTTGCCGAAGAGTTGGTCGTGCATCTTACCTCCGGCAATGCGGTGGTGATCCAATACACGGGAAGCATTCAGGGGGTAAGTTTTCAAGGCAAGACCGATGCCATAGCAGGGCTGGACATGCCGACCACGGCCAAGCCCGCAACTAAAACCCAACAACCTGTTGCGGAAAAGCAGGCTTCTCCGCCTCAACCCGAACAGGTTGAGGCGAAAAACGGAAAAGAACGATGGTTTCGCTTCAAGTGGGCAGAGCCGAAGGGCGAGGATTAGAAGCCTGCCGAAAAATGCGCGGTCATCGCTGTACAAAAGCTATTCAGGGCGACGGCCCTTTGCAGTATCACCTGTCTCCTTATCTCCTTCCCGGCTGGCCTCCCGCGGCCAGCCGGGGCCTTTAACCACAAAGAGAAAGAATCAGCGGACACCTTGAAAATTACAGCCCTCAAGCCACACACCCTATCAGAAAGGTTCACCCAGATCCCGCAACCTGACAGGGTCTTTCAGCATGATACGCGATAATTTCCCCGTGCTCACCGTATCCAGAAGCCCATCATTCTTGAGTTTGGTCAGGCTGCGGGAGACCACCTCGCGACAGGTTCCCAAGCGGCAGGCCAGTTCGTTCTGGGTAAGGCTGCACACCGGAATCTTGTCCTTGCCCGGCTGGGAATTGGTGAGCAGGATCTTGACCAGCCGCTCCTGCACATTCTTAAAGGTGAAATCCTCCAGCAGGGTCGCATAGCCGGCCATCTTCGAAGAAATACAGGTGATAAAATGCAGGGCGAGCTCATGATGCTGGGCCAAGATCCAGTCCAGATCCTTACGCGGCAGACAGAAAATCAGGCAATCATCCTGGGCAAGGGCATTGGCAAAGGATCTGCCGGCAAAGAGGTTGGCCAGACAGAAAACCTTGCCCGCATCGACATGCCAGAGGGTAACCTTGCGGCCATTGACATCGCTTTTATAAATCTCCACAGAACCCATCTCGACAATGTAGAGATGCTCCACGGCATCGTCCTGATAAAAAACATGCTGACCGCTGCGGAATTTCTTTTTCCGGCAGCGGACCAGCAACTCCCGGAGCACTTCGTCCGGAAGGGAGGAAAAGACAGGGATCGCTTGCAGAAAATCATAATCCGGGCCATTGACCATCGCGTCTCCTCCTGAATGCAATTTTGTGCGTGTATTCTGATAATACGTACTCGCTTTTATAAAAAAAACTTACAAAAATATGTCTTTGCCGAACCCGGCAGGGACGCTCTTTACCCCCGGCGGTGAGCTTTCCGCCGACCTGATCAAACAGTTGGAATGCTTTATCCTCGAAAATGCGCACATCCCCCAGCTTTCATACGATGCGAGGTACCTGGCGTACAAATCCGTTTATGCCGCCAACGAGGACGCCGATTTTGACAACACCGTGCACGAACGGGCATTGGAAGATCATACGGACATACAATTGGCTCAGTGCAGCGGAGTTCCCCAAGGATGACAGGTGCCGATGCCATGTTTCCCGCACCCCTTGATCCAAAAATGATTCCCGCGCTATGGAGAAAGAAATGCTCCTCACCTCCTTTACCGTAAAATTTTTCCCTGCCGATTGCTGCCGAAACAAGGGGCCATCCCTGCGTTGTCTCGCCCGGCTCGATCAGAATGTGAGCGAGGCTCTTCCCTTCCTGAATGCCGTCCTGGGCGGGTACACCTATATCAAAGAGCCACCCTCGCTCACCTTCCATTATTCCCGGGGCATACTCGTCACCGTGGATGCGGACAGCATCGCCATCAATTGCGTGAAAACCCCAACCGAGGCCAAGGAAATCCTGGCCTGGCTCCAGCGGGAAACCAAGGTGGCCCGGCAAAACCGGGGGGAGAGCGCCCCCAAATATACGGCCGCCCCGTGGAAAAAAACATGCCCCTAAAACAGGAAATGAACGCCTGGACCCATTACTGGTCCAAAGCGCCTGCCATGTCACGCGGCTGCCTGCCGGGTTTGCCTGAGGTGGCGGCCAATCATCTCCAGGAAATATGGCGACAATTCTTTGCCAGCCTTCCCCTGGGCGCACGGCTGTTGGACCTGGGTACCGGCGGCGGGGCCGTGCTTGTTGAGGCACAAGCCTTCCGTTCCGACCTGCTATTAACCGGCGTTGATTATGCCGCCGTGCTTCCCGAACTGGATAAGACCATCACCCTGCATCCCGGAACCAGGCTTGAGAATCTTCCCTTTGATGACGGGAGCTTCGAGGTAATTACCAGTCAGTTCGCTATTGAGTACACCAACATTTCGGCTGCGATACAGGAAGTCGATCGGGTTTTGACCTTTGCCGGGAGTTATTTGTTTATCTGCCATCACGCCGACGGGGTGATCGTCCGGGACAATCTCCCTCGACTCAAGGCCATCCGTGAGACCCTCTCCCCTGCCGGCCTGCTCTACACGGCCATCCAGGCAGTGCGCCAGCGGAAAAAATTCACCCCCGAAACGTGGCAAAGACTCGCCCGGATTTTCACCGCAACCCAACTCAAGCATCCAGATCAATCCCTGGTAAAGGAACTGGCCGACGATATCGCCCGGATCATGGCCGGACCTGACAGCCTGGAAAAACTTCTGGCATTGCGCCAGGCAGTGGAAATGGAAGGCCAGCGGATCATGGCCCTGAAAAAAGCGGTCTTGACAGAAAACCGGGCCAGAATATTGGCCGAGGCGCTCTCCTCGAAACAACAACCAGCGCATCTGGAAATTGTGCATGTGCCGGGAGTCAGCGCTCCCTTTGCCTGGCGGATAAGCAACCGGCCCCGGATGGCCCCACCTGCTGAGATAAATACCACTTGAGCTTATCCGCCTGTGCGGATATATTGAGTTCAGATTTTCTCCCTCCCGAACAATCCTGAACGAACGCGACCAGGATGCATATGCAGACAACGGCACAATTTTTCAAAGCCTTATCCGAGGAGCCCCGCCTACGGATTCTGGCCCTGCTCCTGAACGGCGAACTCTGCGTGTGCGACCTGATGGCCGTGCTCCAACTGCCCCAATCGACAATCTCCCGGCACCTTGCCTATCTGCGCAACACGGGCTGGGTAAAAGGCAGGCGCCGCGAAGTCTGGATGTATTACCGGCTGGCCGAGATGGAAACCCCGCTTGCCAGGGAACTGCTTGAGCTGCTCAACAGAAAATTACCCGAGTTACCGGAAATACAGCAGGACAACACGAAGCTGCAGGATTTCCGGCGCACCAATAAACAATGCGCCTGATTTTTTTCTACAATCATCCGGCTATGCGGATAAAAAAATAAATCTGCCCCTCATTACACATTTTGGCAACTGACACAGGAGGCTCTCCATGCCAAACATCGAAAAAAAATTAAGCTTTCTCGACCAGTACCTCACCCTCTGGATATTTCTGGCCATGTTCATCGGGGTGATGACCGGCTATCTTTATCCACCCGTCACCGAGATCATCAACTCCTTTCAGGTCGGCACCACCAACATCCCCATAGCCATCGGCCTGATCCTCATGATGTACCCGCCCCTGGCCAAGGTGCGCTATGAAAAGCTGCACGAGGTTTTCCGCAATTTCAGGGTGCTCGCGCTCTCCCTGGTGCAGAACTGGATCATCGGCCCGATCCTCATGTTTCTCCTGGCCATCACCTTTCTCTCCGGCCACCATGAATACATGGTGGGACTCATTCTCATCGGCCTGGCCCGCTGCATCGCCATGGTCATTGTCTGGAACGATCTGGCCGACGGAGATACCGAATACTGCGCCGGGCTGGTAGCCTTCAACTCCATCTTCCAGGTGCTCTTCTTCTCGGTCTACGCCTGGTTTTTCATCTCCGTGCTTCCGGGCTTGCTTGGTCTTAAAGGCGCGGTGGTGGACATCTCCATGGGCCAGATCGCCGAATCGGTCTTTATCTATCTGGGCATCCCCTTCATCGCCGGGATGCTCACCCGTTTTATCGGGGTAAGGCTCAAGGGCGAGGCCTGGTACCAGGAAAAACTCATCCCCAGGATCAGCCCCTTCAATGTTTTCCCTCAAGGGCGAATACATCGTGCAATTGCCCTTTGACGTGATCCGCATCGCCATCCCGCTCACCATCTACTTTCTGGTCATGTTCCTGGTTTCCTTTTTCATGTCCATGAAGGTGGGGGCCACCTATGAGCAGTCCACCACCCTTTCCTTCACCGCCGCCTCCAACAACTTCGAGCTGGCCATTGCCGTGGCCATCGCCGTGTTCGGGATCAACTCCGGCGTCGCCTTTGCCGCGGTGATAGGGCCCTTAGTCGAAGTCCCGGTGCTCATCGCCCTCGTCAACGTGGCGCTCTGGTTCCGGAAAAAATACTTCCCCTTCACCAAGGAAACCCTGGCCGGGGTCTGCCATGTATCTTGCAAGCCCTGAGGCCATCGCCAGCCAGTGCTCAAGCAAAAAATCTAACGGAGGAACATCATGGAATTGGATATTGACATAAAAATTCTGGGACCAGGCTGCAGAAAATGTATCCAGGTCGCCGAGATTGTCCGGCAGGTAATTGAAAAATACAACCTCCCGGCGCAGATTGAAGAAATTTCAAGCATGGACAAGATCGCGGAATTCGGGGTGTTGTCCACGCCGGCCGTGGTTATCGGCGGGGATGTAAAATGCGCGGGCCGCATACCGGAGCCCCATGAAATTCTCCAATGGCTGAGAAAATATCAGGGCACACCGGAATAGTCTCCCGATGCATTGCGTCACCCAATAACATTAACACCATAAATCAACCTGTTCCGCGCCTGACAAACAGGAAGGCAGCCATTTGACATAATAAAAGCACTTGACGAGGCCGCCAGAACAACTATATTTCCATATGGCTATTTACCAACACCACGGGTTGCACATGAAACGCTTTGTCAAAGTCATGAAAGCCCTCTCCGACCCAAACCGGGTTAAGATCATCAAGATGCTCCAGCAGAAGGACGAACTGTGCGTCTGCGAGATACGTTTCGTCCTGAAACTTGCCCAGCCCACCGTATCCAAGCATCTCAAGGTGCTGGAAGACGCGGGGCTCGTTGTCGGCAGCAAGGAAAAACTCTGGGTCAATTACCGGCTGAACACCGCCGATGGTTCTTCTTATGGAGCCGCCATGCTCAGGCATCTTCCGCACTGGCTCAATGAGGATCCGGCAATTCAGGAGATATCTAAAATCCTGCCCGACATTGACCGGAACAACATCTGTAAGCCTTAAGGAAACTTTCCATGCAGCCAGATACCCCCGAAAACACACACTCCGCTCCACCGCTTGCGAACCCGACAAAGATCAGATATCTCCTCACCGGCCTGGCGGGGCTTGGCCTCTGGTTTGCAATTTACCGCCAGCTTGCCCCATTCTCCCGCTTCTTCACCTACCAACTTCTGGGGATCAATCCGGAGAGCCATCTTGGGGAGGCGATCGAGTTTTTCGTCTACGATACCCCCAAGGTTCTGATGCTGCTGGTCCTGGTCGTCTATGCGGTCGGGGTGCTACGCTCCTTCTTCACCCCGGAGCGGACCCGAAAGATCCTCGCCGGACGGCGGGAGTCCACCGGCAATGTTCTGGCCGCCCTGCTCGGCATCGTCACCCCCTTTTGCTCCTGCTCGGCCGTGCCGCTGTTCATCGGTTTTGTCACCGCAGGCGTCCCCCTGGGCGTGACCTTCTCCTTTTTGATCTCGGCCCCCATGATCAACGAAATTGCCCTGGTGCTTCTGTACGGCTTGCTGGGCTGGAAAGTGGCGACGCTCTACCTGGGAACTGGACTTTTGATCGCCATTGTCGCCGGTTGGACCATCGGCCGCTTAAAAATGGAACACCATATCGAAGACTGGGTACGAGAAATGCACGCCAATGCCTCCGATGTCCCGGACCAGAGGCTGACCTGGACGGAACGGTTCGGTCTCGGCAAGACAGCGGTGCGGGAGATCGTGGGCAAGGTCTGGATCTATGTGGTGCTCGGCATCGCGGTGGGCGCCGGAATCCACGGCTATGTGCCCGAGGGCTTCATGGCCTCGATCATGGGCAAGGGCGCCTGGTGGTCGGTGCCGGCCGCAGTGCTGGTCGGCATCCCCATGTACTCCAACGCCGCCGGCATCGTGCCGGTGGTGGAGGCCCTGCTCGGCAAGGGGGCGGCGCTGGGCACGGTGCTTGCGTTCATGATGGCGGTCATCGCCCTCTCACTTCCCGAAACGGTTATTCTCCGGAAGGTGCTCAAACCGCGCCTCATCGCGGTGTTCCTCGGCGTGGTGGGCACCGGCATCATGCTGGTGGGCTATCTCTTCAACATTATCATCTGATACGGAGGTCAATTATGGAAATCAAGGTACTGGGACCGGGCTGCGCGAAGTGCGGCGAGGCGGAGAAAATTATGAAAGCAGCGGTCGAAGAGGCGGGGGTTGCCGCCACCATCGAGAAGGTCAGCGATTTTCAGCAGATTGCCAAGTTCGGGGTTTTCTCCACCCCGGCGGTGGTCATCGACGGCCAGATCAAATGCGTCGGCAAGGTGCCCTCCAAGGCCGAGGCCTTGGGCTGGCTGGCCGGGTAGAGGCGGAGGATTCAGGATGTCCGACTGCACATTGGATCGCATCACTCTGGGCATGGTGTCGCTTGCGGCCAATATCGCCGCCAATCATCCCAAGAAGGGGCTGTGTCAGCTTGAGCGCCTTCGCGGCTACGGGGTATCGGAGGAACAGATCGCCCAGGTGGTCGATATCGCCCGCCATCTGCGCAACGAGGCCGGCGAGATGCTCGACCAGGAATTCGAGGCGGCCTCTGTCCCCACCCAGGCGCCGGTCAGTCTGAATCTTATTTCTCCCGAGGGTGCCGCCTGTTGCTGTTCACCCACCGCCAAAGGCAATGCCTGCTGCTGAATGGAGAAGGCGTACACATGGAGAAAACAGGGGATATCCGGATCACGCCGATAGGCGTGATCCATTGCGGACTGCACGCCCCGGCGGATGCACCGAAGAACTATACCGAATCGAGCGCAACCAGATGCTCTACTCGGTGGATGTCTCGGGCTACCGCCGCACCCGGCCCGTCTCCATCCTTCCTGACCCTGATCTACATCCCCATGTTCGCCTATTCCGTGGAAGGGAAAACCACTCAGCAGTTCCCCAAAGGAACAGAATCATGAAAAGAACTCGTTCCGGTCTCGTGTTCGTACTGCTTGCCGCTTTCACCGCCTCGCCGGCCCTTACCGGGGAAGCACGTCTGGTGCAACTTGATAGCGTCATGATCAAGGACACCAATACCGGGCTCATCTGGCAACTCGACAAGAGCCCGGAACAGTTCGATACCGACGGCGACACCCGACGCAAAGCAAACCATGATCAACACTCTTTACAAGTCCCAGGAGGCGCCCAATGAAAATACAATCCGTACCAGCAGCCGTTCTTGTCATGACACTGTTTCTCGTGCTTCCTGCCACCTCCAAGGCCGATACATTTGACGAATATTTAGCGAACTTCTCCTACCAGGAACGCAAGGATATGAAAATCGGCAGCAAGGAACTGGTGGAGCTGCTCAAAAAAGGGGAAGCCCAGCTCATCGATATCCGCTTTCCCGAGGAGTTCGCCGCCTGGCGGATGGGCTTTGCCAAGAACATCCCACTCAACGAATTGCCGTCTCGGCTGGGTGAGCTGGACAAAAACAAGCTCATCGTCACCGCCTGCCCCCACTATGACCGCTCCAGCATGGCCCGGCTCTATCTCATTACCAAGGGATACAGAGCCAGATACCTCAACGATGGGCTGCTCGGGTTGGCCGAATTGTTGCGGGGAGACACGGCCAGGGATTTCGTCAACGCACCGGCACAGTAAAAGCTTTGCAAGCGTTCCCGTTCGCAAAAGAACATCCTATGCACAAGACCAAGGAGAACACATGAAAATAATTGTCCGCTTCGCTTTGCTGGTGGCCGCCATGGTTATTATGCACACATCCACCGCTGCGGCCGCGGCTGCCCAAGTGCCGGCTCCCGGCATGGTGACCATGGTTGACCTGGGCGCCACTTCCTGCATCCCTTGCAAGATGATGGCCCCCATTCTGGAAGAACTGAAAACGGAATACCAGGGCAAAGCCGCCATTGTATTCATCGATGTCTGGAAAATGCCGGAGCAGGGGAAAAAATTCAAGGTGAGCATGATTCCCACCCAGGTGTTTTTTGACCAAAACGGCACCGAAGTATACCGCCATGTCGGCTTCATGGAAAAGCAGGCCATCATTGACCAGTTGTCCAAGATGGGTGTTGTCCAGCCCTCCGCCGGGAGCGGCAAATAATGGATGCTCTTTTTCTCCAGGTCAACCAATGGATGGGCGCGGGCCTCGCCCTTGCCGCCCTGGGCTGCTTTCTCTGGGGCATGATCAGCGTCTTGCTCAGCCCCTGCCACCTGGCCTCCATCCCTCTGGTGGTGGCCTATGTGGGGGGGCAGCAACAACTGATCAGGGGCAGGCAGGCGGTACACTACGCGGTGCTGTTCAGTGTCGGCCTTTTCCTGACCATCGTCCTGGTGGGGGTGATCTGCGCCCTGCTCGGCCGGATGCTGGGCGATGTGGGGCCATACTGGACCATGGCCGTGGGGGTGATTCTCCTCTGGGTGGCCGTTGACATGCTGGGTATCGCCAAGTGCTCCATGCCCAGCGGGCTCATGGCAAAACTACAGGTGAGGGGGGCTTGGGGCGCCTTTATCCTGGGCCTTGCCTATGGCGTGCTCTCCGGCTCCTGCACCTTCGGCTTCATCGCCCCCATCCTGGCCATCATCACGGTCCAGCAGCAGGTGCTGACCGGAATTTTGTTCATCCTCCTTTTCGCCGCCGGCCACTGCCTGCCCATTGCCGTGGCCGGCAGTTCGACCGCCACGGTGAAAAGGCTGCTGGCCAGCTCATCCTTCGGCCAGGCCAGCGCCTGGATCCGCAAGGGAGCCGGGCTGCTGATCGCCGGGCTTGGGATATATTTTCTGGTCAGGCCCTTTGTGTAAAGTCAGGACAATTGCCCTGCTTCCCATAATAAGTTGCAGGAGCCAATTTCCCCTCTCTCTCAAAGATAAAAAAGGTGGACAAACCATGAGCATAGAAGATCTGCGGCTCTTCCAGACAGCCAAGTCGTCACCAAAATCCGGAGCCAAAGCCCAGCCGGAGGCGGCATTTATGGTCGACCGCCATTGGAAAGTCAGTTGGCTGAACAGCAGGGCGGAAAAACTTCTCCACCTTTCGGCGCATGCCGTCATCGGTCAGGACTTCAAGACGATATTCAGCGAGCAACGGTTCGGCGGACTCCATGCCATCCAGCGCTCTCTTGCCAAGGGGCACAGTATACCCAAACACCAGATTGTTTTTTCCGACCCGGCCGATGGATCTCCAACGGCCGTGCGGGTAACCGCCCAAGCGATTCCCGATATGGAAGGCAATTTTTCCGGCGCCGTTATCTCCCTGCGCGACAGCTCGGATTCCTCGCAAAGTTTTTCCCTGGTTCTCAACAATATCGCCGATGGCGTCTTCACCGTGGACAACGACCTGCTCATCACCTCGTTCAACCCTGCCGCGCAACGGATTTTGGGTTGGACAGAAGAAGAAGTGCTCGGCACGCCCTGCCTGGAAATATTCGGGGGCAGCCTCTGCGGCGCCGAATGTGTTCTAGGACAAAGCATCCGGCATGACAATCCCATTGTCGGCCGGCTCGTCTTCCCGACGGATAAAAATGGCCGGAGCATCCCGATCAGTATCAGCGCTGCATCCATGATGAGCTCGGAGGGTGAAGTCGTCGGCGGGGTCGGCACCTTTCGGGACATGACCACGCTGTTCCAGAACGAACTCATCCTGAACAGCATCGCCGATGGAGTACTCACCGTTGATCAAAAATGGAATGTGACCTCATTCAATCGGGCAGCCGAACAGATCACCGGCTGGACCAGGGATGAGGCTGTGGGCAGACCCTGCGCGGAAGTCCTCCAGTCCAGCCTGTGCGGAAAAAACTGTATCCTGGCCCAAAGCTTACAAAGCGGGAACACGACCCTTGATCAATCCATCTTCATCAAAACCAGAAACGGACGAAGCATTCCGGTCAGTCTCAGCGTAGCGCCGCTTACCGATTGTTCCGGCAAGGTGATCGGTGGAGTGGAAACTTTCCGCGACCTGACCCAGGTCATGACGACAGACCTGATACTGGAGAGTGTCGCCGACGGGGTGTTCACCGTAGACCGCAACTGGCATATCACCTCGTTTAACCGGGCGGCGGAAATCATCACCGGCTGGAGCCGGCATGAGGCCGTGGGCAAATTATGCTCCGAGGTCTTTCAGTCCGACGTCTGCGGCAAGGAATGCGCCATTGCCCATAGTCTTTACGGGGGCAAAGCAGTGGCCAGCCGCACCATCCACCTCCGCGACGCCCACGGGAAAAATGTTCCTGTCAGCGTAAGTGCCTCACCTTTGACAGACCATGAGGGCAACGTCATCGGCGGGGTGGAAACCTTCCGCGACTTGCGCATTGAGACAATCTTGCGCAAACAGATATCGCAGCGCTACTCTTTTGACGAGATCGTCAGCAAGAATGCCAAGATGCAAAACATCTTCGGCATCCTGCCGGAGATCGCCCACAGCGACAGCAACGTTTTGATCCTGGGAGAATCCGGCACCGGCAAGGAAATACTGGCGAGGGCAATCCACAATGCCAGTACCAGAAAAGACAACCCCTTCGTGGCGGTCAGTTGCGGGGCCTTGCCGGAAACCCTTCTGGAGTCGGAGCTTTTTGGTTACAAGGCCGGGGCGTTTACCGATGCAAGACAAGACAAGCAGGGACGCTTTGCCGCCGCCGGGAAAGGCACGCTCTTCCTTGACGAAATCGGCGACATCCCGCTCGGCGTCCAGGTGAAACTGTTGCGGGTGCTCCAGGAAAAGCGGTATGAACCCCTGGGGTCAAACAGAACCATCGAGGCGGATGCCCGGATTATCGCCGCAACCAACAGGAATCTTCACGACCAGGTGCAGAAGGGTCTTTTCCGGGAAGACCTTTTCTACCGCCTCAACGTAGTCCGGATCACCCTGCCGCCCCTGCGGGAACGCAGGGAGGACATCCCTCTGCTGGTGCAGCATATGATCACCCTGTTCTCCGCCAAAACGGGAAAAAACATCACGGGAATTTCGGACGCAGCCCTGGCGCTGCTTCTGCAATATGATTTTCCGGGAAATATCAGGGAAATAAAAAACATCATCGAGTATACTTTCATTCTCTGCCCCGGCGGACTTATTCAACCGGCCCATCTTCCCGATCCGTTTGCTCCGCGGAAGGATGATGAATCCCTCCTCCATGGCGCACACCCTGCCGGAGCCGCCTTGACGCTTGAGGAAATGGCGTGCCAGACTATTTTGCGATCCCTTGAGCGGCACAAATGGAAAAAGATGACGGTCTGCCGCGAACTGGACATATCCAAGGACACCCTGCGCCGTAAAATCGCGCAATATCAGCTTAAAAACCCGGCGGAGGAAAACAACGCCGGCCAATCAAGCCCCACTCACATAACGGAGGAAGAATCACATGGAGCCGAACAGCATCAAGCCGGACAAGACCCTGGACTGCAAAGGAATGAGTTGCCCCATGCCGTTGCTCAAAACCAAGAAGGCAATTGACGCCATCAAATCCGGAGAGATTCTGGAAATTTTGGGCACTGATCCGGGCTCCAAAAATGACCTGCCCGGTTGGTGCCAACGAGCGGGGCACGAATTTTTGGGCGATGTAGAAGATGCCGGTTTTACGAGGTTTTATATCAAGAAGGGTTAGCTGAGGGGCGTGGGGCATCTTTTGTGCTGGGCCTTACCAGGCTTTCTTTCCAGCTCCCGCGCCTTCGGCTTCATTAACCGCCTCCATCCTGGCCACAATCACGGTCCGGCAGCAATGCTGGCCGTGATTGTGGCCATATTCCTTTTGCCGTCGGCCATTGCCTGCCCATTGCCGTGGCCGACAGTTCGACCGCCACGGAAAAACGGCTGCCGGCCAGCTCATCCTTCGGCCAGGCGAGCACTTGGTTTCGCAAAAGAACCGGGCTGCTGATCAGCGGGCTTGAGGGATACTTTCTGCTCATGCCTTTCTGGTAAAGGAACTACGCCACATTCATCTCCAGCAAGACCTCGCTTTCCAGCTCCAACGATTCAAGGCTACGACCGGCAACAAGGGTGAGCGCTTTTTTCCGGCAGAATTCCAGGCAGAGGCCGCAGCCGCTGCAGCGAGCCCAGTCGAACTGCAACCGTTTCAACTCGCCTTCCCTGGTGTTCTTGAGCGCCCCGGTGGGGCACATCCCGGCGCACCCGCCGCAGAAGTTGCATTCCGTGTTCACCGTAAGGGTGAAAAAGAATTGCGACAGAGTCAGGCTGGCGGCTTCCTCGCCGGAATCCGCCAGGGCTTGACGAAGTAAAATCAAACGAGCGGGCTGATGCTTGTGGGCATGCTTTTCCTTGGGGTCCGGCTCCGACTGCAGGGTGGTGATGGTCTCGGTGGCGGCATGGATTGAAAGATCCCAGAAGGCGCGAAAAAAGGAACGTCTGCTCACTGATGCCGCCTGCTCGGTCTCTTCCTCCCGCGTAATCAGTTTAATTGCAGAGAGGAGTCCCTCTGGCCCCAGCTTGCTTGCAAGGGCCTGGAGGCGTCGGGATAGAACCTCCGGCACAAACGAACCCCGGCAATCTCCGCATCGGGCAAGGCAGAGGCAAACACCTTCCCTTGCCCGGACGGCGAAGGCAACCAGATGCTCCTCGGAAAATGCCCCCAGGCAAGGAAGAATGATCTCCTCCCCGGTGCGGATTCCCTTTTCACAGCACAAAAAGACCGCTTTTCCCGCAGCCGCCTTGGCCGGAGCCGCAATCAGACGGGAATCGCACCCGACCAGCGCCTCGGCCGGACAGACGGCGGTGCAGGCCAGACAACCCACGCAGCGTTTCGGGTCAATGAGGATTTTCCCCGGCTCAAAACGAATGGCCTCCACCGGGCACTCGCGTACACAACGGTCGCAGGAACTGCCCTGAAAGCGGGTCCGGAGGCAGCGGCGAGAGATAACCTCAAGGGCCGCTGCCTCGCTGTTCTTGAACCGGTCAACGAGGCTCATGGAGTGGGGAATCGGCAGATTTCCGGAGCCGCTGCTGTTCCGCGCCGATGAAGCCGAGCAGACAGTCTCCCAAGGCGCGATACAGCGGCAGCTCGGCGTGCTCCTGAATGGCCCTGCCCAGCAATGGAGCCCAGGAAGCCAGATATGTGTTAAAAAAACAGGCCTGGATGGCGGTAAATTCCGCCACTGCCTCCTGGTCCGAACAGGCGATGGCCTGGGCGATCCGCTGCCCGAGAAAACTCATGAATTCCAATTCGATGGCAATATGGTCCGGAGGACCATCGGTCTCCTGCTTCACTCCGGCGGCAGCATAGATTTTCCGGACCTGCATGGTCGAGTCGCCCATGAGCTGTCGTTCTTTGTCAAGATAGACCGAACCGTAGGGCTGGGCAGGAGCGCCGAAGGGATTCAGGAAAAGGGAGGAGTACTCCACCAGCAGCTCTTCCCGGCTGTTTTCCTGAAGACCCTGTTCCATACGGCGACAAGACCGGGCCGCCGGTATCGACAACTCCTCCATCAAACCGGCGAGGTTGGCGCAGAGATTTTCCTCAAGCAACATCTCCCGGTCCGGTTCATAAAAGCAGGCGGCAAGCAGACGGTAGACGTCGCTCCGGGCCAGGTCAAGTCGCGCACGATCGGTGTTCATGGAAATCCCCCAAAGATATGAAAAGGGGCGGAACGCTCCCGCATCCCGCCCCCGGCTTTACAGAGCCTTACCCCATGCCTTTCCCGGACTACTTGGCAACGCTGAAGCTCCGGATGTAATAGACATTGGGCTTGGTGCCCTTTTCGGGCTTGAGAACGGTGCCTTTGTACTTCTTGACCAACTGGGCAACCTCGCTGTTCTTGTCGGAGATGTCGCCGAAGGTCCGGGCCTTGGCCGGACAGGCAACCACACAGTTCGGCAGCTCCCCTTTCTTCACCCGATGGTCACAAAAGATGCATTTTTCCGTGATGTTATCGCGGCGCACATCCTGGTAATCCGGATGGTCATAAGCGGTGCGGTGCGGCGGGATGGCCCCGGCCTTGGCGGCCAATTCGGCGCCGGAGGTGGTACAGCCCGGAATGAGCTCGGTCTTGTCGGCAAAATCGGCCCGATAGGGCTTGCCCTCTTCGTTGTAGCTGATGACACTGTACTCATTGCCCTTGACCTCCATCTTGGAGTAGGGGCACGCCTCCTGGCAGGCGCGGCAGCCGATGCAGCGCTCGTCGTTGTGCATGGTGATCCCGTCCTTGGTCTTGTACATGGCCTTGGGCGTTACCGGGCAGGCCTTGACACAGGGGGCATTGGCGCAGTGGTTGCAAAGCACCGGCCGCATGGCGTACTTGGTTTTCGGAAACTTGCCGCTGACCTCGGCCTGAAAATCGGCCCAGTTGTGAGCCTGGCCGTTGGCTGGGTTCGCGGTGTTGTTCCCGGTTTTGCAGGCCAGGGCGCAGGCGCCGCAGCCCGAGCATTTATGAAGATCTATAACCATCGCATATTGCGTCATTGTGTGTTCCTCCTGAATTCAGAAAAATTAAGAACCGTTATGAAATAGCCGTTGCTGTTTCGTTACGGCTCTTTATGCCGTTCTTGCCGGCCAGGATCATGAATTTATCCGTAACAACGGCTTAGGCCTTTTCGATCTTCAGCCCGGTGAAGCCACCGTTGCGGCAGGCGGCGCCGACCAGACGGTCGTAGTCGTCCGGCATGATCTCGTTGAAGTTGGCGCCGCGGGGAATGGCCTTGGCATAGTCCTTTGCCGCAACCCGGCCATAGGCCCAGTGGCCCTGGCCGAAGCACTTGGCCACGGTGCCAGGCTGAATGCCCTCCCAGAGGCGGGCGCGGACCTTGAGGCTGCCCACGGTGGAGGTCACCTTGATCATGTCGCCTTCCTTGACGCCAAGTTTTTTGGCGTCGGCCGGATTGATCTGGAGAACGTCCTCGTTGTTGACATCACCTGGGTCGCACTGCTTGAAGGCCAGATACCAGGGCAGGTTGCCGCTGCGGCCTTCGCGGTTCAGGCGGGATTTCATGTCCACCAGGGTGAAGGGGAAGTCCTTGACCTCGCCGTGGCGGCGCACCGGCTCGTAGTGGGGCACAAAGGCCTGCTCGCCGCGGGCGGTGTAGTTGATCGCCTCCAGCGCCTGGTCGATGGTGACTTTCTGCTTCTCGGCATGCTCGGTGAGGGTCTTTTTCAAAGTTTCGCTGTAGAACTCGAACTTCTTGGTCGCGGTTTTCTCAAAGCCTTTTTCCCACTTCTTGCCAAAGGTGAATTTTTCGGAGTTGACGATGCCCTTCTCGGCAAAATCGGCCCAGCCGGTGGGACGATCTCCCTTGTAGTCCTTGTTCATTGCCGGATCCCAGGCCTTCTGGGTGAAAACCTTGGTGGCGACGAGGGCGAACTCCTCGGCGCTGGTGGCTGGCTTGCCGGTTTCCGGATCCTTGTAGGAGAGCAGCCAGTTCATCGGATTCTCAAACCCCCTGGCCTTGAGCTTTTCGGCCAGCATCCAGACAAACTCGGTTTCCGGCGCCTTGACCTCGAACATCCGTTTGATCACCGGCTGCTGGAGGGAGGTATGGCCGTGGAGGTTGGCCTTGCTCTTGACCGGAGCCCACTGCTCGCTGTGATGCATGGCCGAGGGCAGAACGATATCAGCGAACTGACTCATCTCCGAGGCCATGGTGGTGATATGGGCAAAGAAGGGGATCTTGGCCAAGGCCTTGTCCCAGCGGCCGCCCTCGGCCCCGGAGAAGTTGAAGTTGCAGAAATAGCCGATGGCCACCTTGATGTCGTAAGGCTTGGCCGCCAGAATGGCATTGGCCACATTGTTGGTGACCACCCCGCCGCCCACCTTGCCCTCGGACAGGGCCGGGAACTCCAGGGTGCCGCGCTGGTCGATCTTCTTGTTCTTGCTGCCTGCCTTGGCGATGTCGTCCAGGAAGTCATCGACCTTGGGATGACTGCTGCTAGGGCCGCCCATGCCGGTGCAGACGCCGCCGATGCTGTCCGTGGCGCCCACCAGGCCGTTTAGGGCATACATGGCCATGGCGCCGTAGGTGCCTCGGGGCATCATGTTGGGGCCGTTCCAGACCGCGCAGCGGGGCGCGGCCTTGGCAAAACCGGTGGCCACCTCGACGATGTCTTTCTTGTTCAAGCCGGTGATCTTGGCAGCCCATTCCGGGGTGCGGTCCTTCAATTCGATGTTCCACCACTTGACCAGGCCGTGGGTGCGCTTCTCGTCAAAAGCAGCCTCATCCACGGTCTGGCCGGCCTTGAACAGGTTCTTGCCGTCCTTGAAATCGCCGCAGAAATCCTTGTTCCAGAGGCCCGAGGTCAAAATCACATGGGCCATGGCAGTGGCCAGGGCGCCGTCCTCGCCGGGCTTGACCGGCAGCCACTTGTGCGCCTTGGCCGCGGTGTTGGTCATGCGAGGGTCGATGGCAACCACGGTGCCCTGGTCCAGGAGGTTGCCGAACTTGCTGATGGCGGTGGGGATCTGACGGTTGGAGGAGAGTGGATCGCAACCCCAGACGATGAGATACTTCATGTTTTCCAAATCGTAGTCCCGGTAGCCCCAGAAGCCCTCGGTGTAAAAAGAACCCATCTTCTCCACCTCGGCGCAGATGGCGCTGTGGGAGATGTTGTTCGGGGAGCCGATCACCTTGGTGAGATTCCCGTAGAGAATATCGTTGTTATAGGAGTACCGGCCGCGCATCAACATGTACTTGTGGGATTCGTTGTTCGTGCGCAGCTCCATGATCTTGTCGGCGAGGGTATTCAAGGCCTCGTCCCAGGTAATGGGCACGAACTTGGGATCGACGCCGCGGGCCTTGACCGGATTGGTGCGCTTCATCGGGGTCTTGATCCGGTCCGGATCGTAAATCTGCTGGATGATCAAATGGCCCCGCACGCAGCAGTAGCCGTCGTTGGCCTTGCTGAGCTGATTGCCGCGCACCTTGGTGGCCCGGCCCTCCTGAACGAAAATTTCAATGGGACACCAAGTGGTGCACCCCTGACAGGTGGAGGCCATCCATTTGCCGGCCTTCTCGCCGCCGATGGTTCCCTTCGGCGCTTCGGCCAGGGCGTTCAAGGTGGTTCCCTTGAACGCTGCGACCGCCAAACCGGTTGCCGCGCTCATTTTGAGAAAATCCCTTCTTTTGATCTTCATGCGTTTCTCTCCTTTGTTTGCTTAAGGCTATGCTACCCTTGTTGCCCCCGAAATTCTTTCTATATCAATGGCAAGGCCCGCCTTGACAACCCCGCCGTGGATAACCCTGGTGAAAATCCCTTCCTTGGGCATGATGCAGTCTCCGGTGGCCTTTTTGATGGCGCAGCCGTCGTTGTGGCACTCCTTGCCGATCTGGGTGACCTCGAGAACCACCGTGCCATCGATCACCAACCGGTCGCCGATGGCAAGCTGCATCAGATCCATCCCACGGGTGACGATGTTCTCGGCAAACACCCCGTGCTTCAGGTGGGGCATCTTCTGCTTCACCGCATCGATACTTTCCCCGGCCAGCAGCGACACCTGCCTGTGCCAGATCCCGGCATGGGCGTCCCCGGTAATCCCCCATTTTTCCTCCAGGAGAATCTCAGGCACCTCTTTTTTCACCATGCCTTTTTTTTCGCTGATACAGACCGCTTCCACATGTCCGGTGTTCGCTTTCATTCTTATTTATCCTCCGATTGTCGCCATGGAGCGGGGCATGCGGTCGCGCCGATCTTGTTCCGCGATGGAACCATCCGCGGACTTTGCCGTCACCGCGTTCCGGATGGCGGCGATTATTTCCTCGTCATCGGCGTTGTTGCGCAATAGCCTTTTCATGTCGAGAACGCCGTTGTCGTACAGGCAGTTTTTCAGCATTCCCTGCGGGGTCAGACGCACCTTATTGCAGGAGGCGCAGAAACTGCGGGAGTGCCCGGCGATGATGCCCACTGTGCCGAGATAATTTTTCACCTTGAAAAGCTGGGCCGTGGAGTCGTGTTTTTTGAGGAGTTCGACGCAGCCGGGAAGATTTTCCAGGAAAAAAGCCTTGAGTCGCGCCGCATGCCAATGCGGCGGGGTGAATTCTCCGCGGCCGTTAAAATGCATGGGCTCGATAAAACGCACCTCCACGGGATAATCCTCCGCCAGTCCGGCCAGGTGGAGCAATTCATCGCAATTGTCGTTGTCCAGAACCACCACATTCACCTTGACGCGGATTCCCTGAAGAATAGCCTCCATGATGGAGGCAAACGCCTCATGGAACAGGTCCGCGCCGGTGATTTTCCGGTACCGGGCAGGCGACAGGGTGTCCAGGCTGAAGTTGAGCCCGGTAACCCCCGAGGCCTTGAGACGTGGGATATCATTAAAGCAGAGCGTGCCGTTGGTGGTAATGCCGATCTCCTTGATGCCCGGCACGCTTTGTATCTCCGGCAGAAAATCGACCAAGCCTTTGCGGGCAAAAGGTTCTCCGCCGGTCAGCCTGATTTTGCCGATCCCGAGACCGGCAAAGATCCGGACCACCCGGAGCAGCTCATCATAATCGAGCAGTTCGTTTCTGGAGGTGCGGCAACCCTTCGGCATACAATACGTGCACCGCAGGTTGCAACGGTCGGTGACAGCCAGGCGCAGATAGGTAATGTCTCTGCCATGGGAGTCACAAAGAGTATTGGGCATGATCCTCATCAGTCCTATGGAAGTCGCGCACTATGCGCTATGAAGAATTTTCTCATGGCAACGACTCTATTATGCATGAAAAAGAAAAAACAAGTAGCAGCTTTTCTTGGATTTGTTTGTCAAAAAATGTAGGTGTTTTCCCTACGCGCCACAAGCAAACACAACACATTCGGCTCCGGTTTAAAATCCGAGCTTGCTTATGACACAGGGAAAGGTGGCTCTCCACCCTCATTGGGCTCAAGAATTTTTTCGCCGGGATTCTGCCGCCTGATGGTTGAGGCAGTCCGGCGATGGTCATGCTTTTCATCCCCCCGAGGCGGCGGCAACATGATACTCTGTGCCGGGGTCAACTCCGGAACCGGGCGACCCATATGGTATCCCTGACCATAGTCGATCCCCAGGGAACGGAGTGTTCGCACATAACTTTTTTTCTCTATACACTCGGCAACGGTTTTTATCTTCAGATCCTTGGCCAGAAAAACAATACTCTTAACAAGTGCCCGGCATTCGCTGTCGCAATGTATTTTCCTGATGAACTCACCTTCGATCTTCAAGTAATCGATGGGAAAGATCTGCAAATATCTGAAAGAGGAATATCCGGAACCAAAATCATCGATGGCGAGAAGATACCCCAACTTATGCATGCGGAAGATAAAATGCTGCAGCTCGCTGATATCTCGGGTGGTCTCCCTCTCGGTGATTTCCAGGACAATCTGGCCGGGGTTGATTCCGTGTCCGGTGACAATGGCATGGAATGTGGAGGCGAATCTGGAAACGACGAAATTTTTGGGGCTGATGTTGACAAAAAGTTTGCCGCTGTAGGCCGTGTCGCGCATTGCCGCGCAGGCCTTCTCCAGGACGATCAGGTCAAGCGCGTGGATAAGCCCCAGTTCCTCGGCGGTTTCGATGAACATTCCCGCGGCCATGAATCCGTCTGCCTCGGGGATTCTCATCAACAGCTCATGGGCCAGGATGGTTCCGGCGGAAAGATCAACGATCGGCTGAAAAAACGGCACCGGACTTTTTTGCTCAACAGCCTCATACAGCATGGAGACAATGCGTTTTTTGTTTTTGAGAAAAGCGCCCGTCTTCGCTGGTTCTGCAACGGCCACGGCATTTTTCCCTTCTCCTTTCACCTTGTACATCATACTGTCGGCAAGTTGAACCAGCTCTTCCGCTGTCCGGCCATTCTCTGGAAATAGGGCAATGCCGATGGATATTGTGCCGTTGATCGTCACATTGCCGGTTGGCGAAGGGATGTTCATCGCGGCGGTCGCCCTGAGGATGCGGGAGGCCATCTCGTTCGCCTGTTCTGTGGTAGTTTCGGGCAGAAGTACGGTAAATTCGTCGCCGCCGTAACGGGCGACGAAGTCCCCTTCGCGCACGTTTGCCCGGATCATTTCCGCGAATTTTTTGAGATAATTATCGCCGACAGTGTGACCGAATCGATCGTTGATCGTCTTGAAATTATCCATGTCGATGAACAGCAGGCAAAAAGGGTACTCGTGCCGCGTTGCCCGGCTTGTTTCGTAGTTGAGCAACTCCATGAACATCCGCCGGTTGTGCAGACCGGTGAGGGGGTCTCTGGTCGCAAAGTATTCCAAATCCCGCGTATAATAGGAAATGGCCTTGAGGGAACCGACCAGGTTCATCAGCGTGGAAAGGATCGAGCTCAACACAAGATGATAGATGGGATCGGTCACCAGGGACGAACAGACTCCGAGGCCGACAACCCCTCCCACCTTGGGGTGTTCCAGAAAAATGGATTTCGTGTGCAGATCGATTTCAGCGACGGTAAAATCCCTGGCAAGCGGCAGGCCGTTATTGCTGACGTGGTGCGTCACTCGAATAAGGGAAGTTTCCTGGTCCAACCGGAAGGAGCCGGACAGTTGCTCCTTGACCATGTTCTCCATTCCTGCCTGGACTGATTTGGGCGGAGCGCTGCGCCAGAAAATATCCAGGGTGTATGCGTCCTCCAGGCCCTGATCCCGGAAAAAGGCGACAATAGCGGTTGTGTCGATAATAGTGTTGATGTCGACGAGCAGTTCCTTGATGAAGGTTGTCCAATCCTTGACCACATCCGAGGTGATGACGAACTTATTGAGCAGTTTGATTTCAAATTCGAGGATATCCTTGTCGACCGCAATGGTCTGCAGGCGTTGGGCCAGCTCGGACAACGCCTGCACGGATTGATTGAATTCGAGAAACCCCATGTCGGTTTTTCCGAGCAGGCCGATGGCTTGCAGGTCCGATACGCTCTGTATGCTGGAAGTATGCTGCTGGAATTTCCGTATTGCCGCGGAGACCTTTGCCGTCACCCGCCAACTCACGAACCCGGCGAAGAGCAGCGTCATGAACCCGTAAGCGAAAAAAATCCAGATGGACTCATTGCGCATCCGGGCAGTGAGCACGGCGATATTCTGACTCACTTCCACCGCGCCCAGGGTCGCACCGAGCTTGACGGAGGGGTGGCATCGCAGGCAGTTGGCCTCCGCGATCAAAGGGTAGATGTAACGGGTTGCCTCGGGATTTTTCCTTGTTTCCGGGCGCCCGCTTGCAAACACTTGCCGGACGGCCTCGTCAATGGGTGGCTGCACGATGGAGCCGTAATCCTTTTCAACCAATGCTCCCCGAAAAATTTCCAGCCTGTACGGAGAGTCTTGCTGGGCTGTTTTGAAATCGCTTATGGTTTGCAGCAATTCCTGCCGAGAAGGCCCGCGCAGCATGAGATTGTTTATCGTGGCATAGGCCTGCTGGGCGAAGGATGCCGAGGTGAAACGGGCTTGGCGGTCGATCAGCCGTTCGTACAGCATGGTGGTTGTGGCCAGTATGGCTATGAAAACCGCAAAGCCCAAAAATACCATGCGAGACAACAGGAAAAAACGGAGGGATTGGGGGCGACACAATTCGGCGCAATTCTTTTTGGCCTTGGTAAAAATCTCGGCCACCGACGGATCGAGAAATAAGTATGGTTTTTTCATATGATATTGCGGATCGTATTCAATTTCCGCGAAATTTGGCCGAGAAGCATATTGTAAAAAAGCCCACTTCCCCCGGAGGGAGGAGGGGAGAAGTGGGCGGAGGAGATGGTATTTGGTCGTCACCAAATCTTACGGCACCATGACGAAAATCTTGGGAAAAATATAGCGGGGAAAATTAGATTTCCGTGAAGGGATTTTGCTGGCACGGGGAAAGGGGCAGTAGGCAACAGGTGAACCTTGCGGCCTAAAACCGGCCGGGGACCTTAGGCTCAGATATTGATTTTCCTCAGCCGCAGTACAAACTCAACAAGATCCGCCCTGCTCTCAAAGCCGAGCTTGGTCATGGCCCGCGAGCGATAGGTCGCCACGGTTTTTTCGCTTAAAAAAAATTCCTCCGCCATCTCTCGGCTGGTGTATCCTTTTGCCACCCCAAGCACAATCTGTTGTTCGCGCTGGCTGAGAATCCCCCAGCGCTGCTCATCCTCGGAAATCCTTTCCGGAGATCCCCCTCGCTTGTCTTCGCCTGTCTTGACAAACTCGGCCAGCATGGAGGGCTGGATATAGGTGTCGCCCTGCATCACCGCCCGAATGGCGTACATCAGGTCCGTGCCTCCCCCTTTTTTGAGGACAAAACCCTTGGCCCCGCCTTCCAACGCTTTTTTGAGGTATTGCTGTTCCTCATGCATGGTCATCATGATAATCCGGGATTGCGGAGAACGGGCCAGCAGTTCCGGCAGCAGGTCGAGGCCGCTTCTGCCCGGCAGGGAGATATCCAGGAGGACAATGTCCGGCTGTTGTTCCTCCGCCAGCCGCAGGGCAGTCTCCGGCTTGTCCGCCTGGCCGGTCACCTCCAGATCTTTTTCAGCGCAGAGCAGCATGGCCAGGCCGGAGGAAAGAAGCTGATGGTCATCAATAATCAGGACGCGTATTTTACTCATGGCATTTTTCCTGTTTGATAGGGGTTTCAAAGGAGATCATGGCGCCAATCCCTTCGTCGCTGTCGATGTGAAAAGAGCCGCCCAGGAGCTGGACCCGCTCCCGCATGCCGTAGATGCCCATGTGTTTTGTCTGGTCTATATTCTCCGGCTCAAAGCCGCGGCCATTGTCTTCAACCCCGCCGCGCAGGGTTTCCTCCCTGCCTTCCAGAAAAATAGTCACCTCGGTGGCCTGGGCGTGCTTGGCAATATTGGTAAGGGCCTCCTGAATGATGCGATACACGCAGGTTTCCAGACAGAGATCGAGCCGCCGGTCAAGAAAGCCGAGGAAATTCAGACGCACTTGTATCCGGTGCCGTTTTTCGAAGTTGCGGGCCAGCATCTCCACCGCCGGCACCAGACCGAGATCGTCCAGCACCGTGGGCCGCAACGCCACCGCAAGATCATGGATCGCCTCCATCTCCTCGGTTATCGCTTTTTTCAGCCGGGTGATCCCCTCGCCCATGTCTTTCACGCTCTGCGCGTTTTCAAGCACCTTGAGGTCAACCATAAAGGAAGCCAGGGCCTGGCCGGTCTGGTCGTGGAGCTCGCGGGCGATCCGTTTTCTTTCCCCTTCCTGGCCGGCCATGATCCGGTGCAGGAAATCCCGCTGGAGCTGCTCCTTCTCCACCCGGGCCTTATCCGCGCTGGCAAGGGAAAGCTCCATGGCGTTGAAGCCCTCCATAAGTTTCCCCAACTCATCCCGGCTTTCCGCCGGGTCCAGATGCACGGAATAATCCCCGCGCCGCACGGCCCGGGTCGCTTCAAGCAGCATGCCCACCGGTCTGGTGATAATCCAGGTCAACCTCAGGGACAGCAGCACCCCGAATATTGCGACCAGCAGGGTAGTCCGGGCAAGGGATCCGGTGATCGCCTCAATCTGTTGGCGCAGGCTGTCGCCCTTGACCCCGACCACCACCACGCCTTCGTTGCCGTTGCTGATCCCTGCCGTAGTTTCCCATATATTCCCCTCATTGGTGCGCAGCAGTCGCGGTATGGAGACGGGGAGGGAAAAAACGGGAACATCTTCCAGCAGATCCGAGGGGAATCCGCCCTCAAAGGTGTGGGCCACCACCTGCCCTGCGGCATTGCGGACAAAACCATAGCGCATGTTGGGGCGATTCTGCACCGTGCGCCTGAGCATCTGGGTCAGGCCGTAGATATCGTTAATCAGCAGATAATCATGGGCCTGATAGGATAATTCCGTTGCCACGAAGCGGCTCTCTTCCCGGAGAAAATCGTCGAAATTCTCGCTGAGCGCCGCCTCTACCCTGTAAATACTGGCCGCGCCGACGATAAGGATCAAAGCCAGGGCCAGCCCCAGTATCTTCAACTTCAGCGGCACGCTGAGCAAGACGGATCGAATTTTACGCGCGGCTTGCCGAAAAAATGCGGTCATCTGGGTCCGGAAAACAGGCATGATGGGCGACTCTCCTTATAATCCATACAACCCGGGGGGAGGCTCGACAAACCGGTCCACCCCGAACACAGCCAGGGCTTTTTCGCCTTCTGCGTTATGGTGCATACCGAGAAGCAGCTCCTTCAGCAAGGCCTTCTTGGCAGGGGCGATGATGCGCGGCACCACCACCGGAGGGATGCCGAAATCCGGCGATTCCCAGATCACCTTGGTCCGCCTTAAAATTTCCGGGTTGCGTTTTCCGGCGAATTGATACACCAGACTGTCCACCGAAGCACCGTCCGTAATGCCCTCCATCACCGCGGCAATGGACCGGTCATGGCTGTAAGTGAAAATCGTCCGGCCGAAAAAGGTTTCCGGCTGCTGCCCCATGTCCTGCAACAGGGACAACGGGTACCTATAGCCGGTATTGGAAAGCGGATCGGTGAAGGCAAACACCTTGCCGCGCAGGTCTCCAAGTTCCCGGGCCGGAGAAGCGGCAGGCACGATGAAAAAGGAGCGGTAGGTGGTCTTGCCGTTTATCTGCGGAACAACCAACAGCGACATCGTTCCGTTCCGGGCGCCTTCGAGATAGGCGCCGGTGCAGATGAAGCCCAGATCCACCACATTTCTGGCCAGCAGGTCGTTCAGCTCCTGATAGGTTTTGCGCTGCACCAGGATGGCCGGTTTGTCCATCTTGCGACCCAGATAGTCGATGAGCGGCTGGTAGGAGAGCACCGTGCCCTGGGGAGAAAGGATGGCCGCCACCCCGATCCGGAGCGCCTGCGAGTCCGGATCTGTTTGTCCGTCCGGGAGCTGGGTCAGGTTGTCCAGGCGGAGCTGGCGTTCCGGCTCCGCCTTTTCCTGCTGCCCAACCTCGCACCCCGCCAGCAGAAAAAAAAGAAACCCCAGACCAATCACTCTGCCCCAACAAAAAACAAGCCTCTTTTTCGTCTGCGCAGTCATGCCCACAGGTCTCCTCTTAAATGTATCATTATTTTGTCTCCGGAACTCCAGGCGGCAACCGGGCCTGCCCTGCCGGCTTGTCACTCCAGGATAAACCCGGCCACCGGAAGCCCTTTTCCCCAGGCCTGCCAGGCGCCGCCGTGGATGTCCAGGGTCCGGGCAGCGCTGTCGTAGGTGGCCTCGATGTTGGTTTCCAGGCTGCAGCGGCGATCGTAATTGGTGTGGCTGAAAACAAGCCGGTAGATTGTGCCGCTTTGGGGGATCGCCTGTTCGACGTAGGCGACATGCCCGGTGGGCATCTTGCGCCGGTTATTGGCACCAAGGATGAGGATGCTTCCGGACCGGGGCACAAGCGAGGTGTTGCCGCGCGCTTTTTCACAAGCAAACCAGGTGAGGGGGCCGTTTTCGTGGCCAAGGCGGCAACTGTCGATGCCGCTCCGGCAGCGGGCAAAGGGGAGGCTCTGGGGTTCGCAGCGGCGTGCCTTTGCCTGCTTGCCGCCCACGCTTCCGGGGCGCAACTGAAAGCACTCAGCAGTGGCGCGACCCCGGCCCGCAAGGGAGGCGATAAATTCCTCCGGCCCGGAATCCTGCTCGGGGCGCGGCTCGCGCGGAGGGACAAAGGGGATGCTGCTCTGGCTTGGGGCGGGAGCAGAAACCCTTGTCTCCGGCATCGTTTCCCGGCCATCGGGAATATCTGCCACAGGCTCGTGCCGGACGCAGCCGGAAACAAGCAGGACCATAAAAAAGATTTTTCCGGCCAGCCGGAGTGTGCTGTGCTGCATGGAAACTCCCTTCTTTTCTTCTCTGATTGCTCCAAGGGACGCTGCGCCCGGATCCTGCGCGCATCATAGCAGACCCCTCCGCCCTTGACAATGCCGGGGCGTCCGGACTTGCGGGTTGCGGCAGAATAGAGTTGCACCGCCTTGCCTGCCATGCTATAAATGCCGTTTTTTCGTGCAGATACCCCGCATACCCGTCAGCGCGAACCATGCACGCTTCGAATTCACTTTTTCCCTTTGTACGAGACCCGCATGATTATTGAAATTGCAACAAGCCGCGATTACAGCAGGAAGTGAAAACGATCGGCGACTGTTGCCGCTTCGCTGCTGCAGCTCTTCGAGTCTATGTCGCGGCCCTGCTTCCTTTTTCCCTTCTTGCGAGTTAAACGATGATACACCTCACCAACATCAGCAAACAGCATGGCTCCCAGATTCTTTTCGCCAACGCCGGCCTTCAGATCCTCCCCGGCGTGCGCACCGGCCTGGTCGGCCCCAACGGCGCGGGCAAATCCACCATCTTCCGGTTGATTACCGGCGAGGAAGAGGCGGACAAGGGCGAGATCTCCTGCGCCAAAAAGACGGTGATCGGCTATTTTTCCCAGGAGGTGGGCGAGATGTCCGGCCGCTCGGCACTGGAAGAAACCATGGCCGCCGTGGGCGAGGTGGTGCGGTTGGGCGAGGAGCTCAAGGAGATGGAAGCGGCCATGGCCCAGCCCATGGAGGACGAGGCCATGACCGCGCTGCTTGCGAAATACGGCGACGCCATGGAGGAGTTCGAGCATCGCGGCGGCTACGATCTGGAATCCCGGTCCCAGGCAGTGCTCACCGGACTGGGCATCGGACAGGAGGATTTCAACCGGCCGGTGGAGTCGTTCAGCGGCGGCTGGAAGATGCGCATCGCCCTGGCCCGCATCCTGACCATGAACCCCGATGTCCTGCTGCTGGACGAGCCCACCAACCATCTGGACGTGGAGTCCATCGTCTGGCTGGAGGAGTGGCTGGCCAAGGAGTTCAAGGGCGCGGTGCTCATGACCTGCCATGACCGCGATTTCATGAACCGTCTGGTTTCGCGGATCATCGAGGTGGCCAACGCCACCATCACCACCTACAGCGGCAATTACGATTTCTACCTGCGCGAGCGGGAGATCCGGCGGGAACAACTGGCCGCCAGCTTCCGCCGCCAGCAGGAGATGCTGGCCAAGGAGGAGGAGTTCATCGCCCGCTTCGCGGCCCGCGCCTCCCACGCCTCCCAGGTGCAGTCCCGGGTCAAGAAACTGGACAAGATCGAACGCATCGAGCTGCCCCCGGAACAGCGGGTGATCAGCTTCGAGTTTGGTGAGCCGCCCCGCAGCGGCGACGACGTGGTGCGCATGGAGAATCTGGCCAAGAGCTGGCCGCGGGACGATGGCGGGGAACGGCCGGTGTTTTCCGGCATCTCCGGGGTGATCCAGCGGGGGGAAAAGGTGGCGGTGGTCGGGGTCAACGGCGCGGGCAAGTCAACCTTCTTGAAAATCCTGGCCGACCAGACCGAGCCCACCTCCGGCAGCGTCACCATCGGGGCCAACGTCGGCCTCGGCTATTTCAGCCAGCATGCCATGGATGTCCTGGTCCCGGAAAGAACCGTCTTTGACACCGTGCAGGACGCCCTGCCCCAGGCCAACATCGGCACCATCCGCAACCTCTGCGCCGCCTTTCTCTTTATGGGCGACTCGGTAGACAAGCAGATCAAGCTCCTCTCCGGCGGGGAAAAAAGCAGGGTGGTGCTGGCCACCCTGCTGGCCCGGCCGCTCAATTTCCTGATCCTGGACGAGCCCACCAACCATCTGGACATCCAGTCACGGGAGATACTGCTGGGAGCGCTGCAAAAATTCGCCGGCACCGTGGTGCTGGTCAGCCATGACCGGCATTTTCTCCGCTCGCTGGTGAACCGGGTCATGGAGGTGGATCATGGGGAAATGCGGTCCTACGGGGGGGATTACGAATACTACCTGCGCAAGGCGGGCTATCAGGGCTAAGCGGCAGAACCTGCGCGGCGATTGTACCGCACTTTTTTGTGTTGCTTATTGATCCCGTTTTGACCGAGAATGGTCCCAAGCCCCGATGGCCGCGTTCCATCCCCCTGGCATACCCCTCTCTGGTTTTCCGCGGCAAACCCTCATCAGGGCTTTTTTGTTTCGAGCATTTCTCCCACCACATGCCTCCTGGGGAAAGGGCTGCAAAATCGGACGGATCGCAGGAGAAGAGGATGGGCCGGAGAGTTGTGACATTTTTCATGTTGACGCTTCTTCTCGGATCATTCCTCGGCTGCGACCGAAAACCCGAAGTCACGGGGCCGAAATTGGGGACAAAGCCTCAATCCGCCGGGGTCCCCGTCTATCGCTTTGCGGTTCACCCCCTCCATAATCCGGGCAAACTCATTCAGGCGTATCAACCGCTCATAGACTACCTGAATGGCCGGCTGCAAGGCGCACGCCTGGCCCTGGAGGCGTCGCGGGACTACGCCAACTTCGAAAAAAAGTACCAGGCCCGCAAACCCGAATTTCTCCTCCCCAATCCCTGGCAGACCCTGCAGGCCATGAAGGTCGGCTACCGCGTCATCGCCATGGCCGGAGAGCCGCGGGATTTCAAAGGGATTTTCGTAGTGCGCAGGGACAGTGGCCTGACGCACCCCGCCGAGCTGAGGGGGAAGTCGGTGAGCTATCCCTCTCCCACGGCCCTGGCGGCCTGCATCATGCCCCAGTACTTTCTCCACAACCACGGCCTCAACGTCAATACCGACATCGAAAACCGTTATGTCGGTTCCCAGGAGTCTTCCATCATGAATGTTCATATGGGCCAGACCGCGGCGGGCGCGACCTGGCCGCCGCCCTGGCGGGCATTCCAAAAGGAGCATCCGCGGGAAGCGGCAGAGCTGAAAGTCATCTGGGAAACGGAATCGCTCATCAACAACTCCGTCATGGTGCGCAACGGCATCCCCGCCCAGGTGGCGATACAGGTCCGCGCACTCCTGCTCGGACTTGAGGAGACCACGGAAGGGAAGTCGATCCTTGCGGGAATGGAAACGGCACGCTTCCTTCCCGCTTCGGACGAGGACTACGACATAGTGCGCCGCTACGCCTCCCGCTTCGAGAGCGAGGTTCGTCCTGTGGAGAAGCGATGGTGAAGACCCTGTACCATTTCCTGTTCGGCACGCTTCGTGGTCGTCTCATTATCGGCGTGGCCGTGGTGCATGCCGTAATGATGGCCCTTTTCATCGGCGATCTGACCGCGCGTCAGCGCACCATGCTCCTGGACCGCCAGATCGAGGAGGCGACCGCGCTGTCCCAGGCCCTCGCCATCTCCGCTGCGGGATGGATCGCCGCTGACGACATCTCGGGCCTACAGGAGCTGGTGGAGGCCCAGCGCCGCTATCCGGATCTAATCTTTGCCATGCTCGCGGACCACGAAGGCCGCGTGCTGGCCGACACCGACAAATCCGGGCAGGGACTCTACATGCTCGACCTGCCCGGAGAAGCGCGCCAGACGGTGCTCGCCAACACTTCTGCGTTGGTTGATGTCGTAACTCCCGCCATGATCGGAGGACGTCAGGTCGGCTGGGCCCGTGTCGGCATAGGGCAAAAGAGAGCCGGAGAGAAGCTTACGACAATCACCAGGGACGGTGTCGCCTATGCTCTGGCCGCGATTCTCCTCGGCTCGGCTATCGCCTGGTTTATGGGCCGCCGGATCACCCGGAGGCTCTATGCCATCCAGGAGACCATCGCCGCGGTCCACTCCGGCAACCGCCTGGCCCGCTCTTCACTTTCCGGCGACGACGAGACGGCCGTCATGGCGCGGGAGTTCAACCACATGCTGGATGTGATTGTGGAAAAGGACGCCGAACTGCGGGAGAAGACGGAGGAACTGGATCACTACTTCACCGATGCCCTGGATCTTTTATGCATTGCCGACACCGACGGTTACTTTCGCCGGTTGAACCCGGCCTGGGAGACAACGCTCGGCTTTCCCCTCTCGCAACTCGAAGGACGACGCTTTCTGGATTTTATCCATCCCGAGGATATGGAGGCGACCCTGCAGGCGGTTGCCAGGCTTGCCGACCAGAAAGAGGTGCTGAATTTCACCAACCGTTACCGCAACAATAACGGAAAGTACCACTGGATCGAATGGCGGGCGTTTCCGTCCGGGCAACGGATTTATGCCGTTGCCCGGGATATCTCCGAGCGTAAACTGGCGGAGGATGCCCTTCGCCAGAGTGAAGAGGAGCTCAATCGCGCCCAAGCGGTGGCACAGACAGGCAGTTGGTACCTGGACGTTTGCCACAACGAGTTGAAGTGGTCGGCCGAGACATACCGCCTGTTCGGAATCCCGCAGGGACAGCCGCTCGCCCTGGATACCTTCGCCGCCTGCATTTTTCCGGAGGATCGCGACCGGGTGCTTCAGGCCTGGAACGCGGCCTTGCGGGGCGGACCGTACGACATTGAGCACCGCATCCTCGTTGGCAACGAGACACGATGGGTGCGGGAACGCGCCACGATACGCTTCGACGCGGCGGGAAACGCACTCACCGGAGTCGGAACCGTGCAGGACATCACCGAGCGCAAACAGGCGGAACAGGACATCGCACTCCTGAGCTTCGCCTTAAACAACATCCACGAAGCCGCCTTTCTGATCGATGAAAACGCACGGTTCCAGTACGTCAACGAAGAGGCTTGCCGTATCCTGGGATACAGTCGCAATGAACTGCTCGGCTTGGGCGTGCCGGATGTTGACCCGGACTTCCCACCGGAGCGCTGGCCCGACCACTGGAACAAGCTCAGGGCATTGAATTCGCTCACCTTTGAAGGATGCCACAAGAGCAGGGATGGTCGCATCTTCCCGGTCGAAATCAACGCCAATTATTTTGAGTATGGCGGCCAGAGCTATAATTTGGCAATGGTGCGCGACACCACCAAGCGGAAGCAGGCAGAGGAGGCTTTAAGGAAAAGCGAAGAATTCAACCGGAATATCCTGGCGACCGTCGATGAGGGGTTCATTGTCGTGGACCGTGAGTACCGAATCCTCTCAGTGAACAGGGCATTCTGCGACATGATGCAGTTATCCGCGGAGCAGATGGTTGGCCGGCTATGCTATGAAGCCTCACACCACATTGCACAACCCTGCTTCGAACAAGATGGGGAGCGCCGGGAATGCGCGGTCAGACACACCTTTGAGACCGGCATGCCCCATGTCGCCTCCCATACGCACGAAGACGCGTCCGGAACGAAACATTACATGGAATTGCGATCCTTCCCTGTCTTCGACGCATCAGGCCGGGTGGTTTCGGCCATCGAGACCATCAACGACGTGACGGAAAAAAGAAAACTGGAAGCACAACTGCGGCAGGCCCAAAAGATGGAAGCGGTGGGTACGCTGGCCGGAGGCGTGGCCCACGACTTCAACAATATGCTGATGGTGATCATCGGCCATGCGGAGCTGGCCCTGCAACAGATAGCCCCGGATCAACCGCTTTTTGCCAATCTGCAGGAAATCCGGAAGGCAGCCGGGCGTTCCGCCGACCTGACCCGGCAACTGTTGGCCTTTGCCCGCAAACAGAGCGTCGTACCCAAGGTGCTCGACCTGAATGAAACCGTGGAAGGGATGCTCAAGATGCTGCGGCGTTTGATCGGCGAGGACATCGACCTCACTTGGCTACCGGGAGAAGAGGGGTGGCCGATCAAGGTGGATCCCTCCCAGATTGATCAAATCCTGGCCAACCTCTGCGTCAATGCCCGCGATGCCATAGCAGGAGTGGGCAAGATCACCATCGAAACGCGCAATGCCATCATCGATGAGGCCTATTGCGCCGACCATCCGGAAGCGATTCCCGGCGAATACGTCCTACTGGCCGTGAGCGACGACGGATGCGGCATGGACAAGCAGACCCTCGACAAGATATTCGAACCGTTTTTCACCACCAAGGAACTGGGCAAGGGCACCGGCCTCGGACTGGCCACGGTCTATGGCATCGTCAAACAGAACCGCGGCTTCGTCAACGTCTACAGTGAACCTGGCCAGGGATCGACTTTCAAGATCTATCTGCCCCGAGACACGAGCAAGAGCGTGGAGATACCGAAGGTAATCCCGGCGGCTCCCGTCGCCGGAGGGCACGAGACCATCCTCCTGGCGGAAGACGAAGCCGCGATTCTGGACATGGTGAAACAAATACTTGAGGATTTCGGGTATCGGGTACTGGCAGCTTCGACACCGGGCGAGGCCATCCGGGTGGCCAAGGAATATACCGGAGAGATTCACCTGCTCATAACCGATGTGGTCATGCCCGAGATGAACGGCCACGAATTGGCAAAAAACCTGCTCTCTCTACACCCGAAACTCAAATGCTTATACATGTCCGGCTATAGCGCAAATGTCATCGCTCGTCAGGGTATGCTGGACGAGGGGATCAATTTCATCCAGAAACCATTCTCGATGCAGGCATTTGCCGCCAAGGTGCGCGAGGCGCTGGATAAAATTGCCTCGTAACGAAACCCGGCAATCGTTCCCGGCCTGGGAATCTTGGGAAAAGGGAAGCGGCTGACCTAAGCGGTCAGCCCTTTCTGGCGGGCGGCCCGTTCAAAATTGAGGATGATCTGCGCCAGTTGCCGTTCCTCGTGAGGGGTCGGGGTGAAGTGGATGCCATAACTCGCGAACTTCGTTGCTCCGTTGTCGGCCTTTCTGGCAATGGTCGCAGTCTTGAGTTTGACCAACTGGCTCACCACCGTTGCCGGATCCCCGAATTCGTTTGCCGGCACCGCATGGTTGAGCTGGAGGCAGATGGCCCGGATATCGCTGGGCACCACAACCGGTGTTGCCTGGGGCAGGCAAAGACGAATCCCGGTGGCGCTCAGATCTTCGATCCGGCCGGCGAGAAGCCATTGTGCGGCGGTCTGGAAGATGGCGATGCTCTCGGCGGTGGGGACAACCCGGTAGGCATGCCGCCGCTGGATGATCGTAACCTCCGTCGGGAGCGCAAGCTCCAAGTACTCATCCTTGATCCGGAAGATCACGCCCTTGCCGATGATATTGCGGCCGATGACGCAGCGAAACTGAAATTCCACCGGCCCGGGGGTGAATTTCGAACCCTTATCCCGCTTGGCCAGGATCAGACGGGTGGGAGAGACCTTGACCACCCAGGCATCGCTGCGATGCCCGTGCTGGACAATGCTCAGGGTTTTGCGCCGCTCGAGCATCTGCTCGAAGATCCGGCTGACCGCCCCCGCATTCCTGACAATCTCGACCTCAGCCTCTTCCATTCCGTATAGAACTCCCCGCGGCGCAAACTCCCTCAAAAAAACTGACCGGACACGGTGTTCACGATACCAAGCTTTGCCATGCCCGGTCAACACCACCCTGTCATTCGGGAGCGAAAACCCTTTTTTTTTCGCTTGCTTTTCCCTGCCGGTTTCGCCGACAATACAAACACGCCCCGATGGCCGCTTTTCACCCACTTACAGTTCCCCACAACTGCTCAGCGGCGAAGCCTCATCGGGGCTTTCTCATGCCCCGGTCAACTGTGCTCGCGGGTCTTGCGGAAGACGATCTCCGGAAACAGCTCGGCCACCCTGCCCAACCGCCACTCGCTTTCCGCCAGATAGGCCAGATGCCCCTCGGCGTCCAGGGCCAGGTGTGCCTGGTTCTTGCTCTTGAACTCATCGAGCTTCTTGCGGTCCTCGCAATCGATCCAGCGGGCGGTGGCGTAGCTCACCTGCTCGTACACCGCATCCACCCCGTATTCCGCCTTCAACCGGGCCATGGTCACCTCGAACTGCAGCACGCCCACCGCGCCCAGGATGTAATCGCTGCCCATCAGCGGCCGAAAAAGCTGCACCGCCCCTTCCTCGGCCAACTGCACCAGCCCCTTGTTCAACTGCTTGATCTTGAGCGGATTCTTGATCAATACCCGCCTAAAATGCTCGGGCGCAAAGTTGGGGATGCCGGTGAACTTGAGGGGCTCCTTGTCGGAGAAGGTGTCGCCGATCTTGATGGTCCCGTGGTTGTGGATGCCGATGATGTCGCCGGGCCACGCCTCTTCCACGTTGGTGCGGTCCTGGGCCATGAAGATGGTGGCGTTGGCCAGGGCGACCTCCTTGCCCAGCCGGTGGTGCATGACCTTCATTCCCCGGGTGAACTTGCCCGAGCAGATGCGGAAAAAGGCGATTCGATCGCGGTGGGCCGGGTTCATGTTGGCCTGGATCTTGAAAGTGAAGCCGGAAAAGGCTTCTTCGTCCGGAGACACCATGCGGGTGGTGGTGGCGCGGGGGCCGGGGGACGGGGCCAGCTCGACAAAGGCGTCCAAGAGCTCCTTCACCCCGAAGTTGTTCACCGCGCTGCCGAAAAACACCGGGGACTGGCTGGCCTTGAGATACTCGGCATGGTCAAAGGGGCTGGCCGCCCCGGCCAGGAGTTCGAGATCCTCGCGGAGCCGGTCTGCCTGGCTGCCCAACATCTGGTCGAGGAGCGGATCGTTCAGGTCCTTGACCACGATCCCGTCCTGGGGCCTGCGGTCCTTGCTGGGGGTGAAGAGGTTCAGCTCCTGACGCATGATGTTGTAGACGCCCTTGAAGCTCTTGCCCATGCCGATGGGCCAGGAAAGCGGGGTGCACTCGATCTGCAGCTTCTCCTCGATCTCGCTTAAGATATCCAGGGGCTCGCGTCCCTCTCGGTCCAGCTTGTTGATGAAGGTGATCACCGGGGTGTTGCGCATCCGGCAGATCTCCATGAGCTTCTCGGTCTGGGCCTCGACCCCCTTGGCGCTGTCG
>PHAW01000137.1 GCA_002841785.1 Deltaproteobacteria bacterium HGW-Deltaproteobacteria-3 | reverse complement strand
GAACATGAAGGAAATCGTTGTCGCAAAACCTGACGGCACCATAATGGTAGCGACAAACAAAAAGTTTGAAGGCAAGCCAGTAACCGACATATTTCCTGCTTCAGTGCTGCAGGAAGACGCGTTGACGGTTAGTTCTCTGGAAAACCGGGATATCATGGTAGCGTCTCCGGTCATGGGATTAAGTGACAAGGTGGGGGTTTTGATACTGCTTTACACCCCGCAGAGTTACAGCCTGCAAGTCCCGTGACTCTGGCAGTCCATCGACGTCATTGGCACTCATCTGCAGGTGAGTAAAGTTGATTCCAGGATAGAATAAATAAATCTGATTTGCTGGGTGGAGGTGGTTATGAGAGCAGTGATTATAGGGATAGTGATTTTTGTTGGCCTCGGAGCGGCCGGGTATTTCGGCGTACCTTTTCTGATAGAACAAAAGACCGGAGGGCTTCGGGCAGAGGTTAAAGATTTGAGGCAACGGCTTGAAAATGCCGAAGTGTTTATCAGGAAGGAAGAGGAAGCCCGAAAGAGTGTGCGGATAGAATCGGGCGCAGATGCGGCAACCATCACCAGGGTGGTGAATGCCTTGTCTTCCAAGGTGGCAGAGCTTGAGAGTTCCGTCAGAACGGATTTTTCGGCGGCAGATGCGGCGGTGAAGGAGCAAAAGAGCGCCACTGAGGCAGCTTTGAAAAAACAGGCAGAAGCCTTGGAAAAGGAAAGCGAAGAGCTTCTCACTCAACTCAGGGGGGCTGTCTTCAAAACCCGCATGGAAGAAGTGCGTGGACGCTTGTTGAAGGTGAAAACTGATCTCCTGGCAAAGAATATCGGGACAGCTGATGCAGAGATCGGGGTCTTGGTCGAGACATTGGAAAAGGTAAAAGACTCCGTATCACCAGAAATGAAAAAGTCACTCGATGCGGCCCAGGCCTCCCTCAAAAAGGCTCGTGGCGAGATGACAACTGACCTTCCTTCAGCCATGAAACGGGTGGATCTTTTGTGGCATGAGATTGGAAAGATTAGCAACACGCCATAAGGATTGTAAGTCGAGCCGTCAGCACGATTGTTGCCGCCGTGAGAGCTCGCCCAGGCAAAGCGCAGTGGTAAACCGCTTTGTCTTGCCCTGACGGTGCGTGTTATGACAAGCAACGGATTCACAGTCGAAGATATTTTGAGCAATTGTTTGAACGGGTTGAGGATCTTGCTGAATCGGTCAAGGAGTTATGGGCTTTAACCCGTAGCAATCCATTCCCTTTTTCATATACGACTCCTTTTCTCCTTCCTGTCTGTGTGCGGGCATTATCGCTGGCAGTTACCTCTTGATCTGTTAAAAATAAAAGCCAGCCACATGTGTGTCCGTCAAGAGACTGATCAGCCAGAGGCGATCTTGAAGACTGAAAAAGGCTGTAAATTTAAAAGTCCCGGTGAAATCAACACCTGGCTCAGCGGCAAAACGTCGCTGCAGATCGCTGAAGAATCGGCCCGCATGGAACCTGCTCAGCAGGAAGCCATTTTTCGGCAGATAAACCGGGGGTTGTCTCTGGATGTTTTCAAGCAGCTCAACGTCGCTCAGCAGGAGCGGATGCTGGCGGTGGCGGACCGGGAACATGCTGTTTCCCTGGTGGAGGAACTCGATCCCGACGACCGGGCGCGGTTGTTAAATGAACTTCCCGTGGATGTGGTGGCAGGATATCTGGCGGAGCTGAGCACCGAGGAGCGGCGCCTCACCAACCAACTGCTCAGCTATCCGGAAGAGTCGGCCGGGCGCATCATGAGTCCGGAATTTCTCACCCTGCGTCCGGCGATGACGGTGGTGGAGGCGCTGGATTACATTCGCAAAAACGGCCGCAAGGCTGAAACCGTTCACACTCTGCCGGTAACCGATGAACTGAACCGGCTGGTGGGCCTGTGTGAACTGAGCGACCTGGTGCTGGGCGCTCCCGAGCGGCAGGTATCTGAAATCATGCACAAAGACCCCCCTTCCGTTAAACCGCACGCTGACCAGGAAGAGGTCGCCCGCCTGCTGCAGGCAGCGGACCTGCTGGCTGTGCCGGTCGTGGACGAGGATCAGATGCTGCTGGGGATCGTGACCATTGACGATGCCATGGATGTTCTGACCCTGGAGGAAAGCGAGGACCTGGCCCGCTCCGGCGGTGCCGAACCTTTGGGACGTCCCTATTTTTCCGTTTCGGATTTTCGCCTGGCGAAGTCGCGGGTGGTGTGGCTGGTGGTGTTGATTTTCGCCGCCATCCTGACGGTTCAGGTCCTCAACCTGTTTGAGTCGACACTGGAAACGACCGTCAGTCTGGCGCTCTTTATCCCGTTGCTGATCGGCACCGCCGGCAATGCCGGCGCCCAGTCCTCCACCACCATCGTGCGCAGCATGGCGGTCGGCGACGTACAACCAAGCGATTTTGTCCGGATCATCCTGCGGGAGGGGCGCGTCGGCTTTCTGCTGGGTGCCATGCTGGGGCTGCTCAGCTACCTGCCGGTCAGCCTGTATGCGGGGCACGCGCTGGCCCAGGTGGTTTCGCTGACCCTGGTTTCCATCTGCACCCTGGCCTCCGTGGTCGGCTCGATGATGCCCCTCGCCGCCCGCTTCTTCGGTGTTGACCCGGCGGTGGCCAGCGCACCTTTCGTGACCACCATCGTCGATGCCACTGGCCTGCTGGTCTATTTCCTGATTGCAAAGGCGGTTTTGAATCTCTGACAGGATAACATTTTAGACCAGGAGGTTAATGCTCTGGATCATGGGATCACCAAAGAGGACGCCCGAAACAAAAATAACAGGCAGGGGTGTTTCAATGAAAACAATCATCACCCTCACCATGAACCCGGCGATAGACAAAAGCGCGAGCGTAGCCCAGGTTAGCACAGAGCGGAAACTGTACTGCCATTCACCCCGCTTGAGCCGGGAGGATGCCGAGCGGCTGTATGGACAGTTGCTGGATGAAAAACAGGGAGGATACAGTTATGACAGCAAAAAGACTGGTGGTCATCGGCGGTGATGCTGCCGGCATGAGCGCGGCATCCAAGGTGCGGCGGGAGGATCCGCTGCGCGAGATCGTGGTGATAGAGCGCAGCCCTCACACCTCCTATTCGGCCTGCGGTATGCCATACTTGATCGCCGGACTGGTCGATTCGACAGAGCAATTGGTCGCCCGTACGCCGGAGAAATTCCGTGAAAAATACAATATCGATGCACGGGTTCTGCACGAGGTAACAGAACTTGACCTTAACGGCCAGCGGCTGCGGGTCAGCAACCTGGTAAACGGCAGCGAGACATGGGAACGATACGACCAGTTGCTGATCGCCACCGGCGCAGAGGCGGTCTTGCCGCTGATGCAGGACAGCGACAGCGATGGAATTTTCGGCCTGTCCACCCTGGCCAGCGGTATCCGGATTCAGCAGTTCATAGAGCAGGTGCTACCTCGCCGTGCTGTGGTGGTGGGGGGCGGCTATATCGGCCTCGAGATGGCGGAGGCGTTGGTTCGGAGGGGTTTGCAGGTCTCACTGGTGGAAAAGGGAGAGCAGGTGATGGGGACCCTGGATCCCGACATGGGGGAGATGGTCTCCGAGTCGCTGCGGGAGATCGGGGTTACCCTTTATCTGAACGAATCGCTGACCGGTTACGAAGCTGTCAACGGGCTGGTGACCGGCGTGGTGACCGACCAACGTACCCTGCCGGCGGACCTGGTGATTGTCGGACTGGGGACCAGGCCCAACACGTCACTGGCCGCGGCAGCCGGCATTACTTTGGGTGAAAAGGGGTCGATTCGCGTCAATCCCCGCATGCAGAGTTCAGCCTCGGGAGTCTGGGCAGCCGGTGACTGCGCCGAGAGCTTCCACCTGGTCAGCCGAAGGCCGTTTTATATAGCCTTGGGGACTGTGGCAAACAAACAGGGGACCGTGGCGGGCATCAATCTGGCCGGTGGTTATGCCACTTTCCCCGGTGTAGTCGGGACTGCAGTCAGCAAGATCTGCAAGTACGAGGTGGCCCGCACCGGCCTGATGGAACGGGAGATTCACGACCTGGGCCTTCTGTCCTCTACTGCTACAATCAAAAGCAAAACCAGAGCAGGCTACTATCCCGGTGCTGGCTGGATTACGGTAAAACTTCTGGCTGAACAGGGAAGCGGCCGACTGCTAGGGGGGCAAATCGTAGGACTGGAGGGGGCTGCCAAACGGATCGACGTACTGGCCACCGCCATCACCGCCGGCATGACCGCGCAGCAACTGGCGGATCTGGACCTGTCCTACGCCCCGCCCTTCTCGCCGGTCTGGGATCCTGTGCAGACAGCCGCCCGACAGTTGCTGAATAAAATTGTATGAAAACGAGCTTTTACACCGTTTTATCCCCTAGCCCATCCGCCGGTCCAGACTCCGGTACTGAATCGCCTCGGCGAGATGTTGTTCGCGGATATGCTCGTATCTATCGAGATCGGCGATCGTCCGCGCGACCTTGAGGATGCGCGAGTAGCTGCGAGCGGAGAGGCCGAGGCGTTCGGTGACGAGTTTGAGGAGGCGGTGCCCGGCTTCGTCCGGTTCGCAATGCTTGCGGATAAGGCGCGCCGGCATCTGCGCGTTGCAGTGAATGCGGCTGTGGCTGAGGCGTTCTTTCTGAATGGAGCGGCAGGCTTCGACGCGGCCGGCGATGATCTCC
>PHAW01000136.1 GCA_002841785.1 Deltaproteobacteria bacterium HGW-Deltaproteobacteria-3 | reverse complement strand
AAGCTCGACAACGGCTGCCATGACCAGGGCATGAACGGCTTGGGCGTCCGCTGTTCCATCAATGCGCCGGATATTGGCCCCGGTGAGGCCGGCAAAGATCTCAGCCACCCGGGCCAAGGCCCCTTCCTGTTCAAAATCATTCAGGCTCTCGCCCCGGAGCTTTTGCACCCGATGCACCCCAAGAGACACGGGCGCCTCAAGCATAATAACCATATCCGGCACCGGCGCAAACAATTCATTTGCCGCGATGATTTTTTGCGGATCATGCCCGGCCGCGCCCTGATAGGCGGCGGTGGAGTAATAGTACCGGTCGGTGAGCACCACCTGACCTTTGGCCAAAGCCGGAGCGATGACCTGCGCCACATGCTCGCGCCGGTCATCAAGGAACAGGGCCAGTTCCTCTTCCGGAGTGACGCTCTTGCGATTCTTATACAACTCTCTGATTTTGCGGCCATATTGGCCATCGGTTGGCTCACGGGTCACAACCACGCTCAGGCCGCGTTGGCGCAAGGCCTCGGCCAGCAGCGCAATCTGGGTGGTCTTGCCGGTCCCGTCGATGCCTTCAAAAGCGATGAGGACGCCTTTCCTTTCCATTCCTGAACACCCTTATACAGCTATCAGTTCTCAGCTTGTAGTTTGCAGCTTGCAGCTCATGGCTTATGGCCGGCCGCCGCAAGCTTTTTTCTGTTGGCAACAATGACCTCGGCCATGGCAACCGCGGCTCCCAGGCTCGCGGGCTCGGCCAGCCCCTTGCCCGCGATATCGTAGGCAGTGCCGTGGTCCACCGAGGTCCGGACAATGGGCAGCCCCAGGGTCACGTTCACCCCGTCGCTGAAATGCAGGAGCTTGAAGGGGATCAAGCCCTGATCGTGGTACATACAGACCACCGCGTCAAACTGCCCGGCCGCGGCCTTATGGAAAACCGTGTCCGGCGGAAACGGCCCCTCGACCAGCCAGCCACTCCGGCGGCCATCCGCCACAGCCGGGGCGATAACCCGTTGCTCCTCGTCGCCGAACATGCCGCCTTCCCCGGCGTGGGGATTCAATCCCGCCACCGCCAGCCGGGGACGGACCACGCCGAAATCATCCCGCAGCGCCCGGCCGGTGATGGCAATCATCCGCAGCACCGATTCCCGGGTAATGGCCCCGGGCACCTCCGCCAAGGGCTGGTGGATGGAGACCAGGGTAACCTTGAGGGTGGCGCCCGCCATCATCATGGCAAAGTCATGCGCCTGGCAGAGCTCGGCCAACATCTCGGTATGGCCGGGAAACCGGTAGCCCCCGGCCTTGAGCGCCCCCTTGCTGATGGGACAGGTCACCAGCCCGGCCAAGTGCCCGCCCTGGACAAGCCGCACCGCCTCCTCGATATAACGCCCCATGGCCCGGCCGGTTTCAGCGGTGGGGTTTCCCCAGCACACTCCTTCGCCGAGATCGGACAGGGAAAGCACATTGATCGCCTCGGGCAGGCGGGGCGCACCAGGCTGCCATTCCACCACCGGGATCCCGATGCCAAGGGCGGCGCCGCAGCGGCGCAATACCCCTCCATCGCCGATGACCACCGGCCACCCGGCGGAAGCACCCCGGGCAAAAAAGCGCAGGATGATCTCCGGCCCGATGCCTACCGGACAGCCCATGGTAATGCCCAGGGGAAGGGATGTTGCCTCAGCTCCAGTGTGCACCGTCATTCTCCATAGCTCAGATCAAAGGCATTTTTCACCAGCTCAAGCACCGGCTCAGCCTCGCCGGCAATGGTAATGGCCACCACGTCAAAACGGGCCGGATGCGCCTCCCTGCCTGTCTCGGCCAGATACTGCAAGGCGGCCTTGGAAATCTGCCTCCACTTGGCCGGGGTCACCGCCTCAAAGGGATGGCCGCACTGATGGCCGCGCCGGGTCTTCACCTCGACAAACACCAGGGTTCCCTGATCCTCGGCGACAATGTCGATCTCCCCCAATTTGGTGCGATAGTTCCTGGCAATAACCCGATAGCCCAGCCGGGCAAGATATCGGCAGGCAAGCGCCTCCCCTTGCTGCCCGATGGAGGCCGTGCCCGCTGCCTTCAGCTTGCCGAACAATCGCGCACCGGCTTGAAGCTCAAGCGATGGATGGGACAGGGTCCGATTTCCCGGATAATTCGGCGATGCTCGGCAGTGGGATACCCCTTGTGCCTGGCGAAGTTGTACTGGGGGTATTCAAGATGGAACTGCTCCATGATCGCATCCCGGGTCACCTTGGCGACAATGGAAGCGGCGGAGATGGAGGCGCTGCGCGAGTCGCCTTTGACTAAGGCCTGTTGCGCCACGGCCATGGGCACGGTGAATTTGCCGTCAACCAGCAGGAAGTCAGGCAGGGAAGGAAGCGTTTCCACTGCCTTTCGCATGGCCAGCAAAGAGGCTTGCAGGATATTGAGCCGGTCGATCTCCTCCGCGGAAACAATCCCCACCCCGATTCCGGCCCCGAGGGCAACAAGCCGATGCGCCAGCTCCCCGCGGGTTTTGGCGCTCAATTTTTTTGAATCCTGAAATTGCTGATACTCGCAGCGGGGCGGAAGAATGACGCAGGCGGCCACCACCGGCCCGGCCAGCGGGCCGCGTCCTGCTTCGTCGGTCCCGGCCACGGTGGCGTAGCCCTGGCTGATCAGAGATCGTTCAATGGCAAAGGTGTCGCCAGCCAGGGAAGCCGGCCACAGTGTTATCGCCTTGGGCAAGACGCACCACCTTGTGATGACCCGAAAGAACCACGAATAAAAGGGCCACGGTTACCCGTGGCCCAGCAATGGCGAAGCGAGACAAATCCCGGAGCACAGGCGCATATGGCCTTTCCTGCTCCGGGCAATGCGCAATGGCTAGTTGATGCCTTTTTCCCTGATTCTCGCTGCCTTGCCGCGCAGGTTGCGCAGGTAGTACAGACGCGAACGACGGACTCGGCCCTCGCTCACCAGCTCGATCTTGTCGACCCTGGGAGAACACAAGGGGAAGGTTTTCTCCACGCCGATCCCATGGGAGATCTTGCGGACGGTGACGCTGGCCCCCATGACCCCTTTGCGGCGGCGGATAACAACCCCCTGAAAAAGCTGGGTCCTTTCCTTGTTGCCTTCGATGATCCGGATATGCACTTTCACGGTATCGCCGGGACGAAAGTCCGGCATGTCATGCCGCATATTCTCTTGTTCCATCTGCTCAATGATGTTCATAGTTTTTCCTCTTTCAACCCTTTATGAGAACGGATTCCACTGGGCCATTATACACGCCCACACTGTTTTTTCAATGCTTACCTAACACTCGGTCCAGAACGATGGCCGCAGCCGACCGGACAGAGAGATGATTATATTCGCCATATCCGACAATGGGAGGCAGCAGCGCATCGACATCGGCAAAAACTTCCGGCGTCATGCCCCAGCCGGTGCCAAACAAGATCAGATGCGGCTCCCCGGCAAAAATCCGCTGCCGCGCTTCCACGTAATCCAGTTGGTTGACGTGCGGCTTGGCGCTGGTGGCAAGGACTGTTGGCCTTTGCTGCCATTTCTCCTTCACCAGTTCGTACATCTCTGCCAGATCGGTGCAAACCCGCACCAGAGCCAGGGCGTCCTTGCGTTTCGGGTTATATGTCGCCCCGTGCCCTGTCTGCCAGTGCGCCAGAATATCCCTGACCAGCGCCTGCTGGTCCGCAAAAGGAGTGACAATGTACAGGGTATCGATGCCAAAGGTCCTGCCTGCCCTGGCAATATCATGCAGGTCCAGATTGGTCACCGCCGAGCCGATGGTCTCGCCGTTCTTGTTACAGACCGGATAATGGACCAGGGCCAGATCGAGCCGCAGCACGGGTTGCTTCGGGCCGTCGTTCATAACTGGCTGCAACATCGGAAAGCAGTCATCGGCATAAAGAGCCGTAACGAAATGGTCTCTGCCATAATTATTTCGTAAC
This sequence comes from Deltaproteobacteria bacterium HGW-Deltaproteobacteria-3, assembly GCA_002841785.1. Lineage (GTDB taxonomy): Bacteria > Desulfobacterota > Desulfobulbia > Desulfobulbales > Desulfurivibrionaceae > Thiovibrio. The sequence continues at coordinate 3,643 of PHAW01000136.1, read as the reverse complement.
GGCTCCTAAGCATTGCCCATCGTGTTGAATGACTAATTCTCCGGCTGACTCTTCCAACCGCTCTCCCGCAGTTTGGCAAGAAGTCCCTGCCGCTGTAAAATCTTTAACTCGCTGGGGCTAAAACGCATCCTGGCAACAAGATCCGGCCGTTTGGCCAAAGTTCGCTCAACCGCGGCAATAAGCCGCCACTGGGCCACTGCCCCGTGATCCCCGGAAAAAAGCACCTCCGGCGCTGCTACGCCCTCAAAAAGCCTGGGCCGCGTGTACTGCGGATACTTGAGCCCGCCCCGGCTGAAGGTGTCATAGTCCGCGGAATCGGCACATCCCAACACCCCCGGCCTCAGCCTGGTGATGGAATCGATGAGGACCATGGCCGCCAATTCCCCACCGGTGAGGATATAGTCGCCGATGGAGATTTCCTCGTCCACATAGCGGGCGGCAAAGCGTTCATCCACCCCTTCATAGCGCCCGCACACCAAAAGCAGCCGCGCAAAACCTGCCAGCTCTTGGGCAACACTCTGAGTATAGGGCCGCCCCTGGGGGCTCAGGAGGATCACCCTCCCCGGCTGCGGAGCCATCTCCTGCACCGCCTGCACCGCGTGTCCAGCGCATACTCCCGGATGTTGTGGCAGAAGACTCCTATCTGCCCGGCTTCCTGGGCCCTGCGGATTATCCCCTCCTTGAGCGGAGAATCCAGCAACTCCGGAAAAATCGTCAGGACATCAAAGCGAATGGTTTCGCCCGCGAGTGCCTCAGTTTGCATCGCCCGGAGCCCCGCCCGCGTTCATTTCCAGCAAGCCCGGAGGCGGCGTGACGACCAAAGCCTTGCCATCCGGCGCAAGCCCGGCAACACAGGCATCAATCGCCGGGATCAGATACTCGCCTCCCCCTCCGGTAATCACCAGAATATCATGGGCAGGGGTGGCCAGAAGCGAGGTGATCCGGCCAAGCTCCCGCCCTCCATCGCTGATCACCGGCAACCCAACCAGCTCATGCCAGTAAAAGCTCTCCGGCCCACGGCTCGGCAGAAGCTCCCGGTCGATCCGCACTTCCCAGCCGCGCAACGCTTCGGCCGCGCTTCTGCCGGAAAGACCGGCAAGCTCAAGGAGTACGAGATTCCCCAAGGGGCGGCTCTTCTCGACCGCATACGACCGTGTAAGGCCATGACCCGTTTCAACCAGGGTCAACAGCGTATAGCCGCGAAAATCATCGGGATTGCCGGAAAAAGGGTAGACCTTGAGTTCACCCTTGATGCCATGGGCCTTGACAACCTTGCCCACCGCAATCTGCCCATCATGGGCAACCCCGACATCAAGGATTTCCAAAAATCCTACTCCACTATCTCGAGGCGAGCCTTGCGGTTATCCTTGCCGGCGGTGGCGGAAAGCAGCGAACGGATGGCCCTGGCGGTCCGCCCCTGTTTTCCGATCACCTTGCCAAGATCCTCTTTGGCTACCCGCAACTCAAGGACAACGGCGCCATCGCCTTCCGTTTCGGTAACCTGGACGGAAGCGGGATCATCCACCAATGCAGTGGCTATGAATGCGACCAGATCCTTCATGGTTTCTTATTCCGCCACTTTGGCGGTTTTGGCGAGCAGGCTCTTCACCGTATCGGAAGGCAGGGCGCCCTTGTCGAGCCAGACCTGAATCCGGTCCTGCTTGACAATAACCTCGGCGGGCTGCTTGCAAGGGTCGTAGGTGCCGACCACTTCAAGAAACTGCCCGTCGCGGCACGCCTCGGCGTTGGCTACGACAATGCGGTAAAAGGGTTTCTTCTTGCGGCCCATTCTGGTCAAACGAATCCGTACTGCCATGTAATGTTTCCTCCTGTGTGTTATTTACTGAACGCCAAGAAGCAAGAAAGCTCCGTTTTCAATAGCAAGCTGTGATCTTTGCGCCCTTTGCGTCTCCGCGTTATTCTTTTTCAATGCAACCGGACAAACCTCTATCTACCGGAACAGCCCCTTGGGCCGTTTCTTTTTCTTCGGCCCGCCGACAAAGGCGCCCAGTCCGCCGGGCTTGCCGCTCATCTGCTTCATCATCTTGAGCATTTCCGTGTAGCTCTTGATGACCTTGTTCACGTCCTGCACCGTGGTGCCGCTCCCCTTGGCGATGCGCGTCCTGCGGTTCGCGTTGAGGATGGCGTGGTTGCGGCGCTCCTTGATGGTCATGGAGTTGATGACCGCCTCCACCTTGACCAATTCCTTTTCATCGGGCTTGGGCATGTCCTTGAGCTGCTTGATCCGGCTCATTCCCGGAATCATGCCCATGATCTGCTCCAGACTGCCCATCTTCTTGATCTGCTGGATCTGCTCAAGAAAATCCTCCAGGGAAAACCCCTCTTTCTTGAGCTTCTTGGCGAGTTTTTCCGCCTTGTCCTTATCGACTACGGCCTCGGCCTTTTCGATCAGGGTGAGCACATCGCCCATGCCCAAAATCCGGGAGGCAACGCGGTCCGGATGGAACGGCTCCAAGGCGTCGAGCCCTTCGCCCATGCCGACGAACTTGATGGGCCGCTGGGTCACCTTCTTGATGGACAGGGCCGCGCCGCCGCGGGCATCGCCATCCATCTTGGTCAGGACCACGCCGCTGATGGCAAGATCAAGATTAAATTTTTCGGCAACCGTGACCGCGTCCTGGCCGGTCATGGCATCGGCCACGAACAGAATCTCGGCGGGCTCAACCGCATCCTTGATCCGGGACAGCTCACCCATGAGCTCCTGATCCACATGGAGCCGGCCGGCGGTGTCGATAATCAGCGTATCATAGCCGCCGCTCTGGGCGGCATGCACGGCCTGGCGGCAAATGGCCACCGGATCCTGGTCGGTGCTGGAGGGATGCACCGGCACCCCGAGGCTCTGGCCGAGAATGGTCAACTGGTCAATGGCCGCTGGCCGGTAAACGTCGGCCGGCACCAGGTACGGCTTGCGCCCCTTGCCCTGTAGCAGCTTGGCCAGCTTGCCGGAGGTGGTGGTCTTGCCGGAACCCTGCAGACCCACCATCATAATAACTACGGGCTGACGGCCGCTGAGATTGAGGGTGGCGGTCTGTCCGCCCAACAACTCAACCAACTGGTCGTGAACAACCTTGACCACCTGCTGACCAGGGGCCAGGGAACCGACAACTTCCTGGCCAATCGCCTTCTCTGCGACAGCGGCGACAAACTCCTTGGCAACCTTGAAATTGACGTCGGCTTCCAGCAAGGCCATGCGCACTTCGCGCAACGCCTCCTGGATGTTTTCCTCGGTCAGCCTGCCGTGGCCGCGAAGCTGTTTAAAAACATCATGTAATCGGTCTGAAAGAGACTCAAACATTTTGGCCAATCACTCAAGCAGCCTGCGGGGAAACGCCCGGCAGCCGCGATAATTCCTAAAAAAAGACACACCTCACCCTCTCCGGGCCGGAAAACGGACAAAGATACTGTGCCAAAGCCAGGTTGTCAAGCAACAAATCTGCTAACAACTGACCCTGCTATGTACGAATCTGAATCTTTTTAGAAGACGGCAATTTAGTTGCCCCCTGAGTTGACCCCATCACCGCAACATCAGCGCGAACACACCCCAGCCCAGGTATTCACGCGTGTAAGCGGCGTAGCGCTCGGGTTCCGAGGTCAGTTTGGCTCGAACCTCTTTGGCCAACTC
>PHAW01000135.1 GCA_002841785.1 Deltaproteobacteria bacterium HGW-Deltaproteobacteria-3 | reverse complement strand
GTTGGCCGGAATGGCGAAGCCGATACCGATGTTGCCGCCGGTGCGGCTGTAGATGGCGGTGTTGATCCCGACCATCTCGCCCTTGAGATTGTACAGGGGCCCCCCGGAGTTGCCGGGGTTGATGGAGGCGTCTGTCTGGATGAAGTTTTCATAGGGGCCGCTGCCCAGGGAACGGCCTTTGCCGCTGACTATCCCGGCGGTAACGGTCTGCTCGAAACCGAAGGGGTTGCCGATGGCCATGACCCAGTCGCCAACCCGCAACTTATCAGAATCTCCGAAGGCTATTGCCGGCAGCCCGTTTTTGGGCGTGATCTTGAGCAGGGCAAGGTCTGTTTTCGGGTCGCGGCCGATGATCTTTGCGTCGTATTCCTCGAAGTTGGTCAGCCGCACATTGATGGTGTCGGCGTTTTCCACGACATGGTTGTTGGTGACAATATAACCATCCTTGGAGATGATCACCCCGGAGCCGAGGCTGGTTCGTTTCTGCTCACGCTGGGGCTGATCCTGGTCAAAGGGCGAGGGCAGGCCGAAAAAGCGGCGGAATGGTTCGGGAACATCCTGATGGTTGAACAGGTCATGGGGAGAGCGGGAAGGCTTGACCGTTTGGGTGGTGTAAATATTGACCACGGTGGGGCTGAGTTTGTCCGCCAGATCGGCAAAGGTTTCCGGAGGACTGCCTGCCGCCCGGCTTATTCCGGGCAGGGTAGCGAAAAAAAGGCCCATGAGCAGCAGGGCCAGGAAAACAGAAGCGGGGCGGCGGCGGGAGAAGGCTGGCAAGGGCTGCATTATTGTGGACTCCTTGGTGTGTTGAACAAGACAAAAGTGTCGTGCGGGTATGTTGCCTATGTTTCTTATTGTGTATATCTCTTTTGGCGGAAGTCAAGTCCGGTGTGCGCATCCTTATTCCCCAAAAAAGGCGGGACCGCAGGAGCGAGGCTGCTCCGCGGTCCCAGGAAAGAGCCCTTCTGGGGAAGAAGGAAGAAAGAAGAGATGCTTGGAGGATGCGCATCCTGAAAAAAAAGACATGGCGTGACGGGTAAAAGTTCCTGAAAAAATTCAAGGCATGGTGTTATTCAAAGCGGATGGCGGCGGTCAATACCGTCTTGCCGTTGCCGAACCGTGCTTCTGCGGCGGCGGCAGGCGCCAGGGCGTAGTGGTGACGGTGGAGAAGTTCATGGAAAGTTCCCAGCTCCGCCTGGGGGAGATGCACAAGGAACAGGTTGGCGGTGATGCGGTGGAGCTGCCAGTTGTGGTGCACTATTTCCCGGCAGAGCGCAACCTGGCTTTCGTGGTCGGCTTTTTCAATGAGGACATGGATATCCGGGGACAACAGGCGAGGGGTGCGGTCAGTCGGCGGTAGCCGGGTTGCCGGGGTTGTCTGGGCGAGGGGTGCCAAGTGTTCGCTCCGGCGGCCTCCTTCATGGGAGACGGCAAACATGGTGTTCGGGGCAATGGGGAGCCGCCGGGGGGTGAGAAGTTCTCCGTGCGACGTGGCGCTTATCCTGGCCGGGCGGGAGGAAAGAGTGCCGGGTTGATCCAGGTGCGAGGTTTTCAGCAGGAAACCGGCCAGCATGGCAAGGGTGAATATGGCGGCGGCGGCCGGGATTGACAGGGAAAAATTCAGGGATTCGACAAGCGCCCAGGCACGGTCGAAAATCCCCCGTTGTGCCAGTTTTGCGTGGATGCCGGGGAGCAGATCCGCCGGAGGAGTCTGTGTCTCGAGATTGTGCATCAGGCTGAGGATCTGCTGGAATTCCCGCCATTCCTTGGCGCAGGTCCGGCAGTCGAGAAGATGGCCGGTGAGGGCGTGCAGTTCTTCGCGGTCAAGGGCGTTGTCCGCGAAATCGGTGAACAGCGTTTGGGCTTCAGTGCATTGCATAGGCGGGCCGTTTCGTTTACAAAAAATGTTTTAGACGATTTTTCAGGGCCAGGCGGGCCCGGTTCAACTTTGACTTGACCGTGCCCATGGGCAGGCCGAGGATTTCACTGATTTCTTCGTAGGACAGCTCTTGCAGGTCGCGGAGAAGAATAACTTCCTTTTCCGCCGGCGCCAGGGAGGCGATGGCTTCTCTCACCAGGCGCGAGGTGTTTTGCCGTTCATACTCTTTTTCCGGAGTAGCGCCGGAGCTGAGGTTCAGTCCTGTTTCCGTGTCGTCCAGGGACTGGTTGCTGAAAAATCCCCTGCGGCGCAGTTTCTGGTAACGGTTCCGGCAGTGGTTCATGGCAAGCTGATAGAGCCAGGCCCCGAACTTGCTTTCGTCTTTGAGCTTGTCTATTTGCCGGAACACGGTGACGAAGATGTCCTGGGTGAGATCCTTGGCCTCGTCCTCCTGCTTCACATAACCAAGCGCCAGATTGTAGATCTTCCTCTGGTAGAGCGCCACCAGCCGGTTAAACGCCTGCTGGTCCCCATGGCGAAAGGCGCGGACAAGTTGGGCTGCTTCTTGGTATGGCATTGTTATCCGCTTGCCCTTCAAGGCCGGGGCCAATTTTTGCTGTTAATGTATGAGACAACCACCCGGATAAAAAGTTCCGGGTAAAACGGGAATGCGTTTTCGGCGATTTCATCAAAGAGGGGCGCTGGGAAAGAGAGCCTCTTGCTCGATTAAACAAAAAAGGAATCAAAAGAACAACAGGAAAGCGTGGGGATTCCTGATTCGCGCGTTTTGCGCGGATGCTTGAAAGATTTCCCGTGATTGGGTATCTTGTTTTTTCGAGGTGTTCCTGTGCGGTTGCTCCCCTTTTTATGAGACTATTCCATGATAGAAAAAATCGTCGCTGACTTGAGAAATATATTTGTTTTCAAGGAGAGCACTCAGGTCGGGGATATCGTCCTGATCGTGGCCGAAAAAATTATGTACGCCCTGGTTACCGGGATCGAGCGGGATTATGCCAAGAAAGAAGAGTGGTGGCAGGTGAGCCTGCAATTGCTGACCATTCCTCCGCAGAAGACGGTCTGGACCTTGCGGACCCCGCAGTTCACCGGTCAGGAAATATTCACCCTGGGGGGCGAGGAGCGCTTTATCAAGGCCATTGACTTTGGCAGGGGCGAGGCTGCGGAGAAGAAAAACATCGAACCGGCCGGTCCCGGGAAAAAGAAAGGGTCTTTTCTCAAGGTGATCAAGTAGGAAGGGCTGCGTGGAAAGGGGAGTGCGTCAGGCGCTCTTGCGGCAGCCGTTCAGGACAAAGAAATTATCAACCATCTCCATCATCTGCCTGTAACACCGGGGGCAATAGCCGTGTGAGAGCCGCACCCCGGATCTGGCAGCCTGTTTTGCCCAGCCCTTGTGATTTTTTGTTTTGTGACAAACGCAGCAGATTACTTGCATGGTCGGGCTCCTCGTTGTTCTGTGCTCTACGGATCGGGATAGTTCCCAAAAAACTTGATGAAAAAAATAGAGGGAAGCATGACGCAGTCCGGAGGAGAAAGGGGGATTATCGCCCGTATCCGTCAGGCGGCCGGGAGTTCGGACGACCTTGTGATCGGGATCGGCGATGATTGCGCGGTTTACCGGACGGCCCAGGGGAGGGTCAGCTTGGTGACCACCGATACCATGGTGGCGGGGGTGCATTTTGATTCCGCCTGGCATCCTCCCCGCGAGCTGGGCAGGAAAGCAGCCTCGGTCAATATCAGCGATATCGCCGCCATGGGAGGGCTGCCCCGTTTTGCCCTGCTTTCCCTGGCCTTGACCCCGGCCTGTGCGAGCCAGTGGCTGGATGCATTCATGTCCGGTTTTCTTGCCGTGCTTGCCGAACATGGGGTGGTGCTGATCGGCGGGGACACGGTGCAGAGCGAGCAGGCGAGCGTGCTTTCCGTTACGGTGCTCGGGGAGATGGCCGAAACGGAACTGATTACCAGAAAGGGCGCCCGGCCCGGCGATGTGGTTTTGGTCAGTGGTTTCCTGGGCGAGGCGGCGGCAGGTCTCGCCCTGTGCCGGATGGGATTGGTCCACGATCCCGTCTGGCAGCCGTTGGTTGGAGCGCATCTGGACCCGGTGCCCCAGGTGACCGTGGGCAGGGTCCTGGCTGCGAGCGGTTTCGTCCATGCCATGCAGGATCTCTCCGACGGCCTGGCCACCGATCTGGCCCATATCTGCGCGGAAAGCGGGGTTGGGGCGGTGGTGGCGGCGGAAGCGGTCCCCCTTTCCCCATTGCTGCGCAAGGCGGCGGCAACCTGCGGCCGGTCTCCCCTTGACTGGGCGCTTGCCGGCGGGGAGGATTATCAATTGCTCTTCACCGCAGGCGAGCAGCAGGAGGCGTCGCTCCGCGCTCTGGTCAGGGAAAAAACCGGCAAGGAGCTTTTTGCCGTGGGACGTATTGTCGAGGGCCAGGGTGTTTTTCTTGAAGAAGCGGGACAGTGCCGGGAGATCAGCTACCGTGGCTATGAGCATTTCAGATAACCGGCCGGAGGCATCCCCTCCGGCTGCGGCTGCGTTTACCCTGCGGATTACCGTTGCGCCTGAGGATGCCGGCTCGGCCTGCGATCTCCTCGCCTCCCGGGCCGGGCTTGCCAAGAGCCGGGTGAAGGACGCCATGTGCAAGGGGGCGGTTTGGCTGACCGGCAAAAGGGGCGGGCGGAAACGGTTGCGCAAGGCAACCGCGCAGCCGGTGCCGGGCGAGGTGCTGGATCTGTATTACGATGCGCGGCTTCTCGCGGTGAAACCGCCGGCACCCCGATGTCTCCTCGATGCCAGGCAGTACAGCGTTTGGCTGAAACCCGCCGGCCTGCTCGCCCAGGGAACGGACTACGGCGATCA
>PHAW01000134.1 GCA_002841785.1 Deltaproteobacteria bacterium HGW-Deltaproteobacteria-3 | reverse complement strand
TTTCCGGGATCCGGAACGGGTAATCCCGGAGGATGAGGATGTGCTGGTTTCGCCGGCGGACGGCAAGGTTATCCTCATCGAGAAGGTGTTTGACGACAGATTCGTGAAGGAGCATGTCTATAAGGTGAGCATCTTCATGAATGTCTTCAATGTGCATGTGAACAGGGCGCCCTGTCCGGGAACCGTGACCCAGGTGCAGTATTCCCCGGGCATGTTTTTTTCGGCCAATACCGAACGCGGGGCTTTGGAAAATGAGGCCTGCGCTCTGACCCTTGAAACACGGAGCAATCGCAAGATTGCGGTGGTGCAGGTGGCCGGTCTCATTGCCCGGCGGATTGTCTGTTGGGCGGGCAAGGGGGACAGGCTGATGCGCGGAGAGCGTTTTGGCCTGATTCGTTTTGGTTCCCGGGTTGACCTCTATCTTCCGCAGCAGATCCAACTGGAGGTCTCGGTGGGCCAGAAAGTACGGGCCGGCGAGACGATTCTTGGCTATCTTCCCTGATACTCCTATGCAGAAAAGCCTTTTTTCAATATACTACCCAGGGTAAGCGTGCCGAACATGGCGCGGTTTGTAATTATAATCGGGAGGAAAGGGACATGAGCAGGCACCATGAAGCCGAAGATGTAATTTCCTCAAAGGGAAAAATCTGTCTGTTGCCCAGTGTTATTACCACGGCAAGTCTGTTCAGCGGGTTTTACGCCATCGTTGCCGCGATCAACGGCCAATATTTTCATTCCGCCGTGGCGATTATTATTTCCGCGGTTTTTGATGGCTTGGATGGCAGGGTTGCCCGTCTTACCGGGACGACCAGCAAATTCGGCATGGAGTATGATTCCCTGTGCGATCTGGTGGCCTTTGGCGTGGCCCCGGCACTTTTGGCCTACGAGTGGGTGCTGCGGCCCTATGGCCGGTATGGTTGGCTGGCGGCTTTTCTCTATGTGGCGACCACCGCCTTGCGCCTGGCCCGTTTCAACAGCCAGGACACCACTTCGACCAAGAACGAATTCACGGGTCTGCCGAGTCCCGCCGCCGGAGGGATGATCGCCGCATCCGTCCTGTTTTGCAGTTTTTTTGAGTTCAGCGGCACCTTGAGGAATTTCATGGTTCTGGCAACCGTGTACGGTCTTTCCTATCTCATGGTCAGTTCCGTGAAATATCAGAGCTTCAAGCATGCGGAAGCCGATCGGGTCAAGAAATTTCAGGTTCTGGTTGGGCTGGTTGTTCTCATCATGGTTCTGGCTGCGGAACCACAGGTCACCCTTTTTGTTTTGGGAGCGGCCTACGTTCTATCCGGACCGCTGGCGGCGGGGTATCGTTTGGTGGTGAAAGGCAGGAAGCCTGCCGAAAAAGAACAGGAACCTTCGGTGTAAGCTCGATTGCAGGCGGCATTCTTCTTCCGCTGCCCGAGCTGAGAGGAGTGAAGAAGCGATGGCTGATAAAATAATTATTTTCGACACCACCTTGCGTGATGGCGAGCAGTCGCCCGGCGCAAGCATGAATATGCAGGAAAAATTCCGCCTGGCCCAGCAACTGGTCAAGTTGAAGGTGGATGTAATTGAAGCCGGTTTTCCCGTGGCCTCGCCCGGGGCGAGTGCGTGCGCAATATCGCCGAGCATGTCCGGGGTGCGCAGATCGCGGCTCTTGCCCGCTGTAATGTCAAGGATATCGACCGGGCCTGGGAGGCGCTCAAGGCTGGGGAAAATCCCAGGATCCACACCTTCCTGGCCACCTCGGACATCCATCTCAAGCACAAACTGAAGATGAATCGCGATCAGGTGCTGGAATTGGCCGTCGCTTCGGTGAAGCATGCCGCGAAATACACGGGCAACGTGGAGTTTTCCGCCGAGGATGCTTCGCGCAGCGACCTTGACTTTGTCTGCAAGGTCTTCAGCGCGGTCATCGAGGCCGGGGCCACGACCCTGAATTTTCCGGATACCACCGGCTATGCCCTGCCCGATGAGTTCGGCCGCAAGATTGGCTACCTCATCGAGCACATCCCCAATATCCACAAGGCTGTCCTCAGTGTGCATTGCCACAATGATCTCGGCTTGGCCGTGGCCAATTCGCTGGCCGCCATCAACCATGGCGCGCGGCAGGTGGAATCCACCATCAACGGCCTGGGGGAAAGGGCGGGCAACACGGCCATGGAAGAGCTGGTCATGATCATCCGCACCCGGGCCGATCAGATGCAGGTGCATACCGATATCGTCACCGAGCATATCTACCCCACCAGCCGGCTGGTCACCACCATCACCGGGATGCCGGTGCAGCCCAACAAGGCCATTGTCGGGGCCAACGCCTTTGCCCACGAGTCCGGGATCCACCAGGACGGGGTGCTCAAGGAGCGGACCACCTACGAGATCATGAATCCGGCGGATATCGGCATCTCCACCGGCAACATCGTGTTGGGCAAGCATTCCGGCCGGCATGCCCTGAAGGATCGCATTGCGGCCATGGGCTATACCCTTAAGGGCGAAGAGCTGGACCGGGTTTTTGCCCGGTTCAAGGAAGTGGCCGACGTCAAAAAGGAGATGTTTGACGAGGATCTCGAGGCCATCCTCATGGATGAGGTGCTGCGGATCACCGAGACCTTCTCCCTGGTGCACCTGGGGGCGATGAGCGGCAACAAAAGCCTGCCCACCGCGGCGGTGCGGCTGCTCATCGACGGCAAGGAGCAGGAAAAGGCCTGCATCGGCATCGGTCCCATCGACGCCTGTTTCCGGGCCATTGCCGAACTGACCCAGACCAAAAGCCGGCTCCTCTATTTTTCGGTGAGTTCCATTTCCGGCGGCACCGACGCCCAGGGCGAGGTGCTGGTGCGCATTGAGGACGAGGGCAAGATCGTGGTGGGGCAGGGGGCGGACCCCGATATCATCACCGCCGCGGCCAAGGCCTATCTCAACGGCCTGAACCGGTTGGTGTTTTTGAAGAGGGAAACCATGCGGCAGGAGTAATGGGGCATTGCATGTCTGTTTTTTCTAACCTGCTGATATTTTTTATAATTGCCGGGCATTGCCCGGCTGCTGTCTGTTAAGGAATTGGAACAATGACTGCTGCAAAAAAGAAATTCAATGTTGCTGTTGCCGGCGCCACCGGCGCTGTGGGCGGGGCCATGCTCGATGTCTTGGCGCGCAGGGATTTTCCCCTGGACGAGCTGCGCTTGCTTGCCTCGGAACGGTCCGTGGGAAAAACCCTCACCTTCAAGGGCAAGGAGATTCCGGTCCAGCTCTTGAGCAAGGATGCCTTTGCCGGCATCGATATCGCCCTTTTTTCCGCAGGCGCTACCCGCTCCTTCGATTTTGCTCCGGCTGCCGTGGCGGCAGGGGCCGTGGTGGTCGACAATTCCAGCGCCTACCGCATGGACCCGGAAATTCCCCTGGTGGTGCCCGAGGTGAATCCCCATGCCATTGCCCAGTATAAAAAACGGGGCATCATCGCCAATCCGAACTGCTCCACAATCCAGATGCTGGTGGCCTTGAAGCCCATCCACGACAAGGTGCGGATCAAGCGGATCGTGGTTTCCACCTACCAGGCGGTTTCCGGCACCGGGGCCAAGGCCATTGACGAACTCAAGCAGCAGATTCAGGATTACGCGGCGGGCAAGCCCATGGCGCATAGCGTATACCCGCACCAGATCGCCTTCAACTGTCTGCCCCAGATCGACAGCTTCCTTGAGAACGGCTACACCAAGGAAGAGATGAAGATGGTCAACGAAACCCGCAAGATGTTTGAAGACCCGACCATCGGCGTTACCGCCACCACGGTGCGGGTGCCGGTTTTCTACGGCCATTCCGAGTCGGTCAATATCGAAACCGAGAAGAAGATCACCGCGGCCGAGGTCAAGGCCTTGCTGAAGAATGCCCCTGGCGTGCAGTTGGTTGATGAGCCGACCTTGGGTCAGTACCCCATGGCCATTGATTGCGCGGGCAAGTTCGAAACCCTGGTGGGCAGGATCCGGGAGGATGAGTCCATCGCCAACGGGATCAACCTCTGGGTGGTTTCCGACAATATCCTCAAGGGTGCGGCGCTCAACGCGGTGCAGATCGCCGAGGTTCTCATCCGGGATTATCTGTAATGGTTGGCATCGCCTGCGGCGCGATGCCAACAGTGGTCATGGATTCAATCTTGCACGCTGATTGGACCTGTGACCTTTTTCCTTTGCATGGGAGACCGGCATAATTGCGGATCATCAGCGGCAGCGCCCGCGGGCGGAAGCTGCTGGCGCCGGGCCAGCGTTTCGGCAAACAGATTCGTCCCACCTCCGACCGGGCCAGGGAGGCGATTTTCAGCATCCTCGGCGCCAGGGTTGCGGGCGCCCGGGTGGTGGATCTTTTTGCCGGCACCGGCGCCTTGGGGCTTGAGGCCTTGAGCCGGGGCGCACTGCTGGCGCTCTTCGTCGATGGCCAGCGTTCCGTTGTCGATCTGATCGAAAGAAATATCGAGCTCTGCGGATTCGGCGAGCGCGCCACGGTGCTGCAAAGGGATCTGGCCAGGGGGCTTGCCTTTCTGGCGCCGTTCAAGCCGGTGGGCGGATTCGAACTGGTCTTTCTCGACCCGCCCTACGCAAGCGCGCTTGCCCAGCGGGTGCTTGCCTCGTTGGCGGAAGGAAATTTTCTTGGCGCCAAGGGGATTGTTGTTCTCGAAGATGCGGCTGCGGCGCATTATCCCCAAACCGTTGGTCCGCTCACCTGTTTTGAGCAACGCCGTTACGGAGAAGCCGGATTCTGGCTCTACCAACACATGTGAGGCAGGGTGCAATGACTGACTACGAGCCGTTCGTCCCGGAAGCCACATCCGAATCAATCGCCGTGTATCCCGGCACTTTTGATCCCATAACCAACGGGCATCTTGACATCATCCACCGGGGGCTGAACCTGTTTGACCGGATCATCATTGCCGTTGCCAGCAACCCTGCCAAGCAGCCGCTTTTCCCTCTGGGTGAACGGCGCAGGATGATTGAGGACTGTTTTTCCGCGGAAGAACCCCGGATCGAGGTAGTGGATGTTTCCGGGCTGCTCGTTGATTTTGCTTACAAGCGAGGGGCCAAGGCGATCATCCGCGGCTTGCGGGCCGTGTCGGATTTTGATTACGAGTTCCAGCTTGCCCTGATGAACCGGAGGATCGAGCGTGAGGTGGAAACGGTTTTTCTGATGACCGGCTTCCGCTGGATTTTCATCAGTTCCAGCATCATCAAGGACGCGGCCAGGCATGGCGGGGATGTGAGCGGCCTGGTGCCGGATCATGTCTGCGAGAAATTGCGGGCGCGGTATCTGCAGCCATGATGGCGAGCAGCAGTTACGGGATATTCCTCCATGGCTGATCCGGAGCGAAAGGCAGAACCCCTGACCCGGCGGATATTTTTGGCTGGTTCCTGGTCCTGGCTGCGCTGGGGCGCCGGCGCCCTGCTGTTGTATCCGGTTTTCCGCTTTCTCGGCTACCGCGCTCCCAAGCAGCCACGGGTGGTGAAAGTGAACAAGGTAGTACCTGTGGATGGGTTTGTCCTGGAGCATGACTTCATCCTCTTCGTGGGGCAAGCCGGGCCTTGGGCCGTGTCGCGGAAGTGCACTCATCTGGGCTGCCGGCTTAACTACCAGGAAAAGGAAGGGGTTCTGGTCTGCCCCTGTCATCATAGCCGATTCAGCAAGGAAGGCGTCCGGCTCAGCGGCCCGGCCAAAAAAAATCTTCCCCGTTTTCAGGTGGCGGCCATGCAGGAGGGCCAGGACGGCAAAGGGTACCTTGTTACCTATTAAGGGCATGGATATCCGGACGTTTATCGTCGAGACGAAATGGGGGGGCATGAGCCTGGTCTCCCTCTACCTCTCTGTCTTGTCCGGGATGGCGCTCGCCCTCCAGTACGACCCGGCCACGCCGTTTTTTTCCGCCAGCTCCCTTGACCTGCTGGCGCCCTTCGGTCAATTCTTCCGGGCCTGCCATTTTTATTCCAGCCAGTTGTTTTTCCTTTTCTCCCTCTCTCATCTCGCGGCGATCATCCTGGCAAAGGCCGATCAGCAACTGCGCTTCGGCAAATGGCTTCTGCTGGTCGGTTCCGTCCTTGCCGCGCTGCTGCTGCTTTTTACCGGCTATGTTTTGCGGGCGGATGCAACCGGCGAGGCTGCGGGGGTCATTGCCGAAAATATCACCCTGTCCATTCCCTACCTGGGAGCGGTGCTGAATTCGCTGCTTTTTGCCATCGAGGCCGAGGGCATGAAGCGGGTGTATGCCAATCATCTCATCGGGTTGGGGCTTGTCTGGGGGATCTGCTGCTGGGATCATCTGCGCCGCTACCGGGTAACCTTTGCTCAGCATAGCCTGCTGCTGTTTGCCACGGTGGGGGTCAGTCTTTTCCTGGCGGCGCCCATGGAGCCGGCCCGTCTCGGGCTCTTCCATATCCAGGGGCCGTGGTTTCTGCTCGGTTTGCAGGAGCTGCTGCGCTACCTCGATCCTTTCTGGGCCGGGGTGATTTTCCCGAGCACCCTGGTCGTCGCCCTGGCCTGCGTGGGAGCTGCGGAGCCCTGGCGGAGAAGATCGTTGCTGTACATCGCAGGGTGGCTGGCCGTCTATCTCATCCTGTCCGTCATTGCCGCTGTACGATAGTGAAAGGCGAAGAATGGAAAGTGGAAAATTGAACGCATACAGACGTTCCACTCTTCATTTTTCACTCTGCATTTTTCATTTATTTAGGGCAGGGGCAGGCTGACGGAAAAAAGAGCGCCCTGGGGATGGGAAGCGCGCAGGGAAATCGTGCCGCCGTGGCTGTGCACGATCTGGCGGACAATGGCCAGGCCAAGTCCGGTCCCCGTTTCGCGGGTGGTGAAGAACGGCTCGAATATTTTTTCCCGAAGATCTTCCGGGATGCCGATGCCGTTGTCAATGATCTCCAGGACAATGGCGTTTTCGGATTGTTCCCCGGCGCGAAGCAGGATCCTTCCACTCTCCATGGTACGGCAGGCATTGGCGCCGTTGGCAACGAGGTTGAGAAGCACTTGCCTGATCAGTTGCGGATCTCCCCAGCCGTTAAGATCGGGGGGGATTTCCAGGTCAAGGCGCAGGGCGGAGTTCCAGTCCTGGCTTTGGCGCAGTGTTTCCAGGGCCTCCCGCGCCAGGGCGAGCACGGAGAACCATTCCTTTTCCGGGTTGACCGGCTTGGAGAAGACGAGAAAGTCGCGGATTGTTGCATCCAGCCGGTCTGATTCCCGCATGATGATGTCAAACAGCCGCTTGTTGATGGAATTGTCCCGGGTTTCCCTTTCCAGCAGTTGCACGGCTCCGGAGATGGCTGCCAGGGGATTCCTGAGTTCATGGGCAATCCCTGCGGCCATTTCGCCGATGGTCGCCATTTTTTCGGCCTGCTGCACCTGGGCCTCCATCTTTTTTATCTGACTGAGATCCTGCAAGGTAAAGACATAGCCGTTTTCGCTATCTTCCGGGGCGTTGAGCCTGGAGCAGGAATATCCCACCGGGATCGTTTCCCCGTCTCTTCGGGGGAGGGCGGTCATATGCCGCCGTCCGTCGTCGCGCAGGGGGATTTCCAGGCCGGAAAAGGTGTGGGAAAGATTGCGGCCGAGGATCTCCCCTGGCTTGTACCCTGTAATGAGTTCCGCCGCCCGGTTGAAGGATGTAACCCGGCTGTCGGCGTCAACGGTGATAATGCCGGTATTGATGTCGTCAAAGATCTGCTTGTAGAGAAAGGAGAGCCGGTCGTAGTCGCTGGCGGTCTGAAACAGCTCGGCTTCGGTTTTTTGCAGCCTGGTGGAGAGCATTGAGCTCAAGATGGCAACCAGGAAAAAGGTGAGGCTGTAAATGGCAAAGTAATGGAGGAGCATCTGGAAACTGCTCAGATGGCTGGGGTAGGTCTGGAGAAACCGGGAGGCATAGCCGCCGTATTCGACAACGAGTTGGGAGCCGAACAGCAGGGTGCTCAGCGTATACCACCGTGAAAACGGACTGGCTGCCGCCGGTGGAAAAAACCAGGAGGGTCACCAGGAGGGTGTCAAGGGTGATCTGCATATAGCCGAAGCGGGAAAAGCACTTGATTATCCTCACCATCAGGGCGGAGAGGATGGTGAAGACATAGAGCCCGGCAATGAAATAGGCAAGATAGTGCAGGGGGGGGAGAAAGATGGAAGGCGTCTTTGTCTGGAGAAGGACGCTGATCCCCAGCATCAGGGAAAGAAAAAGCACCCGGAAAAAGAGCAGCCACTGAATCTGTTTCTTGAGGTGATCATTGGCGGCAGATGAGCCGGTGTGCGGGCAGAGGGCGGCAAGTATCATATGACCTTTTAGGCATGGAAAGATGGGAACACAGGCGTGCCTCTAATTTTTCGGGGCAGAGCTCAGATGGTATATTTTTTCGCCTTGTAGCGGAAGGATCGGAAGCTCATCTTTAAAAGATCCGCCGCCTTCATCCTGGAATTACCGGTTCTGGCCAGGGCCGTTTTAATCAGCCGTTTTTCAATCTCGGTGATGTACTGTTCAAGCCCGAGAGCAAAGGCTGTTTCCTCCGCGGCTTCGAAGGCATCCTCGCCGACCGTTTCAGCTCCGGGGGAACGGCCAAGCCGATGCCCCGACAGGGTGAGGCTCTCCGGCAGGATGATATTGGAGGATTCAAGGGCGACTCCTCGCTCGACGATATTCTCCAGCTCGCGGACATTGCCCGGGAAATCATAGTCCATCAGGACCTTCAGGGCATAGGAGGAGATCTGCTGCACCTCCTTGCCGAACAGGGCCGAGTATTTCTTCAGAAAATGATCGACCAGGAGCGGCACATCCCCCTTGCGCTCGCGCAGCGGCGGCATGCGGATGGGGACAACCGCCAGACGGTAGAACAGATCCTCCCGGAAGCGGCCGGCCATGACCTCCTCTTCCAGGTTCTTGTTGGTGGCGGAGATGATCCGCACCTTGACCTTGATGGTCTCCGTGCCTCCCACCTTCTTGAACTCCCTTTCCTGCAAGACCCGCAGAAGCTTGGTCTGGATAAGCGGGGAGAGCTCGCCGATTTCATCGAGAAAGGCGCTGCCGTTGTTGGCCAGTTCGAACAGCCCGGTCTTGTTGGCGATCGCGCCGGTGAACGACCCTTTGGCATGGCCGAAGAGCTCGGATTCGATGAGATTTTCCGGGATGGCGCTGCAGGTGATGGGAACAAAGGCGTTAGCCGCGACATCGCTGTGCTGGTGAATGGCCTGGGCTACCAGTTCCTTGCCGGTGCCGGATTCGCCATAGATCAGGACGTTGGCCTGGGTCGGGCCGATGCGCTGGATCAGGTCGTAGATCTTGAGCATCTCGGGGCTGTTGCCGATGATCCCGGCAAAGGAATCGCGGTTCTTGACCGGGGGTTTCTCCTGTCTGCTTCCCAGGGCGGCCTTGATAACCGAGAGGATGTCATCCACCTTGAAGGGCTTGGTGATGTAGTCGTAGGCGCCGTTTTTCATGGCCAGCACCGCATCCTCCGGCGAGGCGTAGGCGGTGATCAGCACAACCGGGATGGAGAGGTCTTGCTGCTTGACGTTTTCCAGGAGGTCAAGCCCGCTGAGGTCGGGCATGCGGATGTCCGAGACGATGAGGTCGAAGCGGCGCTGCCGCAGCAGGGTGAGGGCTTCCGCGCCGCTTGCCGCGGCATGGGCGCCATACCCGTTTTTATTCAGGAGAATGACGAGAAACTCCCGCATGCTGGGTTCATCGTCAACAACAAGTATCTTGGCTGTCTCGGCCATGGTGTTCGCTCAAGGCTGGAGGTCGTATTCCGAGGAGGTGCAATCGAGGTTATCTTAACAGAAAATCCCGCCCCTGGGATAACAAACTTGGGAGCACAAAAAAAAGGCATCCGTACCGAAGTACGGATGCCTTTTACTGCCGGTGGCAGGAACTGTCTCGCGCGGGGATCAGTGATCCTGGGCAGCGCCCGCACCCATCGGAACCCGAATGTCTTCGACCAGATGCTGAATGTGCTCGGGCGGCGCCTTGGTGAAGCTTGAAACCGCGAAGGCGACGGCAAAGTTTATCAGGGCGCCCACTGCCCCGAAAGAGAAACATGAACCCTTTGAACCAGAAGATGTAGAGCAGGGTGGAGCCAAGACCGGCAAGCATGCCGCAGATGGCGCCGGCGCTGTTCATCCGCTTGACAAAGATCCCCATCATGATGGCGGGGAAAATCGACGAGGCGGCAAGCCCAAAGGCCAGGGCCACAACCTGGGCGGCAAATCCCGGAGGATTGAGGCCAAGGTAGCCGGCCAGGAGGATGGCGCCGCCCATGGCGATGCGGCCGTAGAGCAGCTCGGTCTTGTCGTCGATGTTCTTTGCCAGCATGCTTTTCAGCAGGTCATGGGAGATGGAGGAAGAGATGGCCAGCAGCAGGCCCGCGGCGGTGGAAAGGGCCGCGGCGATGCCGCCGGCCGCCACCAGGGCGATAACCCAGTTGGGCAGCCTGGCGATCTCGGGGTTGGCGAGCACCATGATGTCGTTGTCAACCTTGGTCATCTCGTTGCCCTTCCAGCCAAAACCGGCGAACTTGCTTTCGGCGTGCTTGGCGGCGGCTTCATCCGCCTTGGCCTGGGCGGCGGTCACGTCGCCGCCTTCCTTCAGAGCTTTGGCCAGGGCGGCTTCCGCTGCGCTCAGGCCGTTGTCGCTGTAGTACTGGATCCTGCCGTCGCCGTTCTTGTCTTCAAAGCCAAGCAGTCCGGTTTTTTCCCAGTTGTGCATCCATTGTGGACGATCTTCGGCCACGAGGTTTCCTTCCGGGGCGCCAATCTCGCCGGTCTGCACCGTGTTCATCAGGTTCAGGCGGGCCATGGCTCCAACCGCCGGGGCGGTGGTGTAGAGGATGGCGATGAAGACCAGGGCCCAGCCAGCGGAGGAACGGGCGTCTTTCACCTTGGGCACGGTGAAGAAGCGGGTGATGACATGGGGCAGACCCGCAGTGCCGATCATGAGCGACATGGTCAGCAGGAAGATATCCAGCGTGCTTCCCTTTTGTGAGGTATAGGCGGTGAAGCCAAGTTCGACCACCACTTTGTCCAACTTGTCAAGAAGATAGACCCCCTCGCTGCCGCTGAGGGTTCCACCAAGGCCGATCTGGGGCAGGGGGTGGCCGGTGAGCTGGATGGAAATGAAGACGGCGGGGACGGTGTAGGCAAAGATCAGGACCACATACTGGGCGATCTGGGTGTAGGTAACGCCCTTCATGCCGCCGAGAACGGCATAGACGAAGACTATGGCCATGCCGACCACCAGGCCGACCTCAAAGGGAAGCTCCAGGAATCGGGAGAAGGCCACGCCGATGCCCTTCATCTGGCCGATAACATAGGTCAGGGAGGCGACGATCAGGCAGATGATGGCGACCAGACGGGCCGTTTGGGAATAGAAGCGGTCGCCGATGAATTCAGGCACCGTGAATTTCCCGTACTTGCGGAGATACGGGGCAAGCAGCATGGCCAGCAGGCAGTAGCCGCCGGTCCAGCCCATCAGGTAGGCGGAGGCGTCATAGCCGCCCATGGCGAGCATTCCGGCCATGGAAATGAAGGAAGCCGCGGACATCCAGTCGGCGCCGGTGGCCATGCCGTTGAGCACCGGATGGATGCCCTTGCCGGCCACGTAGAACTCGCCGGTGTTTTTGGCCCGGGACTTCAAGGCGATATAGAGGTAGAGGGCGAAGGTGGCGCCGACCACGAGGTAGGTGGTGATCATTAAGTTCGACATGTCCGGTTCTCCTTACGCTTCTTCGACGTTGAATTTTTTATCAAGCTGATTCATACGCCAGGCGTAGAAAAAGATCAGCGCCACAAAGACATAGATCGAACCCTGCTGGGCAAACCAGAACCCGAGCTGATAGCCGCCAAGACGGAAGGCGTTCAACTGATCGACAAATAAAATACCGCACCCGAACGAAACAAAAAACCAGACTAGCAGGCACCCGATCACGAGCCGGATATTAGCCTGCCAGTACTTCTGCGCATTGTTCATGCCTCTCTCCTCTCCGTTTGTAGTATTCTTGTTTTAGTCAACCGATTGATTGTACTGATGAATACAAATGACTGGGTATATATACCGGTGTGGCTGATGGTGTCAACGGGTTTTTTTATAACAAACAGGTGTTTCGCAGGGATAAGGTTCAGATGGCGGCATGCCTTGCGCTGCAAGGGGTTGCCGGTTGATTTCTTGCCGCTTTTCACGGGGATGGTTTTTTAGGACCATACACTTCCCACCCTTCCGGCCTGATAGATGTCTTTCAGGGTCAACAGCCCGCCTTTCCTGAATTTTTTGAGCAGAAAGAGAAAAAGATAGGCTGTTTGCATCGCATCCTCAAGGGCGTCATGGGGCTTGAATGCGGGGAGATGATACTCTTTGGTCAATGCCGCCAGGGAGTAGTTGTGCGACCAATCTTCTTCGCCGTGAAAATGTCCGGACAATGCGCGTCGATACCCCCGGGCCATGCGGATGGTGTCAATCCCCGGATTGGAAAGGGTTCCGCCCAGAATCTTGCGGGCGGCCTTGTTGAGAAAACCCATGTCAAGGGCAACGCAATGGCCCACCATGAGGCTGCTCCCTGCAAATTCGACAAAGGGTGGCAGCACCTCTTCCAGGGGGGGGGCCTCGGCCAACTGCTGCGGAGTGATGCGGTGGATCAGAGTGGCTTGGGTATGTTTGGTATTTTGGGGTCGTATGTACCGGTGGAAGGTGGCGCCCAGATCGATTTGCAGGTCACGGATCACTACCGCGCCGATGGAGATGATTTCGTCGCGTTTCAGGTCAAAACCGGTCAGTTCGGTGTCGCACACCACAAAGGTGTACTCGGTCAGGGGGCGGGATTGGTCAAATTGGGCAAAGATTTCCCTGTTTTTGGTAATGAGCGGATGCGGAGGGGCAAACCAGGAGCGTGGCTTCAAGAGATCGCGCATCATGTCACCGGATACATCTGGTCCAGCACGCCATGCAACCGTTCAATGACCGTGAAGGCATCCTTGAGCATCCTGCGTTCCAGGTCGGAGAGGTCGGCCGGATCGATATAGTTGTCGGGAACGGTTCCGGCCTCAATCTGCCGGAGCTGATGCACCAACCGTTGCTGCATCTGCAGTTCATAGGCCTCGCTGGCCGACGACCATAACTCCCCCTGAATCCATTCGCCTTCCTTCAGGGATTTCAGCCGGGCCAGGGTGTTGGTCTCCTTCACGCCGGATTTCAGGGCCAGCACCCGGGCAAAATTCACAAAAGGGGTCAGCCCCTGTTTTTTGATGTCCAGCCGGTTTTTGTGCTCACCATCTCTTTCCACAATGAAATTCTTGAAAAACGAGAGGGGGGCGCGGGTTTCCATGGACTGGCGGGCCAGGTGGAACAAAAAAAGATCCCGGCCCTTTATGTGCTGGTTTAAGTGAGTTCGCAGGCTCTCTGCCAACGCGGCCTCGCCGAAACCGGCGCGAAAATCAAAAAAAATAGTGGCATAGCGCAGTTCCTGCGGGTCCGGCTCGGAAACCCAGCGCTCAAAATACCGTTTCCAGACAGAAAGCGGTTGGCACCAGAGCGGGTTGACGGCCATGACCTCGCCCGGGCAAAGCGGGTAGCCGCAGTTGACCAGGTGGTCGATGGCCTTGGCGGCAAACGCCTTGAAATAGGCCGCTGCTGCTTGAGCCTGGGTCTCATCTTCCGGGTCGGAATAGATGATGGCATTGTCCTGGTCGGTCTTGAAGGTCTGCTCCCTGCGTCCTTCACTGCCCAGGAGCAGCCAGCAGTAGGGGACGGGCGGCGCTCCCAGCTCTTGTTCCAGCAGGGTCAGCATTCGCTCCAGGATATGATCGTTGAGGATGGCGATCATCTGGGTGATGTTCCCGGCCTTGGCCCCTTCTCCGATCAGCCCCCGGATTACATCCGGGATCTTGTTTGCCAGGGGATAGAGGCCGGAGATCTGCTGCTGGCCCCGGATTTCCTTGAACAGATAATAGGGGGAGTGGCCCTGGAGGAGCATGATGTCATGGGAGGTGATCACCCCGATGATTTTTCCCGCGCGCTCCACGGCGAGGTGATGGATTCCGGTGTCCATCATTTTTAAGAGCACGTCGAAGCAGAGGGACTGGGAGAGCACGGTCTGCACCGGGGTGCTCATGATGGTTTGCACCGGTTGCTGAAAATCCAGCCCGGCCGCCACCACCTTGCCGCGGAGATCGCGGTCGGTGATAATGCCGACAATCTTTTCCGCATCAACGGCATCATGGATCAGCAGGCAGCCCACCCGATGCTCGGTCATAAGGGCGGCGGCTTCCTGAATGGTGGCGCTGGCCGCCACCTTGCGCAGGGTCTTCACCAGGTCGCCGACCCTGATGGAAAAAAGGTACAGATCCTCGTTGCTCCGGCGAGTCACCTTGTGATGGCGCAGCTCGTTATAGGCGGTGGTGACGATTTTTTCGGAAAAGCTTTTCAGGTAAAAATGGGCAAAGGACGCCTGTTTTTCAATGAGCCCAAGAAAGATATCCCGAGGCAGGAGGAAGCAGAAGGTGTCTTCCACGGTTTCGATATTGAGATTGGCCGGGGTGCCCCGGATGATGGCAAGGGCGCCGATATAGGCTCCCTCGCCGCGAAAGTCCTTGAGGGTTACTTCGCCGTTTTCGTCTTCCAGAAAGGCCTTGACCCCGCCGCGCTGGATAAAATAGAGATGGGTCAGTTCGGTGACATCCGCGGTAAGGAGTCTGGTTCCCTTGGGAAAGAAATCAATCCGGCAATGCCGGGCAAGAGAGCGCAGGGTTTCTTCGTCCAGAGTGTCAAAGGGCATGATCCCCTTGAAAAAAGAGATTGCCACTTCAGGGGCGACCGCATGGACATCATTTTCTTTGA
>PHAW01000133.1 GCA_002841785.1 Deltaproteobacteria bacterium HGW-Deltaproteobacteria-3 | reverse complement strand
GGTGCTTGTAGAAGGCAGAGAATCTCTAAATTCACGAGGAGGAAGGAGAGGAATGAACAAAAGTGAATTAGTCGAGAACATGGCAAAGGCTGGCGGTATAAGCAAGGCTGCAGCAGAGAAAACCCTTGGCGGCATGCTGGCCGCAGTTACCACCGCTTTGAAGAAGGGCGACAAGGTAACCTTGGTTGGGTTCGGCACATTTTCCGTGACCAAGAGGGCAGCCCGTCAGGGTCGCAATCCTCAGACCGGAAAGGCCATCACCATCAAGGCTCGCAAGGTAGCTCGCTTTAAGCCCGGCAGCAAGCTTGCCGAATCAGTAAAGTAAACTGATTTTCTTCAGTCGCTGTTCTGTTGATCAGACAAGGCAGGTTCTCCTTCAGAAGGGAGTGCCTGCCTTCTTTTTTGTTGACGCCCCTAAAAACTCTGGGTACATATGGTCCACAATTCTCCGGCAGGAATCGGCAGCGGGAATTGTGAGTATGCGTATAATGTCGGGATGTGGCTCAGCCTGGTAGAGCACGTGCTTCGGGAGCACGGGGTCGGAGGTTCGAATCCTCTCATCCCGACCAGTAATAGCAAGGGGGTTGCGGGTTATCCGCAGCCCCTTTTTTTGGTGCAGAGAGTGGCCATTTTTGTCATGCCGCCTCACTTGATACAAGCCTTCCGGGGGTTGCAAGGGAAGGTTGCGGTTTTTCAAACGAGGAAAATCCCTGATCGGCACACCCCCATCCTCTGCCGCCAGTCTCTGCTGCGACGGGAAAAAGCTGGATATGACGATCAGTTTGCATTGCTGAATGCCCGGCGTTTATTTTTAAAACATCGAAATATCCATTCGAAAATGGTACTGTGTGTATCTAGCTGTATGTATGATTGAAAATCAGTCCTCCAGAGGGGAACTCATATCTCGGCTGACAATACCAAAATCGGGGGCGTAATTGGTGCGTGTCAAAAAACGTGGCCCATTAAAAAATGGTAAGCAGCCCCTCAGTTCTTCGTCAGTTGGTGCCCCGCCTCGTCCCCAAAATCTTCTTTTTCCCATTGTCGGCATTGGTGCTTCCGCCGGCGGGTTGGAGGCGTTGGAGCAGTTTCTGAGGCATGTGCCGGAGAAAAGCGGCATGGCCTTTGTCGTTGTCCAGCACTTGGACCCGAACCACGAGGGGCTTCTGCCCGAGTTGCTGCAGCGCACCACCGGGATGGAGGTTTTTCAGGTCAGGGACCGGATGCGGGTTAAGCCGAACTGTGTCTATGTGATCCCCCCCAACAAAAACATGTCCATTCTGCACGGAGTGCTGCACCTGTTCGATCCGACGGCGCCCCGCGGCCTGCGTCTCCCTATCGATTACTTTTTCTGTTCCCTGGCCGAGGACCGGCAGAATGGGAGTATCGGTGTCATCCTTTCTGGGATGGGCACGGACGGCTCGATAGGCCTGCGGGCCATCAAGGAAAAAGCGGGGGTGACGCTGGCTCAGGAACCTGCCTCGGCCAAGTTCGACAGCATGCCCAAAAACGCCATTGATGCCGGGCTCGTCCATCTGGTCGCCCCGGCGGAGGGGCTGCCAGGAAAGATTATCGACTATCTCAAGCATTACTCGGTCGTGGCCAAGCCCGAGGGGTTGCCGCTGGAGGCGAAGGACCAAAGCTCCCTGGAAAAGGTCGTCATTCTGTTGCGGGCCAAGACCGGTCACGATTTTTCCATGTACAAAAAAAACACCATCTACCGCCGGATCGAGCGGCGCATGGGCATTCACCAGATCAACGGGATCGCCACCTATGTCCGCTTTCTGCAAACGAATCCCCAGGAAGTGGAGTTGCTCTTCAAGGAGCTTTTGATCGGTGTAACCAATTTTTTCCGTGATCCGGAGGCCTGGGCGCAACTGCAGGCAGATGCCATCCCGGCACTCCTTGCGGACTGCCCGGCCGGCGGAACGCTGCGGGCCTGGTCGGTCGGCTGCTCAACCGGCGAGGAGGCATATTCGCTGGGGATTGCCTTCACGGAGGCGCTGGAACAGATCAAGCCCACGGAGAATTTTACGCTGCAAATTTTTGCCACCGATCTGGACCAGGACGCCATCGACAAGGCCCGCCAGGGGATCTATCCGGCCAACATCGCCGCGCATGTGTCCGACGAGCGGTTGCGTCGTTTTTTTGTCAAGGAGGCGAACGGCTACCGGGTAGGCAAGAAGATTCGGGAGATGGTGACCTTCGCCACGCAGAACGTCGTCATGCACCCCCCCTTTACCAAGCTCGATATCCTCACTTGCCGCAATCTCTTGATCTATCTGACGCCGGAACTGCAGAAAAAGCTTCTGCCTCTCTTTCACTACAGCCTGAACCACGGCGGGATCCTGTTTTTGGGAAGTTCGGAAGCCGTCAGCACCTTTACCCATCTTTTCGCGCCGTTGAGCATCAAGTCGCGACTCTTTCGGCGGCGTGAATCCGCCCTGCTCTCCGAACCGCTTGCGTTCGCCTCGTCGTTTGTCCACCCTCGACCGGGAATTTCCAAGGAGTTAGAGATTTTGAAACCTGCAGACAATCTCCAGTCTCTCGCGGATCAACTGCTTCTGCAGCACTTTTCCCCGGCTGCCGTTCTGACCAACGACCTGGGTGACATTCTGTATGTCAGCGGGCGGACCGGTAGATATCTCGAACCGGCGGCCGGCAAGGCCAACTGGAATATTTTCGCCATGGCCCGGGAAGGGCTCCGTTTTGATCTGCGAAACGCCTTCCAGAAAGCGATCCGGCAAAGCGAGACGATCACCGCCAAGGGTCTCAAGGTCGAGGCCAATGGCGGCACGCAGACCGTTGATCTCACCATCCAGATGGTCAAAAATCCCGAACCGTTGCGGGGGATGGTGATGATCGTCTTCACCGACGTGGCAACGGTTCCGGAAAAGAAAACGTCGCCCCGCACCCGGACCACTCCGGTCGGCAGCGCAAGGGTGCTCAAACTGGAGCAGGAGCTCCAGGAGGTCAGCGAAGCACTGCAGGCGACCCGCGAGGAGATGCAATCCTCGCAGGAAGAGCTCACCTCCACCAACGAGGAGCTGCAGTCCACCAACGAGGAGTTGCAATCCACCAACGAGGAGTTGACCACCTCCCGGGAAGAGATGCAGTCCTTAAACGAGGAGCTGCAAACGGTGAACGCTGAGCAGCAGTCCAAGATGGATGAGCTTTCGCGAGTGAACGATGATATGCGTAACCTGCTCAACAGCACGGAAATCGTCACCGTATTTTTGGACAACAAGCTCAATGTCCGGCGCTTCACCACCGGGGCGGATAAAATCTTTAAGTTGATCCCCGGCGATGTGGGGCGCCCACTCTCGGATATCGCGAGCAAGTTGCTCTATCCCGACATGGCCGAAGAAGCGCGCGAGGTTTTGCGGAAGCTGACTTTTTCGGAAAAACAGATTTCCGCCACGGATGAGCGCTGGTTTTCGGTGCGCATCATGCCCTACCGCACCATGGATGATGTTATCGCCGGGGTGGTGATCACCTTTGCGGACATCACGACGTTTAAGACTTTGGAGTCGGAACTGCGCGAGGAGAATGCGCGGCTCAAGGCTCTGCTTGAGAGCGAAGGAAGGAAGTAATGGGTATCGCTAAAGACAAAAGCCGATCAGCCCCGGCCGAGTTGCGCCGGCAGGTAGAAGAGCTGTTGCGGACGCAAACGGCCTCCGCGCATCCACCCCGGAACGCGGAAGAGACGATGCGGCTCGTCCATGAACTTGAGGTTCACCGGATCGAGTTGGAGATGCAGAATGAAGAAATGCGCAGTGCCCAGGCGGAGATTGAGTTTTCGCGGAATAAGTATCTTGAACTGTATGACTTTGCCCCGGTCGGTTATTTCACCTTTGATGCGCACGGCTTGATCCGGGAGGTAAATCTTACCGGCGCGCATCTCCTGGGCATCGAGAGGCAACTGTTGGTCAATAAGCCCTTTAGCCGTTTTATTGCCGAGGCAGAGGGGAGAGAGCTTTTTCCTCAACACCTCGCACGTGTTGTGCAAAAAGAGGGTCTTGAGCGATGTGAAATCAGGCTCAAGGGAAAAGACGGCACGGTGTTCCATGGTCAACTGCAGAGCATCGCCGTGGACACCGGCGAAAGCAAGGATGGCCATATCCTTTGCTCAATCGTGGATGATACGGTTGGCAAGCAGGCGGAAGCAACGCTGTTCAAGGCGAGGACGCTGCAGAGTGCGATTTTTAACAGCGAAAATTTTTCCAGCATCGCCACTGACGCGAATGGCGTTATCCAGATCTTCAATGTCGGCGCGGAACGAATGCTCGGCTACACAGCCGCCGAGGTTGTGGACAAGATCACCCCAGCCGACATTTCCGATCCCCAGGAATTGACAGTGCGCGCCAAATCGTTGAGCGTCGAGCTTGCCACCATGATTACGCAGGGCTTCGAAGCCTTGGTCTTCAAGGCCTCCCGCGGAATCGAGGACATCTACGAGCTGACCTATATTCGCAAGGATGGCAGCCGCCTCCCGGCGGTCGTCTCGGTCACGGCCCTGCGCGATGCGCACAACGAAATCATCGGCTATCTGCTGATCGGCACCGACAACACCGCGCGCAAGCAGGTCGAAGCAGAGCAGCAGCGTTTGCTCGATATTCAGGAGGAGATGTATAAGCAACTGCAGGAGGCCAAGGATGCCGCGGAGGTCGCCAATAGCTTGAAATCCGTATTTCTGGCAAACATGAGCCATGAGATCCGCACGCCTCTCAATGCCATCATCGGCTTCTCCGCTCTTGCCCTGAATACGGACCTCTCCCCCAAGCAGCATGGCTACGTCCGCAAGATCAACGATTCCGGGGTCTCG
>PHAW01000132.1 GCA_002841785.1 Deltaproteobacteria bacterium HGW-Deltaproteobacteria-3 | reverse complement strand
CCACGATGCGGAAGCGGCCGGGAAACTGGCGGACCACTTCCAAGACATTGCGGCCGATGGAGCCGGTTGAGCCAAGCAAGGAGATGTTTTTCATGCGTCCTTCTGTTTTTTTGAAAATGGGGGACAACGGTAGCGTGTACCCGCATGGGTCACATCAAACACAGTCCTGTCCTAAAATACAACAGGTAATAGAGCACCGGCGCGGTGAGCAACAGGGAGTCGATGCGGTCAAGCAAGCCGCCGTGTCCCGGGAGAAGGCTGCCGGAATCCTTGACGCCGAAAGCCCGTTTGATGACCGATTCCGAAAGATCCCCGGCCGCGCCGAGGCAGCCCAGGAGAAGGACGATGAGGCCTGTCCAGAGCAGGCTCTGCTCGGGCAGAAAAAAATGGCGGACGAGCAGGGACGCGCCAAGGCTGCCGGCCAGGCCGCCGGCAAAGCCTTCCCAGGTCTTGCCGGGGCTGATGGCCGGGCAGAGCTTGTGTTTGCCGAATTTGCTGCCAAAATAGAAGGCGGCGGTGTCCGAGGCTACGGTTATGGCGGTGAGCAGCAGCAGCCAGGCGCGTCCCTGCGGCAGGGTCATGAGCAGCACCAGATGGGCGCTGCACAGGCCGAGATAGAGATAGCCGAAGCCCCCGCGGCTGATAACTTCGTAGGGTTGGGCAAAGCTGGCGTACCGGAACAGGGTGAGGAGCAGAAGGGCGACCAGGGCTAGGCTCAAGCCGCCGAGCAGGGTGGCGGCGTCGCCGGAATAGGCGCCGAGCACCGGCAACAGGCCGAAAAGGAGAATGGGTGTTCTGGCTCGGATGTTGAGGCCTGGCAGGACAATGGCTAGGTATTCGTTCAGCGCCACTGCGGCCAACCCGGTGATGACCAGCCAGAACAAAGGGAATGGTCCCGCGAGAAGAAGGAGCAGCCAGGCAGCGCTTGCCGCAATACCGGTAATGAGTCGTTTCATGCAGATCCTGTCATAGCCGATTCTTGCGGCGTATGATCAATGGGTGGGTGTCTGTTCCGCCTGTTCGCCTGTTTTGCCGAAACGCCGTTGCCGCTTCTGGAAGTCGAGAATGGCATGCAGCAGATCCTCTTTTCTGAAATCCGGCCAGAGAATCTCCGTGAAATAGAGCTCCGCATAGGATGCCTGCCACAGGAGAAAATTGCTCAGGCGGGTTTCGCCTCCGGTGCGGATCACCAGGTCCGGGTCCGGCAAGCCTGCGGTGTAGAGATGCTGTTCCAGCACACTCTGGTCAATCTTTCCCGGGCTCAGGATTCCGGCCTGGCATTTTTGGGCGATTGCCTGCACGGCCCGGGTGATTTCACTCCTGCCGCCGTAGCTCAAGGCGAGGTTGAGGATCAGTCCTGTATTGCCCGCGGTTTCCTGGATCACCCGATCCAGAACCTTGCGGACTTCCGGGGGGATGCGGTCTTTCTGGCCGAGGCAGCGCAGGCTCACATTGTTGTGGACCATGGTGGCCAGCTCGCTTTCCAGAAAGGACTTCAGCAGCCCCATGAGCGCCTGGACTTCCAGGGGGGGGCGTTTCCAATTTTCCGTGGAAAAAGCGTAGAGGGTAAGCACGCCGATGCCGAGTTCCCGGGCGGCGCGGACGATATCCTGTACGGATTCCACCCCCGCCCGGTGGCCCATGATGCGTGGTTTGCCCTGCTGTTCGGCCCAGCGGCCATTGCCATCCATGATGATGGCGATATGGCGGGGCAGGGCGGTGGTATCAAGCTTGGGCATTGGTGCAGTCTCGATTCTCAGCGGATTACAGTGTGCAAGCGGCTGAAGCAGGGATGGGCAGGGTGTAAATATTCAAGCCGTTGTAATCCGATACTATCGTCAATTGGCTGGCAAGAACGGCATAGGAAGCTGTAGCGAAATAAACGGCTCCTAAACCGCCATGACCTCTTTTTCCTTGTCGGTCATGATCTCATCGATCTGCTTGATGAAACGGTCGGTGGCGTGTTGGGCCTCATCCTGCATCCTGAAGAAATCGTCTTCCGGGATTTCCTTGTTGCCTTTCTGCTTTTTCAGGACATCGATGGCTTCGCGCCGCAGATTGCGAATGGCGACCCGGTGCTCCTCGCTGATCTTCTTGACGTTTTTTACCAACTCCCTGCGGCGCTCTTCGGTGAGCTGGGGGATGGAGATCCGGATCATCTTGCCGTCGCTTGAGGGGTTGAGGCCCAGGTCCGAGGAGAAGATGGCCTTTTCAATGGCGGGAAGAAGCTTGGTGTCCCAAGGCTGGATAACCAGCATCCTGCTTTCCGGGATGGTCACGGAGCCGACCTGATTGAGGGGCATGGGCGTCCCGTAGGCCATTACCTTTATCCCGTCGAGCAGGGAGGTGGTGGCCCGTCCGGTACGGATCTTGGTGAGATCGCGCTTGAAGGCCTCGATGTTTGCCGTCATTTTTTCGGTCAGCGCTTCGATAATTTCACTCATTGTCCTCTCCCTGTATCAAGGTGCCGATCTGTTCTCCGCAGATGGCTTTCTTCATATTGCCGGGGATATTCATGTCAAAAACCATGATGGAGGTGTTGTTGTCCATGGCCAGGGAGATTGCCGCCGAGTCCATGACCTTGAGCCGCCGCTGCAGAACCTCGCTGAAGCTGAGGCGGGAAAACCGGACCGCATCCGTGTGTTTCAGAGGATCCTTGTCGTAAACGCCGTCAACCCTGGTGGCCTTGCAGATCAGATCGGCATTGATCTCCAGGCCTCGGAGCACGGCGGCCGTATCGGTGGTGAAGTAGGGGTTGGCAGTGCCTGCCCCGAAGATCACCACCCGTCCTTTCCGCAGGTGATGCACTGCCTTTTGCCGGGAATAGGGCTCGCAGACCGTGAGCATGGGGATGGCGGAAAGCACCCTGGCCGGGATGCCATTTCTTTCCAAGGCGTCCTGCAGGGCCAGGGCATTGATGACCGTGGCCAGCATGCCCATGTTGTCGGCGGCGGCCCGGTCCATGCCGGAAGAGGCGCCTGCCACCCCACGGAAGATGTTGCCCGCGCCGATGACCAGGCTGGTTTCCACCTTGAGAGCCACAAGGGTCTGGATCTCGGCGGCCAGATAATCAAGCACCTTGGTGCTGATGCCGAAAGCGGCGTCGCCCATCAGGGCTTCGCCGCTCAGCTTCACGAGAACTCTCTGGTATTTGGTCTTGGTCACGGTGCAGTCACCCGATGCGTTGTGGAAACAGCGTTATGCGCCAACCTGAAACCGGGCAAAGCGCTTGATGCTGACATCTTCGCCTACCTTGGCCACCAGTTCCTTGAGCAGATCCTGGATGGAGATGTCGGGGTTCTTGACGAATTTCTGCTCCAACAGGCAGCTCTCGGCAAAAAAACGGTCCATCTTGCCGCCGACCATTTTTTCGGCGATGTTCGCCGGCTTGCCGGAGTCGATGGCCTGCTGGATGAAGATGTTGCGCTCGCGCTCCGCCAGGTCCGCGGGGACTTCCTCGCGACGGATGGATACAGGATTGGCTGCGGCAACATGCATGCAGATATTCTTGGCGAACTCGACGAAATCGGCGTTTTTGGCAATTGCGTCGTTCTTGCAGGATAATTCGACCATCACGCCCAACTTGCCGCCGGCATGGATGTACGTTTCAACCACGCCTTCGTTGAACTTGACGAAGCGTTTGACCCCGCTGTTCTCGCCGAGCTTGGCCACCAGTTCGTTGAGCATGTCCTGGATGGAGAGCGCGGGGTTCTTAACGAATTTCTGCTCCATGAGCTCGGCGGGGGAAGCAGATGTTGCCTCTGCAACCTGCACGGCGACATTCTTGGCGAACTCGATAAAGGCGTCGCTTTTGGCGACAAAATCGGTCTCGCAGTTCACCTCGACCATCACGCCCAGTTTGCCGTCGGCCTGAATGAGCGTTTCCACCAAGCCTTCGCTGGTTGCCCGGCCGGCACGTTTCTGGGCAACAGCCAATCCTTTCTGGCGGAGCAGGTCAATAGCCTTTTCCATGTCGCCGCTGGTCTCGGTCAGGGCTTTCTTGCAATCCATCATCCCCGCGTTGGTTTTGTCGCGGAGTTCTTTTACCATCTGACTTGTAATATTCACGGTTCTACCTTCATGTTCTGTAACTGTCCGGCAGCACCGCATCTGCTTTGTCATCGGCCTGCTCATGTGCACTAGCACACTTCGCAGACCTCTTCCCGGCATCCGCGGCGCTGCTGAACAGTTACGTTTGTTGGTTTATATCTTTCCGGCCCCGAGCTGGATAGTTACCATGCCCTTGAGGTCGTCTTGTTCACAAAGATGAGGCCATTATTTTTACTGTAACGGCTTGAAGAGGCTGGTT
Organism: Deltaproteobacteria bacterium HGW-Deltaproteobacteria-3; assembly: GCA_002841785.1. Taxonomy (GTDB): domain Bacteria; phylum Desulfobacterota; class Desulfobulbia; order Desulfobulbales; family Desulfurivibrionaceae; genus Thiovibrio. Next base: position 539 of record PHAW01000132.1, on the reverse strand, counting down.
ATGCATCGCCTTTCGCTGCAGCAGCCTTGGCTTCGGTGTCCTTGTCGGTGGCGGCCTGGTGGGCTGAGGCAAGTTTCTCCTTGCCGCTCAATACCGCATCCGCCATCTTGGACGCGATCAGCTTGATGGAGCGGATGGCGTCGTCGTTGCCGGGGATGAGGTAATCGATGCCGCGGGGATCACAGTTGGTGTCGATCAGGGCAACCACCGGAATGCCGAGGCGGTTGGCCTCTTCAATGGCGATCTTCTCCCGTTTCGGGTCGATGAGGAAGATGGCTGCGGGCAGCCCCTTCATATTCTTGATGCCGCCCAGGTTGCGGTCCAGCTTGATTGCATCCTTCTGGATCTGGAGGGCTTCTTTTTTGTGGTAATGGTTGATGGTGCCGTCTTCCTGCATGGTCTCGTATTTCTTCAGCTTGTCGACGCTGTTCTTGATGGTCTGGTGGTTGGTCAGCATGCCGCCCAGCCAGCGGTTGTTGATGTAGTACATGCCGCAGCGCTCGGCTTCTTCCTTGATGATGTCCTGGCCCTGGCGCTTG
>PHAW01000131.1 GCA_002841785.1 Deltaproteobacteria bacterium HGW-Deltaproteobacteria-3 | reverse complement strand
TGGTCGATGCCTTCGTCGAGCAGGTCCTGGGGTTCCAGGCCGTCGCAGTTGAGGACCACGGTCTGCTCAAGCTGTTCGGAAAGAAATTCGCAGCGGTTCTTGTCCTGTTCCACCAGCCGGACATTGATCTTTTTCTGTTCCAATTGCCGGGCAACCATATAGCCGATGGTGCTGCCGCCCACGATGAAAACATTCTTCGGCACCTGGCTTTCGGTATTGAAGAGCAACCGCTCCACCGTCGGCACATCGCTTTTGCGCATGACCAGATAAATCTTGTCGCCGGCCTCGATCTTGTCTTGCCCGTGGGGAATGATGGTCTGCCCGTCCCGGGTGATGGCGACGATGACGAAATCATAGATTCCTTGCAGGTCCCGGAGTTGCAGCAGAGTGGAGCCGACGCAGGGATGGCACGCCTGGACGAGGTAGCCGAGCAACTCCACCTGGCCCCGGGCAAATTCCGCCACCTCGAAGGCGGCGGAAACATTGATGAGGTGCATGATCTCTTCGGCCATGGCCAGGTCGGGGCTGATCAGCAGGTCGATGCCCAGGGATTTTTCGGCCTGGGAGGTGCCCTGGATGTAAAAATCGTCGTTCCGCACCCGGGCTATGCGGGTTTTGACATTGTAATTTTTTGAGATGATGCAGGCAATGAGGTTGACCTCGTCGCTGTCGGTGACGGCGATAAAAAGGTCTGTTTTGGCGATGCCCGCCTCCTCAAGGATGCGGGCCGAGGCGCCGCTGCCCCGCACGGTGAGAATGTTGAGGTCCCGTTCGATGCGGCGGAGTTTGGCCTCATCCTGATCGACGAGGACAACCTCCTGCCCCTCCACCGAGAGTTTTTCGCTCAGGTGGTACCCGACCATGCCTGCGCCGACGATCATGATCCGCATGGAGCCCTCGTTTTTAGAAAAAATCCGGTGTTTTTTGCCGGGGCACAGAGACGTCTCGTCCCTGTGCCCGTTTTACGCAAAAAAAAGGAAAGAAATTTGAAAAAAGAACCAGTTTGGCCGATCTTCCACAAAAAAGCGGCATTATAGCCGCTCTGCCGAAAATATGCAAATCAGCTCTCTTTCCGCCACCAGATCAAGGCCCATTGCGGCGCGGTCTGCCGGGCGAATTGCCAGGTGCTTTCGTCGAGCTGGCTGAGGCGCGCATCCACATATGCGGTAAGCTGACCTTCTTCCGCGCAGGTCAAATTGTCCACCATCCACCGGTATGATTGCAAGGCCTCTTCCCGCGAGCCGTAGATGCGTTGCTGATCAAGGGTGATGAAGTCGACATGGGCATGGATGCCGAGGGTGTAGAGGATGTTGACCGTGAAGATATAATCCGGCCCTGGCTGAAAATCCCGGCCAATGGCGGCGAAGAGATCCGGATCAAAGGGGCCGGCCCCGACCCGGTCGGCCAGGTAGACCCCCTTGTCCGCCCAGTCGTTGAGCTTGCGCAACGACTGGGCGAGGTTGTCCACGGAGAGCGAGCGGGAGGCAATGGCAATGTCGTGCCGGGCAATGCCGAGTTTCTGCCAGTCATCGTCCCAAGAACCCTGAATGGTCCGGATATTGGCAAGGGATTTCTGCCTGGCCCGTTTGCCGAGTTCGTCCAGCATGGCGGCGGAATAGTCGAGGGCCGTGATCCGGCGCACCTGGCGGGCCAAGGGGATCGCCAGGGTGCCGGGGCCGCAGCCCACATCCAGCACACTCCACTCCGGTTCGGCCTGGAGGCGGGAGAGGAATTGCGCCACAAAGGGCGAGTCGAGGTTGCGCTCGGCAAATCCGGCGGCCCGCTGATCCCAGTCGCTGCTCTTTTTCTTTTTCCAGGACTTGTGGGCTCTGGATTCCCGCCACATGGTGTCCCAGTCGATATCCTGATAGCGCATCCGTTCTTTACCCCCGGCGGGTGAGCCGGTTGACGATGATGGTCCGCTCCTTGGCATCGCTACGCATCGTGCGGGTGGACACCGCGATCTCGTATTCCTTTTCCGCCAGCAGGAGGAATTTAGGCAGGCTTTTGCGGCGGACATCGTGGGCCAGGTAGATGACGCCCTGCTCGGCCAGCAGCGAGCGGAAGATGTTTAAAAGCGGGGCGAAAAACTCTTCCCGGAAAAGGATCTCCGCGCCGATGATGGTGTCGAAACGCGGCAGGTCGGGCGGTTTCAGCCAGTCGAGCAGCCGGCAGTCCACTCCTTTGAGGCCGGTGGCCGCGGCGCTGACCCGTTGAAAATCGAGGATATGCGGCTCGTAATCGGTCAGGGTTACCCGGTAACCGGCCAGGGCGGCGGCAAGGCCCGGCGCGCCCAGACCGGCGCCGAGTTCGAGCAGGGTATGATCTTCTTTTGCCGGCGGGGTGGTGAGCATGAGGTCCGCCAGGACCATGGCGGCTTCCCAGAGCTTTACCCAGAAGGGAAAGTCCTGCACATCCTTGAAGGGATCTTTCCCGGCCAGAAGCGGTTCGAGGTCGGTGACCTGCAGCAGTTGGATCTCCTTGCCGCGCAACCGCAGCGGCTCGAAGTCCACCGTGTATGTCTTGCGGATTTCCCGGAGACGGGCGTACTGTTTTTCTGGAAGCTGGGCAGGATCCATGGGGGTCTCCATGGCGGCGGAGGATGCCGCGCATCTGTTTATCGTTGCAGGAAAAGGGCGACTACGACCAAGGCCGCCAGCAGGAAGCGGTAGTAAGCGAAAATGGCAAAACTTCTGGCCCGGATGTATTGCATGATAAAGGAGATGAACAGGTAGCCGGAGATGGCGGAGGCGAGAAAGCCGGTAAGGTACAGGGAGCTTTGCTCGCCCAGCAACCCCTGGGCAATGATCTCCGGGAACTTGTAGACCCCGGCTCCGAAAATGATGGGGGCGGAAAGCAGGAAAGAGAAGCGGACCGCCGCCTGCCGGGTAAGCCCCAGGGCAAGGCCGCAGGTGATGGTGCTGCCGCTCCGCGATACCCCGGGGATGATGGCGCAGGCCTGGGCAATGCCGATGAGCAGTGCGTCGGGCAGGGTTATTTTTCCAAAATCACGGGCGCGTTTGCCTGCCTGGTCGGCCAGGAGGAGGAGCAGCCCTGCTCCGGCCAGGGCTCCAGCCACCATGGCGGGATGGCGGAAGTATTGTTCCGCGGTGTCTCCCAGAAACAGTCCGGCCAGGACCCCGGGAATGGTGGCAAGGCAGATAAAAAAAGCCATGCCGCGCAGTTTTTTTGCTTCCTCCCCCTTGTGATGGAGGCCGAGCACGGCCTTGCCCATCTGCAAGAAATCATCGCGAAAATAAATGAGGATGGCCAGGAGTGTGCCGAGATGCAGGGCCACGTCAAAGGTCAGGCTGGCTTCTTCGGCCCCGAAAAAATAATGGGCCAGGGCCAGGTGGCCGGAACTGGAGATGGGCAGAAATTCCGTGGCGCCCTGGATGATGCCGAGTATGGCTGCGGTGAAGATATTCATGGTCTGGCACTATACGAAAGCGAAGGGGAAAAGTAAATACCGATGGGAGGCGTTGCGCGTTTGGATAAAAAAAAAGCCCGGCCTGAGGCCGGGCTTTTGCTGACCGGAAATCCGGTTCAACAAGGGGATTAGCAACCCTCGATGGCTTTTTTCTTCTTGGCGGCCTGGATCTTGCCGTCTTTTACTGCAACCTTGTCGCCAACCTTGGCAGAGCCTTCTACGGTGGACACAGCGCCGCCGCAATCTACGGTTACCTTGTTGCCATCAACCGCGGTTACGGTGCAGTCGGCAGCGAAAGAAACCGCTGCGGTGCTTACTACGAAAGCCAAAGCCATTGCCAGGGAAATCATCTTCTTGCTCATGTTCATCTCCTCCTAAGTGTTATTTGGGAATATCCTGTTTACGGAAAACAGGAAATAATGAATTGTCGTTCAGTAAGTATACGACAGGAGCGCAGGATGTCAACCGGAAAGTCTTTCTTTTTATTTCAGGATGTCATTGAGGTCGTTTACCAGGGTCTGGTGGCCGACGTAGCCGTCGTAGCGCTTGACCACATTGCCCTCCCGGTTGACCAGAAACGAGGTGGGAATGCCGAGAATGCCGCCAAAGGCCGCCGGAGTTTGCGAGTCGCTCAGCAAGACGGGATAGTTGATCTCCATCTTCTGGGCGAATTTGTCAACCAGCGCGGCGCCGCCCTGATCGGTGGAGATGCCGATCACGGTAAAACCCTTTGGCCCGTATTCCTTCTGGAGCTGGATGAGTGAAGGGATTTCCTTGCGGCAGGGCGGGCACCAGGTGGCGAAGAAATTGATCAGCATGGCCTTGCCTTGGTAGCCGCTGGCCTTGACCACGGAGCCATCCTTCACGGAAGGCAGGGCAAAGGAGGGCATCTTAGTGGCGGCCTGGGCCCCGCCCGCCATCAGGGTGAAAAGGACAAGGGCGAGGGTGAGAAGGCGGGCTGTCGCCGCCATGGATTTTCTGCGTTGCATGTGCTTCTCCTGGGTTAAGGTCTGCCGCCGGCACGGTCTGTAATCGTTTACCGAAATAGCATCAATCTACCCTCTTTTTCAGGGAAACAAAAGGGGAATTATAGGCCGGCGGCTCGCGGGGTTCAAGAGGGCATTTCCCCTTGCCGGAGAAGCTCCCCGCGGGCGGAGATCACCACCTCCCGTACCGGAATGGCCGTGCCGGAGCGGGAAAGGGCCTGGGAAACAATGTGGCGCATGTTGGAGCAACAAGGCACCTCCATGATGGCCATGGTGATGCTTTTGATTCCGGACGAGGCAAAGATTTCCGCGAATTTAGCGATCTCGTCGAATTTCGGGCAGCCCACCATGACCACCTTGCCGCTGAGCAGATTGCGGTGAAAATCCGGATAGGCCACGGGCACGCAGTCGGCCGCGATCAGAAGGTCGGCGTCTTTGAGAAAGGGCGCGCTGGGAGGCACCAGCCGGATCTGCACCGGCCAGTGACTCAAGGCCGAGCCGCTGGCCGCCGCGAGCTGAACCGGGGCGTTGGCCGCCTGGCAGGGGGTGGCCGGGGCAAAGGTCTGCAATCTCGCCGAGGGGCAGCCGCCCACCGGCGGGGCAGGGTGGGCCTGTGGAGCGTTGCGGTTTTTGAGCAGCTCTTCCACTGCCTCTTCGTCAAAATCTTCCGCTTCCCGCTCAATGATGCGCAGGGCGCCGGTGGGGCAATGGCCCAGGCAGGCGCCCAGGCCGTCGCAGTATTTTTCCGCCAGCATCCGCGCCTTGCCGTCCACGATCTGCAGCGCCCCTTCCGCGCAGTTGATAATGCACTCGCCGCAGCCGGTGCAGAGGTTTTCGTCTATCTCAATGATTTTTCGCAGTATTTTCATGGCTATTCTCCGTTATGCCTTGAGCAGCACCTTGGCTGCCAGGGCGGCTCCTGCCCTGGTGAGGAAGGAGCGGTCGATGATCTTGTGCAGATGGTCCGGCGGGGAGGCCATATCCTTCTGTTTTTCTTCCAGGTTGGTGATCAGGTCCGCATCGTAGAGCACCTTGAAATTCATGGTCTCCTCGGGCCTCGGCACATGGTGGTGGCCGATGATGTCGCAGACCTCGTCGATGAGCGGCTGCGGCGCGCCCAGTCCGGTGAGAATATCCCTGGCCACCGGCGGCCCCTCGATATGCTGGTATTTGGGCGACGAGCTGTTGTACTTGCGTTCCGATTCCTTGATGCCGATGTCGTGGAGATAGGCGGTGATCTCCACCACCGCCGGGTTGCATTCCTCCCGGGCGGCGATATCTTTGGCATGACGGGCCACCCGGCCGGCGTGGCCGATGCGGCGGAAATCGTCGCCAAAGTAGCGCTTCATCTCCACCGCCACTCGCTCCTTGAGCAGTTCCTGCTTCTTGGCCAGCAGCTCCGGGGGCAGGGAGCCCAGGCACTGCGCGGCATAGGGACAGTATGAGGCGCAACCGAAGTCGTTGTTGGGGTTGAGCATCTTGGTCCCGCAGGTGCCGCACTTGCGGCTCACGTCATCCTTGAAAAATTCGACGCTGCTGCCGCATTTCGGGCAGGTCGCCTCGAAGACGGCGTTGGCATCCCAGTAGCGGCTGTCCTGGCCGGGGCATTGCATGGCAAGCTCCTTCGTAACTGCCCAGCAACACCACATCTGCTTTGTCATTGGCCTGCTCATGTGCAATAGCACACTTCGCAGGCCTCTTCCGCGCATCTGCGGCGCTGCTGAACCGTTACTCTTTTTCTGTAGCTAGGATCAGGCGGCGGAGGGAGGGCCGCTGTCTGATCCGTTGTGTTATCCGAGAATGGTTTTGAGATCCTCGGCCGGGGTGGTTACCGGCTTGATGGCGAAGTTCTTTACCAGCACCTCCAGCACGTTGGGGGTGATGAAGGCGGGCAGGGAGGGTCCGAGCCGGATGTCCTTGATCCCCAGGCTCAGCAGGGTCAGCAGGATGACCACCGCCTTCTGCTCGTACCAGGAAAGCACCAGGGAGAGCGGCAGGTCGTTGACCCCGCACTCGAAGGCCCCGGCAAGGGCCACGGCGATCTGGATGGCCGAGTAGGCATCGTTGCACTGCCCCACATCAAGCAGGCGCGGGATGCCGCCGATATCGCCCAGCTTCTTGTCAAAGAAGCGGAACTTGCCGCAGGCCAGGGTCAAAATCATGCAGTCCGTCGGGATCTGCTCCACGAGCTCGGTATAGTAGTTACGCCCGGGTTTGGCGCCGTCGCAGCCGCCCACCAAAAAGAAGTGGCGGATGGCCTTGGACTTGACCGCGGCGATGACCTTGTCCGCCACTCCCAAAACGGTGTTCCGGGCAAAGCCAACGAGGACCGAGCCGTTGTCCACGGTATCGGTGAAGCCGGGCAGGGCCAGGGCGCGGTTGATGACCGGGCTGAAGTCCTTGTTCTCGCCGATGTGCGTTACATCGGGCCAGCCGACCAGGCCGGTGGTGAAGACGTTGGCCTTGTAGGCATCGCTGGGCTTCTGGATGCAGTTGGTGGTAAACAGGATTGCCCCGGGAAATTGCGGCATCTCTTTCTGCTGGTTCTGCCAGGCGGTGCCGAAGTGCCCGTAAAAATGGGGGTATTTCTTCAGCTCGGGATAGCCGTGGCAGGGCAGCATCTCGCCATGGGTGTAGATATTGATCCCCTTGCCCTTGGTCTGCTCAAGGAGCATGGCCAGATCCTTGAGGTCATGGCCGGTGACCAGGATGCACTTGCCGGGGATATGCCCCAGCGGC
>PHAW01000130.1 GCA_002841785.1 Deltaproteobacteria bacterium HGW-Deltaproteobacteria-3 | reverse complement strand
TGGCCTGAAACTCGATGTGCCGGCGGATTGCCCGCTGCGGCCGATAGGGTTTACGGCGAGTATCACGGATCTGGGCCTCACGGACTTTCCCATCACGCCCGAATTTAATGACTGCTACAGCAAGGAAATCATGGGGATCGTCAATGGCACCGTCGCGATTGCCGGAGATGTCGGTGAAACCGTGGCAAATGGGGCAGCCGAGACCGCCAAGACCTTGAGCGAGGAGGCGCAGAAAACTTACGCAGCGCTGCATGTGGATCGTGTCGCTGCCTGGGGGCCGGCGCTGGCCACCCATGCCGCCGAGGTCAGATCGGCAAAGGATGCCGTGCAGGCCGCGGACCAGGCCGTCAATGCGGCGGGCAAGCTGATCAAGGATTTGGGCGCGGAGATCGGCAAGCTCGATGACAGAATCCGTGATATATCCAACGAGATCGGAAAGCTGCTGAAAAAGCTCTGGAGCCTCGTTTCCGGACAGGTCAAGTCACTGAAAAAAGAGAAAGCGACGAAAGAGTCCGAGCGGGACAAAAAACGCACCGAGCAGGCGGCGGCGGAACAGCGCAAGAAACAGGCCGAGGCGGTGAAGGCCGAGGCGACCACCGCCCTGAAGGAAATTCCCGGGCCGAATATCACCGGACGGGTGGCGGAACTCAATCAGCAGATGCTCGGGGTGCAGGCGCAGCAAGAAGTGCAAGCGCATGTGGCCGCATACGCCGCCAACCTGGCCAGCGACTTCAAGAACCCCGGCAAGCGCAAAGAGATCTTGAGCGGAGTAGATACCAAGGCGTTCATCGATGAACGCAAGGCCCAATTTACAACCGATTACCCAACGCTGGCAAAGCTTATGGAGAAGGACAGCGCCGGCAAGACGCAGATGGAGCAATTCCTGGATGGCTCAAAGAATGCACTGGTTGTGAAAGCGGTGTCGCAGAATATCGAGGATGAGACCGAACGAAAGCTGCGGGAAACCGTGCCCACACTCCCCACCATGGATTTCGATGTCCCGGTCAATATCGTGTTTGGGGAGGGCAGCAATGCCCGCTGTTTGCAGGCGCCGACACTCCAGCAATGCACGTATGCCAACGAGCAAAACAAGCTCGTGCCGTGCACCGGCGCACAGAATCAAGTTTTCAGCTTCCGGGCGGGGGGGGATTTGTCCATCCTACTCTCTTTGGAGAAATCGGGGTGGGGGTATAAGAAGAGGTCTGCCTGCATGATGTTTGTTAAGTTCCCACCAGGCGGCGCCACACTTGGAATGCAATATCTGATGAAAGACTGCGTGGATGACATGAACTGGGCCAGTTGGATTTTGTCTGCCACGAAATTCTTCTTCGATCCCATAGAGGGGAATTTCACCGCCTATTTCTCGAATCCTGAGAATCCCAACGGTTTTGCGGCATGTATAACCGCAACCAACGATGTGTTGAACTTTACGAGTGAATGCTCAACACAAAAAGAGGGAACGAAGTGGCGTTTGGTTCCGGTGGAGCAGGCGAAGAGCAAGCAAGCCCCTCCTGCGCGGGCAATAAAGGCCGGCGGCGCAAAGCCGTCGGCAGTGCCTCCGGCGACAACCAATCTTGCGCCTCTGCAACTTCGCTGATGCATGATCCGCCATGGAATGGCAGGGACTCGGCTGAGTGAGAGAAATGCCCCCGGATAGGTTTTTTCCCGACCTATGCCGGGGGCATTTGTTTCCGGGGCGAGAATTTTCCCCGGCAAGCACCCGCAATCCAGGCGCAACCGCAATAAAAAAAAGGGTTTCCGTGATGAACGGAAACCCTTGGTATTATCTGGCTGGGGGACAGGGATTCGAACCCCGATAGGCAGAGTCAGAGTCTGCAGTCCTACCGTTAGACGATCCCCCATTATGTGCCGGGCAAAGAACCGTCGAAAAATAGAGGAACAGGGCGATTATGTCAAGGAGAATTGTGGCCTTTCCCTTGGTTTTTCAGGAAATCACCAGGCCCGCGTAGCCGACTACCTGGCTGGTGTCGCCGCTGGCCTCGCCGGAGTCGGTGTAGCGGACGAGCCGGGCCTGGGTTGCCCCCAGACGGAGGGCGGCGACCAGGGCGATGGTGGCGGGCATGATGCCGCACATGGTGATGCCCTTGCGCAGCACCGTGTTGTACAACCCTTCCGGGTCCAGGGCCTCAAGCCGGTGGATGGCCAGGGAATCCTTGGCTGTGGCGGATTCCCGTGATTCGTAATGGGTCATGTCCGAGCTGGCCACGATGAGGACAGGCTTGTTGTATTGCCGGATCGCACCGGCGAGCGCCTCGCCCACTGCCTGGCAGGCCGTGAAGGAGAGATGGGAGATCACCATGGGGGTCAGGGTCATGTCCGGCCGGAAATACTGCAAAAACGGCACCTGGACCTCCAGGGAATGTTCAAAACGGTGGGCCAGGGTGTCTGGTTGGATGAGGTCTGTCTGGGCGAGGAGGGTTTGGGCCAGGACGGTGTTGATCTGTACCTCGCCCAGGGGCATGCGCCAGGCGCCTGTGTGCATCAGGGCTACCGGCGCGCCGTAGCCGTGGTGGTTGGGGCCCATGAGCACGATGTCCTGGGGGATCTCCACCGCGGCGAAGGTTTCCCCGGCCACGGAGCCGGAGTAGATATAGCCGGCATGGGGCGAGACCACGGCCAGGGCCTTCTCTTTGGCCGTGCCTGAAGGAATGAGGCTGTCGAGGGTGCTTCTGAGGGTGGCGGGATCTCCGGGGTAAAACTGATGGGCAACCGCAGGCTCTCGTTTCATGGCGGACCTCCAAGCGCAACCGAAGGGGAAACAGGCAGAAAAGGTGTTTCACCCATTATAGCCCAGAATGCGCGACTGAATCAAAGAGATATGCGAAAAAAAACAGTCTACGGAAGTTTCACCTGCCAGGAGGTGGTGGCGGGGCCATCCTTCAGTTCGATGCCCAGGGACAAAAGCCGGTCGCGGATTTCATCGGCCCGGCCCCAGTTCTTTGCCTCCCGGGCAGCGGTTCGTTCGACGATAGCCGCTTCGATCTCCTCGGGGGTAATCGAAAGGGTCTTGAGGATCTTTTCCTGCTCCTTGTGCATGTATTGCACCGGCTCTTCGCTGAGCAGCCCCAGGGTGTTGGCCATTTCCCTGATGGTATCGGCGCCGTTTTTGAGCAGTTGCAGATCGAGGCTGGCCGGTTTGCCCGGCAGATGCTGACGGATCTTGTTGAGCAGCTTCACCCCTTCAAAGAGATGCCCCAGGGCCTGGGCTGAGTTGAAGTCGTTGTCCATGGCCTTGAGGAACCGCTCGGCCAGGGTTTCGATCTTCTCGCGGTCCGGTTTGGAGACGGCGGTGGCCGCTTGGTCGTTGCCGCTGGCGGGCAATTGCTCGATCTCGGCCAGGCAGGTGTACAGCCGGTTGAGCCCGGCCACCGCATCGAGCATGGCCGCTTCCGAGTAGTCCTGCGGGTTGCGGTAGTGGGTGGAAAAGATGAAGAGCCGCAGGGATTCCGGGGAAAACCTGTCGAGCACCTCCCGGATGGTGAGGAAGTTGCCCAGGGACTTGGACATCTTTTCGTCCTTGATCGTGACAAAGCCGTGATGGACCCAGTACTTGACGAACTCTTCCCCGGTGACGCCTTCGCTCTGGGCCATTTCGTTTTCATGGTGGGGGAAGACGAGGTCTTTGCCGCCGCCGTGGATATCAAAGGAATTTCCCAGGTACTTACGGCTCATGGCCGAGCATTCGATGTGCCACCCGGGCCGGCCTGGGCCCCACGGGCTTTCCCAGATGGGTTCTCCCGGTTTGCTTCCTTTCCAGAGGGCGAAATCCATGGGGTGTTCTTTTTTCTCGTTCACCGAGATGCGGGCGCCTGCCTGCATGTCTTCCAAGTTGCGGCCGGACAGCGAGCCGTAGCCGCCGAAACCGGTCACCCGGTAGTAGACATCGGTGTCAACCTGGTAGGCAAGTCCTTTGCGGATGAGATCTTCGATCAGCCCGATGATCTCCCCCACATGCTCCGTGGCCTTGGGCTCGATGGTGGGGGGGAGAATTCCGAGAGAAGCCATGTCCTCGTGGAACATGGCGATGAAGCGGCTGGAAAGCTCTTCGCAGGTGGTGTTCTGTTCCTGTGCCCGCTTGATGATCTTGTCGTCGATGTCGGTGAAGTTGCGGACAAAGGTGACATCGTAGCCCCGGTAGCGGAGATAGCGGACGATCATGTCGAACACCAGGGCGGACCTGGCATGGCCTATATGGCAGTAATCATAGGCGGTGATGCCGCAGACGTAGAGCTTGACCTTGCCCTCTTCCAGGGTGACGAAGGGGGATTTTCGTCCGGTTTTGGTGTTGTAGATCTCGATACTCATGGTCTGTTCCATCGAGTTGCCATGCAAGACAGGAAGGCCGGGGCAGCGGGGCGTTTTTTGCTTGTCACCGCTTGCCTCTGCCGTATCCGGGCCATTTCCCGGCATTGTTTCTGTGTTTTATGATAAAGGAGTTGTTCCCTTTGTAAAAAGATATGTTATATACCCGTTTCCAGGAAAGAGAGCAAGTCTTGTTGCGTGCATATGCAAATATCAAAACCGGGATTTTGCCCAAACGGTTTCGCTGTTGAGGAGTTTTGGTCATGGATATACTTGAGCAACGCACACTTGAAAACAATATGACCCTGACCGTTTATGACCAGTCGAAAAAAATGGCCGGAGACCGTTGGCTGATAAAGATTATCTGTGAGGCGGAACTGCCGGTTGACGAGGGGTTTTTCTCCCGGGTGGCCGAGGAGGATCGGGCCCTGCAGGCAGAGGTCCGCGAGATTATGGCCGGGTCGCTCACGTTTTCGGTTACCAAGGAGCGGACCTTCATCGCCGAGACCGAACGGGCGGCCCTGGTGGAACGCATGGTCACGGAGATCATGACCAACATGGTGACCTACCTGAACAGGCCGGAATTTCCCGAAAGGCTCTTTGCCCGCAAATATGCGGAGCTTCGGGAAGCCTGCGCCACGGCCCGGCATTA
>PHAW01000129.1 GCA_002841785.1 Deltaproteobacteria bacterium HGW-Deltaproteobacteria-3 | reverse complement strand
TGATTTTAAAACGGAGTCATGACGGGTCTATCTGACCCGTATCCTGACTTTCAGTCATTTATTTTAACCCACCGTCTTTAGACGGTGGTTGTTAAGTTAAACATCGCCTCGTCGTTCGGAAAGGAGCCCCGGTTCTTGGTGAGGTGGCGCAGGGACATGTTCAACGACTCAATGGTGTTGGTCGTATAGATCACCCGTCGGATCTCCGGCGGATAGGCAAAATACGGGATGATCCGCTGCCAGTTGTTCTGCCATGACTGGCTTACCCGAGGATGGGTCGCATCCCATTTTTCCCCGAAGGTGAGCAGGTTTGCCTCGGCCTGTTCAACGGTCGGGGCGCTGTAAATCTCCTTCAGGTCGTCCGCCATTTCCTTGCGCTGTTTCCAGGAAACGAAGTTCAGGCTGTGCCGCACCAGATGCACGATGCACAACTGGACCTGGGCGGCGGGATACACTGCCTCGATGGCCTCTGGAAATCCTTTGAGCCCGTCGACACAGGCAATCAGGATATCCTTTACACCCCGGTTGCGCAGTTCGGTCAGGATGGCCAACCAGAACTTGGCGCCCTCGGTCTCGGCGGCCCACATGCCGAGAACCTCCTTTACTCCTGTCATCGTCACGGCAATCGCCAGGTAGACGGCCTTCTTGATGATCTGGCCGTTGTGCTTGACCCTGATCCGTACCGCATCCAGATAGACAATGGGGTAAATATCTTCCAATGGCCGGTTCTGCCAGAGCCGGACCTCTTCCATGACCGCCTCGGTCACTTGGGAGATCAGGGTAGGTGAGATCTCGACCCCGTAAATGTAATCCGCAATCAGTTGGTCAAGTACTTCTTTGGAAATGGCCATATCTCTCTCCTTGGTTGGGGACGCATTTTTCTACCCCCGGAATGGCCATTTACACAATCTATTTTACACCCTCACGAATTACGACAATGGCTGGCTGACCTGCCCGGCCCCTGGATGGGGGCGATGGAGGCGACACTCTTTACCGGTTGGATTTATGATTTTCTCAAGCCCCATGCAGTGGAGCTAAAGGTCGCCCATCCGGAGATGCTCAAGGCGATCACCGCAGCCAAAAAGAAGAACGACCGGGCCGATGCGGAAAAACTCGCGGATCTCTTGCGGGTCAACCTGTTGCCGGAATGCACCATGATGTCCGAGGAATTACTGGAGCTGCGGCGGATCCTGCGCTATCGGAACTTGGTTGTGCGCACCGCCGTCAAAATGAAAAACAAGATCTCCGGCTTGCTCATGGAGGTCGGCGCTCCCCACAACAAACAGCGCCTACACGGCAAAAAGTATTTCGGTGAGCTGCTGGAGCGGGTGGAGGATGTTCCTGATTCGGTCAAGCATCTGTTGCACTTGAGCCGGAGCAATCTGGAACTGTTCACGGCCATCCAGAAAAAGCTGGTCAGCACTTTGCGGGAGAAAGATCTTATCCGGGAGAGAGTCGAACGATTGCAGAGCATTCCGGGCGTGGGAGAGATCATGGCCCTGACCTGGGTTCTGGAAGTGGGTGATCCCGGACGGTTCAGCAATTCCCGCCAGGCGGTCAGCTATTGCGGCTTGTGCAGCGCCCAGCGGGAATCAGCCGGAAAAGAGCAACGTGGACCGATTTCCAAGAAGCGCAACAAGCATTTGCAGACCATGCTGATCGAGGCCGCCAAACTGGCGCCCCGCTGGAACCCGCAACTGGCCGTATTGCACGACAAGGAGTTGCAGCGAGGCAACCGAAACCGGGCGACATTGGCGGTCGCCCGCATGTTGGTGGGATTCCTGCTGGCGGTTGATCGGCGCGGCACCCCGTTTACCGCGGAAGCGCCAAGACGGGTCGCGTAGAACAGCCGAAAACAAAATAACCCTTTTGCTCCAACGATCTTCCCGCCGGGCCTTGCTTTTCTGGGGACCACGTGAGCCGAACAAAGCTGCATGTCAGTTAAGGTGTTTCGAGGCCGGCGGGTTGGCCCAAACTCAATCTTCCGTGACGGGATATCCCCGAAGACGGCAAATGGATGTCTGGTCGCCGGATCGGTCGGCGGACCACAAAGAAGAGATTTAAAAAGATTGGAAGGAAAGAAGGGTGACAAATAAGGGCTTGCCGGATGACGTCCGGGAGGTCGACGGGAAACCTCCGTTTTCCCCTTGACTTTACTTGTCATGGATGTCCCTGGAATTCCCGGAGTTCCCGAATGTCAAAATGTCAAGCCTGCCCCTTACTCCTGCCCTTACTCCTGCCCCTCGAAATGGGCCGTGTCAGGCCTCTTTCCGGGTGCGGCGCCATCTGGCAATTACCAGGAAAAAATCTTTTTCCCACGGCCCATCTCCGGGATGAACGTGGTTTTCAGGTTCTTTTTGGCCGGACAAGCCGGGAGGTTTTCGGTGTATGCCTGGATGGTCAGGTTTTTAACGAGCTGCGAAAAATCTGTAAAGGTCACCTCCGGGCATTGGCCGCGGATGGCTTCCTGCAGATCGGCAACCGGTATCCACCAGTTGGGACTGGTCTGGAGTGCGCCGGCAGCACTGAGATTCCTGGGGGTCACCAGGATATCCCGGGCACGGCATTTCAACTCTTCCTCCTGCAGGCCCGAGGTGTCAAATTCGAAGCCGTCGGTGAGCAGGCCCCATAACCGGTCCAGGATACTCCCTTTGTTTTTGGCGGCAGGCTTTGCCGTGTCCC
The DNA here is from genome assembly GCA_002841785.1 of Deltaproteobacteria bacterium HGW-Deltaproteobacteria-3. GTDB lineage: Bacteria > Desulfobacterota > Desulfobulbia > Desulfobulbales > Desulfurivibrionaceae > Thiovibrio. Next base: position 2,348 of record PHAW01000129.1, on the reverse strand, counting down.
AGATCTCTATATTGGTAATGATGGTGGAAACTTTGAGGGGGTAGGGGGCGGCGTTTGTCAGGGTGTGTTGAAAGAATCCCTGGTTGAAACCCACATCGCTGAAGGTGAGGGCGCTGCTTAAAGAGGCCAGTGACGAGACACGCAGGTCGTGGTACTGGTTTTTTTCGGTGACGGTATCAACGACATGGACATCGATGCTGGTCAGGTTATAGCATTCCCCCTTTTCGTCCAGACCTGAAACCTCGACAAAGGCCGTCTGGCCGGCGGTAATGGCCTGGTCAAAGGGATGTGTCACCGAGACCAAGCTGCCCTCGATGTAATAGAGCCCGTTGACCTGCAACCGGTTGGCTTGGATGGTGTAATTGCCGGTGTTATCCACACTCACCCGGAACCGGCCCTGGCCCAGATATTCCGTGTTGCTGATGGTGAAGCCGAACTCCGGCGCCGGCAGGGGACCTAGGGCCTCAAGGCGTTCCATCTGCGGGGAAATCGGTTTGCTGAGGGTGGCCGGGGCTGGGCTCCCCGGCGGGAGGTCAATGGCGACCGGTGGCGCGGCCTGGCTGTGCTGTCCGGCAACAAGGGGGCAAAGAGCAAGGAAGGCGCCGATCTGCAGATATTTTCCGATGGTGGGCATTTTTCTTCTTCTCCTGCAATCAATGATGCTTTAATAAGCGACACGAGATGGACCTGCACCGTAAGCGTAAGGGGTCAGGCTTAACATTTTGACTTTCAAAGCGCAAATATCAAAACATCAAGCCTGACCCCCATTACTTTCCTTGTTTTCTCCATGGTAGCACAAGAAAACTGAAATATCAAAAAGCAAACTTTTTTGGAAAAGGGAAGGGGGGCTGCCGAGGGAGGGCGATCGTTGGGATGAGCGGGGCGGTCAAAGAAGATCACGCGCTATGGCAAGACGGGCGTTTCAATGCCTGTCTCCCCATGGTTCTGCATGTGCATGGGTTTGTTTATTCCAGCGCTTGAAATCGTCGCATGAAGCGGCGATCAATATAATCCTTGAGCCAGAAGGCTGGCCGGCCGGAGAGAATCACCCCCCGCTTGCGCAAGATGCCGGTGCCGTCGCCCAGGTTGTAGATGAGGAGATAGTCGCCGCCCCCGAAAATTTCAGGGTACGTTGGGCAGTGCAAATACTCGTTGACCAACAGCCCGCCGTCCGGCCCTGCCGGTAGTCCTGAATCGGTGAAGAGCGGGGAGGGCTGGATGCCCAAGGATGGAATGGGGCACGAAGCTGCCGGCATTGCAGGAGAGCACGTCGTAGGGAATTGTCCCGCCGTTCTCAAGATGCACGGTTTTTGTCAACGGGTCGATGCGCGCCGCCTTGCCGAGCACAAAGGCGGCGCCCTGCCTTTCCACCACCCGGCGGGTGGCGAAACGGATTTCTTCCGGCCGGTACATCCCGGCCAGCATGCCGGGGCCCATGCCCGAGTAATAATGATAAGGCGACGGGCCGATCACTGTCACCTCGTGTCCCTTGGCCGTGAATCGGCTGAGGCTGGCCAGGGTCATCATATGGGCATGGCCGCCGCCGATGAAAACCAGATGTTTTCCCATCCCCGCTCCTTTTGTATGCGCACGACTGCTGCTGCCAATGCCTCCGGTATCGCTCCGGGTTGTCGTCATTCTGCCGTTGTGCGGAAAGCGTCAAGAAAGTGCTTGCTTCGCATGGGTTATCCGGAGTCTTTCTCGCTCTCCGGATAATACCAAGGCTCCCGTCGATGTCATGAAAAGCCGGAGAGATGAACGCCGATGAGGCTTTTTGGGGCAAAAAAGGGGGAGAGTCCCCTGCCGGAAGCAGGGACTCTCCCTGATGCCCTACTGCAACTGAGGCTGCGGGGTGCTGTCCGTGGGGGCCGGCACCACTGGGTGCGTGACCAGTGGCTGCTTGCCGGTGGTGCTCTTCAAAAAGCCGTCACCGGATCCACTTCCTGGCCGCTCAGGGTGGCGCCCAACTGGGCGGAACTCATCACCGCCACCGCCTCATTTTTACCAGTTTTCGCCGAGCAGTTCGAAGTGCGCCTGGGCGTGGGCGCAGGCGGGGCATTCGGCCAGCGCCTCGGTGCCATGGTGCAGATAGCCGCAGTTCCGACAGCGCCAGACCACCGGGGTGTCCCGTTTGAAAACCCGTCCTCCCAGAATGTTGGCGGCCAGTTCCAGATAGCGTTTTTCGTGCTGCTTTTCCGCCACGGCAATGGCCAGGAAGATATCGGCGATTTCGATGAATCCCTCGTCCCTGGCCACGGTGGCAAAGCCGGGATACATGATGGAGTATTCATGCTTTTCGCCGGCCGCCGCTTCCTTCAGATTGTCCAGGGTGGGGCCGATCATCCCGG
>PHAW01000385.1:712-1612 GCA_002841785.1 Deltaproteobacteria bacterium HGW-Deltaproteobacteria-3 | reverse complement strand
CAAGGGGGGGATAATCATGCCCATGTCCATGGCGAACTGTCTGCGTATCGCCCGGATCCGCTCCAGCAGGTCGCCTTCCTGGGCCTCGTCAACCAGGGGAATGAGGCCGTATCCCACTTCAAGTTGCAGGATATCCAAAGGCAACAGGCTTTCCACCGTTTCCGGCGCGCCGGGCAGCGGGGTGGCCGCCTTTTTTTCCTTTTCCGCTTCGACTTTCTGCTCTTCCTTATCTGCCGCGGTTTTATTGAAGGCGAGCAGGGAGACGCCGCCCATGAGCACACCCAGCAGGAGAAAGGGAAGATGCGGCAGTCCGGGGATCAGGCCGAACAGGATGATGATTCCGGAAGAAACCGCCAGGGCCTGGGGCTGGAGGCCGAACTGTTGCATGAACTCCTTGCCCATGCTGACATCGGAGGCGGCCCGGCTGACAATGATGCCTGCGGAGGTGGAGATGACCAGGGCCGGGATCTGGGAGACCAGCCCGTCGCCGATGGTGAGCAGGGTATAGGTTTCCGCTGCCTGGGCGGCCTGCATGTTCTGCATGATGGCGCCGATGAAGAAACCGCCGATGACATTGATGACCATGATCACCAGGCTGGCCACGGCTTCGCCGCGCACGAATTTGCTGGCGCCGTCCATGGCTCCGTAAAATTCCGACTGGCGGCTGACCTCCGACCGGCGGCGTTTCGCTTCCGCTTCGTTGATCAGGCCGGCGTTGAGATCCGCATCGATGGCCATTTGCTTGCCGGGCATGGCGTCCAGGGTAAAGCGGGCCGCTACCTCGGCGATACGGCCGGAGCCCTTGGTGATAACCACGAAATTGATCAGCACCATGATCAGGAAGATGATGATGCCCACGGCAAAATTGCCGCCCACCACAAAATTGCCGAAGGACTGGAT
>PHAW01000385.1:0-642 GCA_002841785.1 Deltaproteobacteria bacterium HGW-Deltaproteobacteria-3 | reverse complement strand
GAAAAATCCAGCGGGTTGGTGTTGTACATGCTCATCAGCAGGATGAGCATGCCGATGGTGATGTTGAAGGAGAGCAGCATGTCGAGCAGGAAGGGCGGCAGCGGCACGATCATGACCATGAGGATGGCCACGACCCCGAGCGCCACGAAGAGGCCCGACATCTCGAAATTCATTGCTTTCAGCCCTGTTGCGGCGCCGGGGTTATCTGCCATGGTTGTGCGGACCCGCAGTGGTAAGGGTTGATTCCGGGGGCAGGGGGAAGGTTGCGGTATTCATGCAATCAGGCCCTTTTTCGTTTCACATTGTATACATAGGCCAAAACCTCGGCCACGGTCTGGAACAGGTTTTCGGGGATGGTCTCGCCCAGCCCCACGTTTTTGTACAGGGCCTGGGCCAGGGGTTTGTCCTCGACCAGGGGAATGGAATGCTCCTGGGCAATTTCCCGGATCCGCTGGGCGATGACCCCGGCGCCTTTTGCCAGCACCGTGGGCGCGGCCATGGCCAGCGCATCGTAGCGAAGGGCAATGGCCAGGCGGGTGGGGTTGGTGATCACCACGTCGGCCTTGGGCACCTCGGACATCATCCGTTGCCTGGCCATCTGCATCTGGATGGAGCGGATGCGCCCCTTAACGTGCGGGTCTC
>PHAW01000384.1 GCA_002841785.1 Deltaproteobacteria bacterium HGW-Deltaproteobacteria-3 | reverse complement strand
GAAAAGGTCCACCAACTGCTTTCGGAAAACATTGCGGTATTGCGAGCCATTGCCCAGGCGCTCCTTGAAAAGGAAACCCTCGGCCTTGAAGATATCGAGACACTCATGGGACGTGGGGGCAAAACGGCAGCCCCGGCGGAGACTCCAGCGGAGCAATAACCCCACCGGACAGCCCATGCCCCTGCGCACATCTTCCAGCACCTTGAGCCCTTTGGCGGTCCACCCGCTCAGAGGGCTCACCCATTTACAGGGCGCTCCGTGCAGATAAGAACCAAAAACGCAACCCTAGCCTTTGGCCTCCGTCCGCTGGTCATGGGAATTCTCAACGTCACCCCGGATTCTTTTTCCGATGGCGGCCGCTTTACCCGGGCTGAAGCCCTCTCCTCCCAGGTCAGGGCCATGCTGGAAAGCGGGGCTGATCTCATTGATGTCGGCGGCGAATCAACCCGCCCCTATGCGGAGGCCGTACCGGAACACGAGGAGCTGCGCCGGGTTCTTCCCGCCATTGCCTGCATCCGCGGGCTGCATCGCAGCATCCCGATTTCCATTGATACGACCAAGGCGGAAGTAGCGCGCCAGGCCCTGACGGCAGGGGCGGATATTATCAATGATGTGAGCGGCCTGCGCTTCGACCCAGGCGCCGGTCATCCTCATGCATATGCGCAAAACTCCCAAAGACATGCAGGACGAACCGGTGTACGATGATGTTGTCGGGGAGATCATGGATTTTCTGGCTGAGCGCATATCCTGGGCAACACTTCAGGGGCTTGACCGGGAGCAGATTATTGTTGACCCCGGACTGGGGTTCGGCAAAACTGTAGAGCATAACCTGACAATTCTCAAACATTTGCCCGCGTTCAAAAAGCTGGCATGCCCGCTTCTCGTCGGACATTCCCGCAAGAGTTTCATCGGCAGGCTCCTTGGCCTGGAAACCCAGGACCGGGATCTCGCCACGGCGCTGATTTCTTCCTATTGCGCCGCGCAGGGAGCGGATATCCTGCGCGTGCATGACGTACGCAAAACAGTGCAGGCGGTTCGCCTGCATGAGGCCATAAGCCAAGCGACCTGAGACGTTGCCGCCCTTACAAGGAAACGACCGCCCCATGGAGACCAAACCGGAAATCGCCGCGAGCTCCTTCCAGCAAAAGCTAACCCGCTACCTCCAATACAATGAGGAACGGAAAGCCAAGGCGATGCTCTTCAACACGCACCAGGGCAACCTCCTGCTCAAGGTTCTTCCTTATTTGCTCCACAGCAACTATCCGGATCTCCCCGGGTTTATCGACGACGCGAACTGCCCCTACGGCATCCACCTCTTCAACCCGGCGGAAGAATTTCCCCACGAGCTTTTTCGCCGCTATTTCCCCAATTCTTCCGCCATGCGGACGGACAGGCCTTCCCCTTTTACCGATAAACCCTGCATCCATTCCCTGAAGACCATCGGCAGCATCGGCACCATCGCCCAATCGGCGATTTCCGACTGCGATTATTGGGTCAGCATCCGCAAGGGAGATCTCGGCGAACAAGGGTTGCGG
>PHAW01000128.1 GCA_002841785.1 Deltaproteobacteria bacterium HGW-Deltaproteobacteria-3 | reverse complement strand
GTAGATGAGGATCATCACCGCGCAGAAGGCGAAGCCCAGATCCCGGAAGACCTCCAGGGTGATGTGCCACTCCCCGTCCCACTTGATCGCCGGTTCCAGCTCGGAAAAGGGCTGCTTGAGGTTGTAGACGGAGATCGCTTTCTGCTCGCCCCCGTAATCCCTGCCGTCGAGTTCGGCAATTTTCTTGTTCAGGGCGAAGATGGCGTAGGCCGGGCTTTCCGCCGCCCCGGCCACGTCGGCCGTCACATAGATAACCGGTTTGAGGTTCTTGCGGTAGATGGGCTGGTCAATGGGCGCTTCGCTGACCGTGACCAACTCCCGCAGGGGGACCAGGGGGCCTGCCGGGTTGAGGCCGGAGCGGAGCTGGGTGTTGAGGATGCTCTCAATCCGCGCCCGCTCTGCCCGGGGCAGCTCCAGCACGATACTGATCCCTTCCTTGTCCTCGGGCAGGTGCAACAGGCTGACGGCCAAGCCCTTGACCGCCAGATCGACGGCCTGGGTGATTTCGCCTTCGGAAATACCGTTGAGGGCTCCTTTTTCCTTGTCCACCGCGATCACGGTTTTGACTCGCTCCGCCTCCCGGTACCAGTCAATATCGACCACCCCTTCCGTGGTGGCGAAAAGATCCTTGACCCTGGCTGCCAGCTTGAGCCGCTGCTCATCGGTCCGGCCGTAGATCTCGGCGACCAGGGTTTGCAGCACCGGCGGCCCCGGCGGCACTTCGGCCACTGCCACGGCGGCGCCGTACTTTTCCGCGATTGCCGCAACCTGAGGCCGGATGCGTTTGGCGACCTCGTGGCTTTGGGCCTTGCGTTCACCCTTGGGCCGCAGGTTGATCTGGATATCCGCCAGGTTGGTGTTGTTGCGCAGGTAGTAATGGCGAACCAGGCCGTTGAAATTGTAGGGCGAGGCAGTCCCGGCATACACCTGATAGTTGACCACTTCCGGTTCCCGGGCGATGAGCGCGGCCATTTCCCTGGCGACCTGGGTGGTTTTTTCCAGGGGGGCGCCCTCGGGCATGTCCAAAATAATCTGGAACTCGCTCTTGTTGTCAAAGGGGAGCATCTTGACCTTGACCAGCCCGAAATAGACCATGGCGCAGGAGCCGAGGAGCAGCCCGCTGATGGACAGGAAAAAGACCAGCCGCCAGCGGGCGTGGGCAAGGAGGGGGTCCATGGCCCGGTGATAGAGACGGGTAAAGAAATCCGTCGGCGCGTGATCATGGTCTGCCGCTATGTGCTCTGGGGCCGGAGAGGTGTTGTTGGGGGAGATCTTCTTTCTCAGCACCCGTACGGCGGCCCAGGGGGTAACGGTGAAGGCGATGAGCAGCGAAAAAATCATCGCCGCGGAGGAGCCGATGGGGATCGGCCGCATGTAGGGGCCCATCAGCCCGCCGACAAAGGCCATGGGCAGAATGGCGGCGATCACCGCCCAGGTGGCGAGGATGGTCGGGTTGCCCACCTCGTTCACCGCTTCGATGGCGATGGCACGGCAGCCGGAGGTGGCGGACAATGTTTTCCACCACCACGATGGCGTCGTCCACCAGGATGCCGATGGAAAAGATCAGGGCGAAGAGGGTGATGCGGTTTAAGGTATAGCCGTACAGATAAAAGAGCAACAGGGTCAACGCCAGGGTCGAGGGGATGGCAAGGATGACGATGACCGACTCCCTCCAGCCTAAAAAGAAAAGGATCAGCAGGGTCACCCCGAACACGGCGATGCCCATGTGCAGCAACAGTTCGTTGGATTTCTCCGCTGCGGTTTCGCCGTAGTTCCTGGTCACGCTCACCGTGACATCGCTGGGTATGAGGGTGCCCTTGAGGGTCTCGATCTTGGCCAGCACCGTTTCCACCACCTGCACGGCGTTGGCCCCCGGCCGCTTGGCCAGAGAGAGGGTGACGGCCGCCTCTTCCGGCTGCCCCTTGCCTGAACCGAAAAGGACATAGTTGGTGGGGTCTTCCGGGCCATCGACCACGCCGGCCACCTCGTCGAGATACACAGGCCGGTTGTTGTACACACCGACGACGATGCGGCCGACTTCCTTGGCCGAGGTGAGAAACCGGCCGGTCTGCAGAAGGATTTCCGTGTTCAGGGATTGCAGGGTGCCGGAATACGATTGCAGATTGGCCTGTTGCAGCTTGGGAATGATCTCCGTTGCAGTCAACCCGCGGGCGGCAAGGCGGGCGGGATCGAAGAGGACCCGCACCTGACGCCGGGCGCCGCCGATGAGCTTGGTCTCGGCCACCTCGGGGATGTTCTTGACCGCATCGTCAAGCTGGGAGGCGAGCCGCCGGAGGGTGTAATGGTCATAGCGCGGGCTGTGCAGGGTCAGGGCGAGCACCGGCACATCGTCGATGGTGTGCGGCTTGACCAGCGGCGGCACGACGCCGTGGGGGATGCGGTCGAAGTTGGTGGCCAGCTTCTGGTTGAGGCGGACGATGGCGTCTTCCATCTTCTCGCCCACGTAGAAGCGGGCAACGAGCAGGCACTGACCCGGCATGGAGGTGGTGTAGATGTATTCCACCCCGGGCAATTCGTAGAGGAGCTTTTCCATGGGGATGGAGACGCGTTCCTCCACCTCCTTTGGGGTGGCGCCGGGCATGGCGACCATGACGTCGATCATCGGCACCTTGATCTGCGGTTCCTCTTCCCGCGGCAGCATGGCAACGGCCACGATTCCGAGGAGCAGGGAGGCGATGATCAGGATGATGGTCAGCCTGGATTCGATGAAAACCGAGGCGAGCCTGCCGGCAAAGCCGTGTTGGTTGTCCGGGGTGTGGTTCATCACGGCACGATGGTTACGGGTTGTCCGTCAACAAGCCGCTCTCCGCCCTGGATCACGACCTGCTCTCCTCCGTTGAGGCCGGTGAGGATCTCCGCCTGGCCTTCCCGGTGTTCCCCGCTGCGCACCAGGCGCAACTGGGCGGTATTGTTGTGTATCACAAAAATCCGCTCCATCTGGCCGAAGCGAAACAACGCTGTTTCCGGCACCAGCAAGGTATTGACGCCGTCCCCGCCGGGAAGAGCGACCCGGGCGTACTGCCCGGGTCGCAAGGAATCGCCGCCGTGGACTCTGATTTTCACCAGCGCGGTCCGTGAGGCGGTGTCCGCCGACGGCCCGATTTCGCTCACGGTTCCGGTCTGGGAAAATTCGGCCGCCGGGACCGTAACGGCAAGTGCGTCCCCTTTTTTGATTTTCAGGGCCGCCCCCTCCGGTACTGCGGCTACTACCTGCAATTGTCCGGTGTTTTCCAATACCAGGAGGGGCATCCCCGGGGTGGCCAGATCGCCGGCATTGGCCATTTTCTGCGAGATGATCCCGGCAAAGGGGGCGGTGATCAGGGTGTAGTCGCGCATGGCCCTGGCTTCGCGAAGGCCTGCCTCAGCCATCCGGTAGGCATCTTCCAGGGATTTTACTGTTTCCCGGGTGGAAGCGTCTTGTGCCAGCAACCGTTTTTCGCGGTCTAAATTCCGTTGCGCCTGCCCGAATTGCGTCTCGGCCTGCGACAGCCGGGCGGCAATCTCCCCGGCGCTGATCCGTGCCAGCAGCGCGCCTTTTTTCACCGCGGATCCCAGTTCCACGGGCATCTCCTCGATGGGCCCGGATATCTTGGCACCGATGGTCGCCCGCTGGAGCGATTCCACGGCGCCGGCCACCTCCTTTTGCCGCTGGGCCGCCTGGCCGGCCACGGTGATCACCCGCACTTGCGCAACGGGAAGGGGCTGGCTGGCGCCGTTGTGGCCGGGATCCTTGCACCCGGCGGCGGTGAGGAGCAGGCACAGGGGAAGCAAGGAAAAAAGATATTTGTGCAGCATGGTTTCGATTTCCTGTTTCAGGGCTTATTTGACGGGTCGTAACAACGGCCCTTCGACAGGCTCAGGGTGAGCGGATATTGTCTTAGCGTATTGATCCGTTCATGCTGAGCCTGTCGAAGCACCTGTTTGAAGTAGATTTCGAGCGGTTACGATTTTATCTTAATTCGATCGCCATTTTTTTAGTTTGTGGTTTCCGGTGTTTCCGGAAACTGGTCCAGGCCCAGGGCGCGCCGCAAATCGGCAACGGCAATGCGCCGGGAGGTTTCCGCCGCGATGCGCCGCACCTGGGCGTCGGTCAACCGGTTTTCCACCCCGAGCAGATCGGCGGAGAGCAGGGTGCCCTCCTTGAAGCGGAGCCGGTTGATGCGTGCGCTTTCCTGGGCCTGGGCCACGCTCTTTTCCGTAATCTGCAAACGCTCCCCGGCCTCTTGCAGGGCCAACTCCGCCTGCTTCACCTCAAGGGTGATGGCCAGTTCGGTTTTGCGTTTTTGTTCCTGCGCTTCGGCCAGCAGGGCGGAGGCCCTGGCAACCTCGGCCCCGGTCCGGCCGCCCTCGGAGAGGTTGAACCGCAATGTGACTCCGGCCTGCCATGATTCGCCGGAGCCGCCGGTGACATAGCCCGTGTCGGTGTCGTATCCGGCATAGCCTTCCAGGGAGGGATAATAGCCACCCTGGGCTTGGCGGACCTTGGCCTTGGCCGCCAGGATGAGGGCCTCCATGCTTTTCAGCTCAAAACGGTGTTCAGGGCCTGCGGCCTGCGGTATTTCCTGAACGCAGCCCTGGGCCGGGTCAAGCGCCGTCGGGCCATCGTCAAGCCCCATCAGGCCGAGGAAGATCCTGCGGCGTAACTCAAGGGTGTGGCGGGCCTGGCTCAAGTTTTCCCGCGCCGTGGCCTGTTGCACCTCCAGATCAAGGAGGTCGGCCTTCAGCAGGACTCCTTCCCGGTAACGGGCCTGCGCCACGGCCAGGGAGGCAGTGATCGCATCCACCGATGACTGCCGCGCCATGACCAGCTCTTCGGCCTGGATGACGAGCTGAAAGGTCCGGACCACCTCAAAGGCGAGCTGGGCCCGGACCGCCCCGAGCTCCATGCGTGAAGAGACCGCCTGGGCTTCGGCGGCCTTCAACCCGGCCAGGTCGCGGCCGCCGTTGAAAAAGCGGTAGCCGAGCCGGACCCCCATGTTCAGGGTATCGGTGCGGCCGGGATTGTTGAAATCGATGGCGTTGGTGAAGGTTCCCTGGTTGAGGATGTTGCCGAAGGAATACATGGGGTTGTCGGTTTGCTCGTAGCGGGAGTTCAGGTCAAGCCTCGGGGAAAAGGAGGATCTCTCCATGGCGATGGCGGCCTGGGCCGCCTCGATCCGGTTTTTCCCCATCCGACTGTCCGGGTTGTTCCGCACGGCAAAAAGCACCGCATTGCGAACTGTCCACACCTCCGGCCTGGGCGGGGCCTCAGTGGCCGCCCCGGCGGCAGGGGAAAAAAAGGCTGCCAGCAGGAGGGCAACACACAGGGGGCAGAGCCTGCGCCAGGCGAAAAGGCGGCGATTGGTGTTTTCGCAAGGAGATAGTGGCCGGGTCATGGTTCCGTGTTCTCTTGTGTGCAGGCCGGAGGGAGGCGAGAAGCCTTCCCTGAATGTTTCAGTATTTAATTTTATAATTACAAACTAAATTATCTGCCACGTTTTTTTTTGGTTTTTATGGCCGCGGAAAGCGCGCTCGCCATCGGCATGCCGCTCCACAGCAGTATATCATGGAGGAAGGGCCCGGCGGCAAGGGGATTTCTCTTGCAGTTCGTTCAGAACCACTGCTTCTTTTTGAAGTAGGCCAGCATGGCGAGGACTGTGCCCGCCATCAGCAGGAGGGCAAAGGGGTAGCCGAAATACCAGTTGAGCTCCGGCATGTTGAACGGACTCGCGCCGGTGTTGAAGTTCATGCCGTACAGGCTGGTGATGAAGGTGAGGGGGATGAAGATCACCGCGAAGACGGTCAAGACCTTGATGATCTCGTTCATCCGGTTGCTCACCGAGGAAAGGTAGATGTCGATCATGCCGGAGATGATGTCCCGGAAGGTTTCCACCGTGTCGAGCACCTGGATGGTATGATCGTAGAGATCCTTGAGAAAGATCCTGGTCGATTCCCCCATGAACGCGGTCTCATCCCGCTGGAGTCCGTGGATCACCTCGCGAAGCGGCCAGACCGACTTGCGGAGCAGGATCATCTCCCGTTTCAGGGAGTGGATGGCCTGGAGGGTTTCCGGGGAAGGCGCGGCGATCAACTCCTCTTCCAGATCCTCGATCTCCTCGCCGATTTTTTCGAGGACGGAAAAGAAATTGTCAACCACCCTGTCCAGCAGGGAATACAACAGATAGTCGGTCCCCAGTTTCCGGATGCGGCCCTTGTTGGTTTCCAGGCGGGCCAGCACGTCGTCAAAGATGTCGTCGTCTTTTTCGTGGAAGGTGAGGAGGTACCCGGAGCCGAGCACGAAGCTGATCTGCTCCATGCTCATCTCCCTGGCGGCGTCGTCATAGTTGATCAGGTTGATGACCAAAAACAGGTACTCCTCGTAATGGTCGATCTTCGGACGCTGGCCGGTGTGGAGGATGTCTTCAATGGTCAGTGGATGCAGGCCGAACTCGAGGCAGAACCTGTCCACCGCCTCGGCGTCATGCAGGCCGTGGACCCTGATCCAGGTGTTGCTGGGGGTTTCCTTCAGCAGGCG
>PHAW01000127.1 GCA_002841785.1 Deltaproteobacteria bacterium HGW-Deltaproteobacteria-3 | reverse complement strand
AAGGGCTCGCGCAGTTGCAGGAAGCGTTGGGAGAGATGCTGACAGAAAGAGAGGCGTGATGACCACAGCGATGGAGCATGACGAAGACCTGGCGCTGCGGCGCCGGTTTCTGGATCGGGCCAAAAGGGTAGTGATCAAGGTGGGCAGCGCCGTCCTTACCACCGGGGAAGGATTGAACCTGCCCGTGCTGGACGCGCTGGCCAAGGAGATCTGCGCCCTGCGCCAGAGCGGGCGGCAGGTGATTCTGGTCAGTTCCGGCGCGGTTGCAGCCGGCCGGCGGAAGATGGGCCTTGGCGACCGGGCCTTGAGCCTGCGCGAAAAACAGGCTGCCGCCGCCATCGGCCAGAGCAGCCTGATGCGTTCCTATGAAAAGATCTTCGAGCAATTGGGCCAGAAGGTGGCCCAGGTTCTGCTTACCCACGACGCCCTGTCCCACCGGGACCGGTATCTCAATGTCCGCAACACCCTCTTTACCCTGCTGGATTGGGGCCTGGTCCCCATCATCAACGAAAACGACACGCTGCGCTTTGGCGACAACGACGCCCTGGGCGCCATGGTCACCAACCTCACCGAGGCGGATATCTTTGTCTGCCTGACCGATGTTTCCGGCCTGTTCTCAGCCAACCCCCTCACCAACCCCGAGGCCAAGCCGGTTCATACCGTGGCCAGGATCGACGCCGCGGTGCTGGGCATGGTGGGCACGGTGCACAGCGGCGTGGGCACCGGCGGCATGGGGAGCAAGGTCAAGGCCGCCAAGATGGTCTCGGCGCGGGGCGGGTGTTGCTTCATCGGCCCGGGCCGCGAGCCGGACACCATCTCCCGGCTGTTTGCCGGAGAGCTGGTCGGCACCTTCTTTCTGCCCCAGAAGGAAAAACTGGCCAGCCGCAAGCATTGGATTGCCTATACCCTGCGGCCGCAAGGTTTTCTGGTTCTGGATGGTGGGGCGTGCAAGGCCGTGCTGCAAGGGGGCAAAAGCCTGCTTCCTTCCGGCATCCTTGAGGTGAGAGGCAAGTTCGGCATCGGGGCGCCGGTCCATTGCGTCAACGAACAGGGCGAGCCTCTGGCTGCAGGGCTGGTCAACTACGGGTCCGGAGATATCGACCGGATCAAGGGCGCGAAGACCAGCCAGATCGAACAGATGCTGGAGCGGCCGAAAGACAGCGACGAGATTATCCACCGCGACAATTTAGTGATATTATAGATTGCAGCTATCAGCTTACAGCTATTCGCTGAACGCTGCTAAAGGAGCATACGACATGTCCATCCAGGAAACCATCAAACAGATGGCAATGGCGGCCAAAAAGGCCTCCCGGAACATGGCCAATCTTTCCACCACGGCCAAGAACAATGCCCTGCTGAAGATGGCCGAGTCGCTTCTTGCCCAGAAGGGGTATATCCAGCAGGAGAATGAAAAGGATCTTGCCGCGGGCCGCGCCAAGGGACTGTCCGCTGCCATGCTCGACCGGCTGGCCCTCACCGGCAAGGTGATCGACAGCATGGTCGGGGGGTTGCGCGAGGTTGCCGCCCTGCCCGATCCGGTGGGCGAGATCGACGAGATGGCCAAACGGCCTTCCGGCATAACCGTCGGCAGGATGCGCATCCCCTTGGGGGTTATCGGCATGATCTACGAATCGCGGCCCAATGTGACCGTGGATGCCGCAGCCCTCTGCCTCAAGGCGGGCAACGCCATCCTGCTGCGGGGCGGTTCCGAGGCCATCCATTCCAATCTGGCCCTGGCCAAGGTACTGCAGGAATCGCTGGCCGCGGAACAGATCGAGGCTGCGGCCGTGCAGGTGATCCCGGTCACGGACCGCGAGGCGGTTACGGCCATGCTGGCCCTTGACGAGCAGATCGACCTGATCATCCCGCGCGGCGGCGAGGGCTTGATCCGTTTCGTGGCCGAGAATTCCCGCATTCCGGTGCTCAAGCATTACAAGGGCGTGTGCCATGTCTTTGTCGATGTCAGCGCGGATCTGGACATGGCGGTGAACATCGTGATGAACGGCAAGGTGCAGCGGCCCGGAGTATGCAACGCCCTGGAAGCGTTGCTGGTCCATAAGGATATCGCCGCCGCCTTTTTGCCCAAGGTCTGGGACGAATTGAAGAAGTGTGGGGTCGAGCTGCGGGGCTGTGCGCAGGCCAGGGCTCTGCTGCCGGAGATCACCGCGGCCCTGCCCACGGATTACGGCATGGAGTTTCTCGATCTGATCCTGGCGGTGCGGGTGGTGGATGATCTGGATGCGGCCATGGACCATATTGTCCGGTACGGCTCCCAGCATACCGAGGTGATCGTCACCAACAGCTATGCCAACGGGCAGCGCTTCCTCCGCGAGGTGGACGCCTCGGCGGTGATGATCAACGCCTCCACCCGGTTCACCGACGGCGGCCAGTTCGGCCTGGGCGCGGAGATCGGCATCAGCACCACCAAGCTGCACGCTTATGGCCCCATGGGGTTGAAAGAGCTGACCACCCGGAAGTTCATCGTTTACGGCGAAGGGCAGGTCCGCGCTTAAGCAGGACTCCGGAGAGAGCAGGGTGGAACTTCCCCATAACCTCGGCCGGCGGGTCGGCATCCTGGGCGGCACCTTCGACCCGGTGCATAACGGCCATCTCGCCGTTGCCGGGGCTGTCCGCAAGGCGCTGGTCCTTTCGAGCATCCTTTTTGTTCCTGCCTTTCTGCCGCCGCACAAACCTACCTACTCCATCTCCGCCTTTGCGCACCGGGCTGCGATGCTGGAGCTGGCCTTGGCCGGGGAATCCGGTTTTTTTGTCTCCAGGCTGGAGGCTCAACGCGTGGGGCCCTCCTTCAGCATCGATACCCTGAAGGCCTTGCGTCTCTGGCTGGGGCCCGGGATCGAGCTGTTTTTCATCATCGGCATGGATGCCTTTGCCGAGATCCATACCTGGAAGGCCCGCCGGGAGTTGCTGGATTACGCTTCTTTTGTGGTGATCGGCAGGCCTGATCATTGCCGGCAGTCGTGCGGGCAGACCGTGGCGGCAAATTTTCCCGGCTACACTTTTGCGGAAAATCAAGGGTGCTGGCAGGGAGAGCCCGGCCGGGGCGCCATCCATCCGGTGGCCATGGCGCCGATGAAGGTTTCTTCCACCGAGATCCGGGAGGCAATCCGGCAGGGCAGGTCTGTCCGGGCTCTTGTCCCCGCGTCAGTGGCGGACTACATTGCCGACCAGGGTCTCTACCGGTGAGGCATCTTCTTCATGCCGCTTCCTGAACAAGGCTGGGCTTGTCCTCTGCCGGCATGGCCGTGGTCAGGGTGGTCAGGTAGCGGGCGCCTTTTTCGATCTGGTCGGCAATGCGCCGGACATCGCTCATCAGGTCGATGAGCGACACCATCAGCCCCACCGGCAGCAGGCTCTTGGTTCCCGCCTTGAGCAGGCTTGATTTGAGATGCCGGTACATCTCCTCGGTTTCCATGAACAAGGCGGCGCATTCCTCCGGCGTATAGTCCTTTCTGGCCACATCGGTCAAATCCAGTAGTTTCACCACATGCTGTTTGTACAGGCCTATTTCCTGGGCCAGTGCCGTGTTCGCCAGCAGGCGGCTCTGTTGCTGCATCTGGGCGATCCGCAGGGACACGTCCGCAACTTCGCGGTAGTAGCTGGTGACTCGCAGGGCATTGGGGAGCACATGGTCAAGCTCTTCCGGCAGATTGCCCCTCCGGATCAGATTGATGAAGTTGCCTGCCTCGATCTCCAGCTTGAGCAAAGTGCGGCGGTCGGCATCGAGCTGGAGGCTTGGCCCTGTCTCGCTGCTCATGGCTCCCTTGGCCATGCGGCGGGCAATGTTGCCGATCCGTTCAATTTCCTTGGCCAGGGCATGGAAAGCCAGCACCGGGGTGGCGGCGATATTTTTATCCAGATACAGGGGCTGCGCCTCGTCCTCTTCATGGGAACGGAACCAGCCCTTGAGGCGGGTGACCATGAATTGGGTGAATGGCCACATCAGGCAGACCCCAAGGATGTTGAAGACGGAATGGAACAGGGCGAGCAGCATCGTGGCGTTGGTTTGCACCTGCAGGATCTGCGGGAAAATGGTCAGGGCGTGAAGGAGAAAAGGGAGCAGCAGGAGGGCCACGACGCCGGTTGCCAGGTTGAAGATGACGTGGGCCGTGGCAACCCGCTTGGCGTTGGGGGTGGCGCCGAGCGCGGCCAGGGCGGCGGTCGAGGTGGAACCGATATTGGCGCCGATGACCAGAGAGGCTCCGCTGTCAAAGGGGATAAAGCCTCCGGCGGTGGCGGTGAGGGTTATGGCAATGGCTGCACTGGAGGATTGCATCGCCACGGTCAGCAGAAAGCCGAGGACCAGGAAGGTGAAATGACTTCCCACGCCGCCGCCTAAGAGAGTGAGCGGCAGGTTGATCCCTGTTTCGGCAAAGGTCGCCCGGAGCAGATCGATCCCTAGAAAAAAAACGCCGAAACCGGCAAGCGTTTCACCGACGGCGCCGGAGCGGCCGTTGCCCTTGGTGAGGCGCAGAAACATGCCAAGCCCGATGAGGGGCAGGGCAAAGATCTTGATGTCGAATTTGAAGCCGACCAGGCTCACCAGCCAGCCGGTCATGGTGGTGCCGATATTGCTTCCATAGATAACGGTGACGGCCTGCAGGAGGTCCATGAGGCCGGCATTGACAAAGCCGATGGTGGCCACGGTCACCGCGCTGGAAGATTGCACCAGGGAGGTGATGAAGGCGCCGGAGAGGATCCCCCTCAACGGAGTGGCGGTGGAACGCTCCAGGATGTCGCGCAGGGTCTTGCCCGCGGCAATCTTGAGGCCCTCGGTCATGAGCTGCATGCCGAGCAGGAAGAGGCCGATGCCCCCGATACAATTGCCAAGGGTGGAAAGGGTCATGCCATGGGCTCCTTTTTCGTTGGCTCTTGAAGTAACCAGCCGTTTTCTGCATTCTCCGGCAGGCGCCGGGAAACAGGTTGTTGCAAGGCCCGGTTCAGGTTGCCTTAGAGCTTGTCCGTAAATAAATCTTTGGTGCTCGCATCCGGCTTTTGGCCGTCTTTGGCCGCTCCTCAATCGCAAAATCCTCGCCGCAGCGCTGCTACGCCTGTGGTTTTGCTCAATCGTCCCACCCAAATCCGTCTCAAAATCCGGCGCGATCCCTGAAAAGATTATTTACGGGCAAGCTCTTATAATACCCGGTGTCTGCTGGGTCGGCAACTGCTTGAGGATATTGAAAATATTTTCAGTATATGAGATGGCGGGAGCGTTCGAAAGTTTTTTAATTGGAGGCCGGGCGACCATTCTGTATGATACAGACAGGCATCCCTGTCTGTCGTTGCGCCGCGCGGCCATGACAATCATAAACAAGAGAGGACGACAACCATGCACAACCAGCGAAGCAGCGGCGTCCTTCTGCATCTTACCTCCCTGCCGGGGCCTTTCGGCATCGGCACCCTTGGCAAGTCCGCCTTCGAGTTCATCGATTACCTGAAGGCGGCCGGGCAGGTCCATTGGCAGATATTGCCTTCCGGCCCGGTGAGTTCCAGTTCCGGCAATTCGCCCTACATGAGCCTCTCGGCCTTTGCCGGCAATCCGCTGCTCATCGATCCCGCGCAGCTTGTGGGG
>PHAW01000126.1 GCA_002841785.1 Deltaproteobacteria bacterium HGW-Deltaproteobacteria-3 | reverse complement strand
GGTCTCCCCAAGCTGGCCTGGCTCTTCGCCCTGTTCACCGCCCTGGCCACCTTCGGCATCGGCAATATGGCCCAGGCCAATGCCGTGGCCACCATCTTTCAGTCAACCTTCAACATCGAGCCCTGGATCACCGGCACGGTGCTGATGCTCCTTACCGGCCTGGTGATTTTAGGCGGCATCAAGTCCATCGGCCGGTTCACCTCGCTCCTGGTGCCGTTCATGATCGTCGGCTATGTCAGTGCCGCGCTGCTGGTGCTGGCGCTCAACCTCGGCGAAATCCCCCACGCCCTGGGGCTGATCTTCCAACACGCCTTTACCCCCATCGCAGCCAGCGGCGGCTTTGCCGGCTCGGTGGTGGCCGCCTCCATGCGCTACGGCATCGCCCGCGGCGTCTTTTCCAACGAGTCGGGGTTGGGCTCCTCCCCCATTGCCGCGGCCGCCGCCCGGACCCGCGATCCGGTCAGGCAGGCGCTGGTGAGCATGACCCAGACCTTCATCGACACCCTGGTGGTCTGCACCATTACCGCGCTGGTGATCCTGACCGGTCACGCTTGGCTGGAAGGGGTCGCGCCGGGGCAACTGACCAGCGTCAGCTTCGGCGAAACCCTGGGCAATGGCGGGGTGGTGATTGTCGCCGTGGCCACGGCGCTTTTTGCCTACTCCACCCTGATCGGCTGGAATTACTACGGGGAAAAGGCCATCGAATATCTGGCGGGCCGCCGCGCCATTGCCCCGTATCGGGTGGTTTTTGTCGCGGTGGTGATCGTGGGGGCGATGATGAAACTGGAATTCGTCTGGAATTTCTCCGACCTGATGAACGGGATGATGGCCATTCCCAACATCGTCGGCTTGCTGCTGCTCTCCCAGGTGGTCAAGACGGAAACCGAGCGGTATTTTCAGCGCTGAAGCGCCCCCTCCTGGCAGGGTATTGAAAAACTCGCTTTTCGATACCCTGCGTGCGATCCAGGGATGGATCGCCAATTTCGACGAGTTCTAACTCGTTGAAATTGTGAGATCGGACAGAATTCACTTCTAGCCGGAACCGGTAACGCTACTCTTTGAGTTTTTCCGCCAGTTCAACGGCGGCCATGGCGTAACGGTTGGAGTTGTTCCATTTGGTGATGGCCTGGAAGTTGGGATAGCCCGCCACATAGCGCATCCCGCCGTCCAGCAGCTCAAGGCCGACAATGGTCAGCTCCTTGTTCTCCGGAGAAGGCGGCAGGTCGACATCCTGGATCTTTTTCACCGCCGCGCGGGCAACAAAGCCTTTCCGTCCTTGGGCATAGGCTTTTTCCAGCTTCTCCCCCTTCAGCTTCGGCCCGAGTTCGTGGTAGACCGGCCCCTTGAAGGTCCAGCCGAATCGTTGGAGATAGTTGGCAATGCTGGCCAGGACATCGGGTACGGACTCCCAGACATCGCGGCGGCCATCCCCGTCAAAATCCACGGCATAAAGGCGGAAACTTGAGGGAATGAACTGCGTCTGACCAAAGGCACCGCCATAGGAGCCGGTGATGGCCAGCGGATCAACCCCGTTCTCCCGGCAGAGCAGGAGATATTCGATCAACTGGGCCCGATAGAATTTGCTGCGGCGGGGATAGGCGTCAAACATGGTATTGAGGGTCTGAAACATGCTGAACCCCCCCTTGTGCTCGCCGAACTTGCTTTCAATTCCCCAGATGGCAACGACAATCTCCCGCTCGACTCCAAGTTCTTTTTCAACCCGGTCCAACAGCTCCCGGTGTTCGCGCAGAAGCCTCTTTCCTTCCTGAAGTATCTGCGGGGTGATGAATCGCGGCGAGTACTCGAAATAGGGCTTGGCCTCCCACTGGGTATCCATGAGCTCCAGCACCCGCTTCTTGATGGCGACCCCGGCAAAAAGGCGGTCCAGTTCTTCCCGGCTGAAGCCGTGCTGCCCCGCCAGTTCCTGAAACAGCTCCTGATAGCGCGGGCTGGCAAGATCGATAACCTGACCATCTTCGACCAAGTCGGCGGCCAGAGGCAGCGGTTCTCCTGCTCCGGCCCAACTCGGCGGGCAGGAAAAAATGGCGCAGGACAGCAGAAGGGACAGACCAACAACGGTTTTATGCAACACGGGAAAACTCATGGGGAAAACACCTCGAAAAATTTCTGAAAAAAATCCTCAACCTGTCCGGCCGGCAGGGCATTGATCCCACCGGCAGCGGTCCGGCCGCCGCCGGTGGAAAAAGCACGGCACAGGCTGTCGGCGCCAAAACGCCGGGCAAGAGGCGCACGCACGCTGACCATGAAGGTCGCGTCGCCATTGTCCACCAGCAGGGCGTGGGCCATGTCCGGTTTCTCCCTGGCCCGCTCGTTGCTGAACACCCCGGCGACCCGGCTGGCCCATTTTTCCGCAGGAAAAGCAAAAATCCGGCCATGGGCTTTTTCCCGCAGGGGTTTCACCTCCCTGGCCAGCCTGAGATCATCGGCAAAACCCTGGCGCAACAGGGCCGGAATCCGGGACTCTGCACAAAAGACCAGGGGATCGGCATAGGGCTGCACCGCGGCATAGAGAGCCTGGGGCGGCAGATGCAGGTCCGCCACCTTGTGCCCGTAGCCGTTGTAATTCATCAACTCACCCAGCTCCCGCAACTCCCCCACCTGAGCCTCGGACACATCCAGGGCAACAGCCGCCTTGCGGGCCGAATCGTGCAGATTGTCGCCAAAGGCCGCGGCCACGGCCCATCCCCGGAAACGTCCGCCCAACAGCCCGTCAACAATGAGGGAGGTGCAGATCTCAGGGCTGGGATCAAGGTGGGCGATCAGGTTAGGGCTGAGCGGCGGATCACCTGCGTAGTGGTGATCCACATAGAACACCCGGCAGGAATCAAGCAGTTGCAGCAGCGCGGTCCGATTGCTGTCCAGGGAGATATCCAGCACGGTGAGTTCTGCCCCCCGCACTTGGGCTACCTGCTCAAGCAGCCGGATGTCCCGCTTCACCCCGGTCACCAGGGTGGCCTCGCGAGGCTCTGCCAGGCGAAGCTGGTGCAGGGCGCAGATACCGTCCGCATCCCCGTTGAAGATGTCGTAATACGCCATGGTCATGCCGCCATCCTGCGCCCGGAATCAGAGATTGCTCTTGCCCAAACGGGCAAAGCGGCCCACACCGTCGAGGGAAAAGATGAGCATCACCCGCTGGTCATCGGGAGTCCTGCTTGTCTCCAGCTCCACCATCCAGCAGGCGGGTTGATAGGTCAGGCGCACCCGGGATTCCACCGTGTGTTTCTCGGAAAATGACTTGACCAGATAGGCATCGGCGGTGAGGGTTTCGGTCAGCCGCACCCCGGCCGTGCCGATCAGGTCATGGGTAGATTCCCCGAGATCGGTATAAAAATAGGGGGCGATCATGCCGCTGTCCTGGAGATAGCGGTAATTGAGGCCCAACGAATGCCCGCCGGTAAAATTGTACTGATTGAGCAACTCATACCGGGTCACGTTTTTCCCGTACATGCTCACGTTGGTCTGATAGCCGAGGGCCCAGTTCGGCACCGGGGAGACTGTCGCCTCAAACCTGAGATCGGACCAGTCGTAGCGCCTGCTTTCGGCGGACAAGCCTGAACTTTCCGGATTTTCCTCCCGCAGGTCATAGGTCTGCAAGACCTTGAAGATACCGAGATTGCGGTTCCAGAAATCACCCTTCTTCGTAACGCCGCCCAAGGTGAAATAATTATTGAACTGCCAGGTCAGCCAGTTTTTCCGCTCCAACCGATCCACGCCGTCAAAATACCCGAGGCTGTCGCCAAGATGTGGCAGTTCCTGGGTCCTGGTAAGGTATTCATACACGAGGTTGGGCCTGATCATGTGCTCAAGCCAATCGGATTTTCCCAGGTCAAAATCGCGCAGCAGGATGGTGGCCATGTTGCCGGTGAAATCGTAGGCCTGCCGGTCCTGGAAACGCTCCTTGTCCCAGGAGGAATCCCCGTAGGATTCAAGCTGGTAGGCAGTTTCCCGAGCCCCGCCGCTGACCTTGCCTTCGAGCCATCCGCCCCGGGGCAGAAAAGAGATCAGCTTGGGGTGCAGATCCAACCGCTGGGTTCCGACCCCCTCTTCGCGCCAGTAGTTGACGTATTCGGAATCCCAGGCGGTGCTCATCCGCGTGCCGCTGATGGGTATGCGCCCGGTGAAATCAAGGCGGGGCAAAGCCTGCAGGGGGCTGGTAGTCCGGGATAAAATGGAGTATTCCCCGGTTTCCAGCACCCCGTCCCCGTCATCCGTGCCAAGCAGGATGTCATGGCGCGTATCCTGCCTGGTCCGCAATTCACCGCTGGCAATCATGTTCGACCACACCTTGACCAACTGCAGGGAAGACTCCCGCTCATAGATGGTTTCCGCCCGGAGATCCCGGCCGAATTGATCGAGAAACAGGAGATTGCTCGCCGTATAGCCCATGGAGCCTTCCTTGAATTCCTGCAGGTAATCCTGGTCGGAAACAAGGTCAAGGTCAAGCCTGCCGGTCAGGTTGTCGCCGAAATCATGGTTGGCCTTGCCCCGCAACCAGTAGCGGTTGGCCTCTCTCCGGATAAGGCCGTCCGTTTTGTATTCATCCGTAAGATCCGCGCCTTCGACAAGATCATCGCGCATGTAACTGAGCATGAAGGTTCCGTAGGATTCCGGCCCTTTCACATAGCGGAATTCTCCGCCATACTGGACGCCCCTCTCGGAGAGGTAGCCGGGATACAGGGTGATATCCGTGCTGGGGGAGACATTGAGAAACACCGGAACCATGAGGCCCAACCCGCTCCGGCTGGAGTGGGACCATTCCGGAAAGAGCAGGCCGCTTTCCCGTTTGGTCTTGGCCGGAAAGGTGAAATACGGGGTATAGGCCAGGGGGGCGTTTTTTACATGAAAAACGGCGTTGGTCATCTGGGCCATGCCGTCCACGGTGAGCTTGGTGGTGCTGCTGGTAAACGACCAAGGGTAGCTGAACTCCCCTGTTTTCACCACCTCTTGCCCGGTGACATACATGTGGTTTTCCGCCATGAAGATGGTGGAATCCCTGAAGGTGCCGGTCTCGGAGCCAAGATCCATATCCACGCTTTTGGCGGTGATCTCGTCCCGGCCGGACAGAATGTAGACATTGCCCCGGGCCTTGACCGTGCCGCGCTCCACATCGTACCGGGCCCAGTCCGCCCTGATAAACATGCCGCCGGTCCCCAGACTCTTGGGCCGGATCATGACCACATTGCCCTCGGCCAGGATACTGCTCGGTTCGTCCAGACGGACGAGGCTGTCCGCCGTGATCTCCCAGGGAACAGGTCCCCCGGTCGACGCCCGAACGGGACCGGCAAGGACGGCCAAGGTCACCACGATGCTGCACAGGACGCCGCCTGGAGTTATCCGTCTCTCTGCCATCTCTTCCCCGTCAGGCGTTATGCGGCGCTGCCGGATCAACCCGGCGCTCCGCCTGTGCTTGCCTTCAATCCTCAATCCGCCTGCCGGTTGCAGGCATCATCTCTCAAAACGGCGCCGGTGCTGCCGGAAGTCACCAGCCGGGCATAACGGGCTGCGTAGCCGCTGGTGATCTTGGGCGCGGGCGGCTGCCAGTTGTGCTGCCGCTGGGCCAGAACCCCTTCCGCCACCACCAGCTCAATGGATTTGTGCCGGATATCGATGGTGATCCGGTCGCCTTCCTCGATAAAGGCAATGGGGCCGCCATCCGCCGCTTCCGGCGAGACATGGCCGATGCAGGCGCCCTGGGTTCCCCCGCTGAAACGGCCGTCGGTGATCAGGGCCACGCTCTTGCCCAGCCCCATGCCGACAATGGCCGAGGTCGGAGAGAGCATCTCCGGCATGCCGGGCCCGCCCTTGGGGCCGCAGTAGCGGATGACCACCACGTCCCCTTCCTTGATCTTGCCGCCCAAAATAGCGGCCTGGGCCTCGTCCTCGGCTTCGAACACCCGGGCCGGGCCGCTGTGCTTGAGCATCTCTTCGGCCACCGCCGACTGCTTGACCACGCAGCCGTCAGGGGCCAGATTTCCGTAGAGCAC
>PHAW01000125.1 GCA_002841785.1 Deltaproteobacteria bacterium HGW-Deltaproteobacteria-3 | reverse complement strand
GCCAGATCGGTGAGCAGGTATTCGCCCATGACCCGGCCAAACTCGGTATCCCGCTTGAGATCGGAAAGGGGCACGGCATTGACCACGGCAATTCTGCCGCCAAGGCTCTGCCCTTCCGCTTCCCCTTGCAGCTCATAATAGACCTTCCCGGCCACTTCCCTGGACATGTCTGCCAGGAGAATTTCCGAGCCCATGTTTTTTGCGCTCTCGGGCATGTACTGATAGACGTTATACTTGGTCGGCACCCTGCGCACTTCCGCCGCCCCCGTGTCGTTTGTCATCTTGCCGGCAGCGGTCTTGACTTCCAGCTTGCCGCCACCAGGCTGCGTGGCATCCTGCTGAACCGTTACACATCCCGCGCCGGCAAACAGCACCAGCCCCAGGCAACAGAGTATCGCCTCTCTCCTTCCCTTTTTCATCCCGTCCTCCCTGAACCGTGTATGCGCTCTTTCCCTAAAAAGCCATGTTTCCGTGCATCCCTGCGGCCATCGTATCACAATTGTTGCAATCGCGGAAAGCCGCGATTGCAATGGGTATTGTTTATCCAGTTCGTCACAATTCCAGTTTTTTCAGATACAGCGGCTCCGGTTTTTCCATTCGGACGGAGGCGGTATCCGCCAGCAACTCCTCGGCCAGTTGATTCCGCGGGATAATGGCCGTTGCCGAGGCGAGGAGCTTGGCGCTCCGGTTGTCGATGATCCTGGCGTTGATGACGATGCTGTCCTTGCTCGGAGTGTAGGTGCCGGTGAGCATGGCCCCGGCGGCCGCGCTCTGGCTGACCTCGGCGGGATTGCGGGAAAGGCCGAACTCGCCGCGCTTTTCCTGCAGCATGATCGCCTGGCTTTTCCGGATCTCCACCACCTCGTAGTGGTGCTGCTGCATCTCGCTCATCAACTGTTCCGCCACATACCGCCCAAAAGAGGAGGTGCGGGTCAGTTTTTTGAGCTCGACAAAGGTGCAGACCAGTACGCCCTGCTCCAGGCCGCCATTTTCCGGGTTGCCATTCGCCAGATTGCGGAACAGCTCGTTGGCCAACCCCTGTATCTCCGTGCGCAGGGCGGCTGCCTCGCTCACCGTGAGCACCGGGGTCGCGGCCGGAGCAACGGCCTCTGCCTTGGGCGTGCTGGCTTTTTCCTGGCTGAAGGGCCAGAAGGCTGCGGCCTGGGCTGGAAAAATCAGCAGGGCCAGGACGACCGTCATTGCCGGAAGAAACGAAGGGACAGGCCAGCGAGGGCATGATTTCCGTGGGAATTGCATATGTCGCCGTTCTCCTTTATTATGTGACGCCGGTAAACCGCCTCCGCACCGTGCGACGGCTTGGGCGGCAAAGAGTTCCCCGTTTGTCCTTAATCATCGGTTGGCCGGCGCATTGTCTTTAACAAAAAATGCTATGCAAATTGAGAGGATAGGTGTCTTGCGGAAGTCCGAAGCCCCCCCGCCCGAGGCCGTGAAGCGCTCCGGCAACAACATGTGGTATGAGTGTCGATAATGACAGCTATATCTTGCGAAAAACAACACCGTTCTCCGGCGTGGATATTGTCCGCCACTCCGGAGAGATCCCGGAAATCGCCTTCCACTCCTCCCTCTACTATCTCTGCGAAGACCCGGACGGGCCGCAACTCACCCTGGGCCAACCGGAGCTGAACCTCCTGCGCCGGCAGGTGGTGGCCCGTTACCGGGAGATCCTGCTCCGGGATCTCAGCCCGGAAAACCGGGACGCCCGCATCTTCCGGGGGTTGAAACGGTGCATCTTCAATTGGGAGCGGCTGGGAAAATTCTGTACCCGGCAGGCCATGGAGGTCGAGGCGGCGTTGCGCCGGGAGATCGCCGAGGCCTTGCGCTGCTTCCTGCTCCAGGAAACGGAGGAGGTCCAGGCAGGGCTACGGCAATCCTGCCTCAACTGCACCAGGGAGGAATTGGACGGTTTTGCCAGAGAGATAGGGGTGGGGCCGGAAGAGCTGCCGGAAGATATTGAGATGCTGTTCTGTCCGCAGAGCTAGGGGTTGTCCAGAAAAAATCTCCCCACCCCTCGCGGGAGGGGTGGGGGGTGGGGGAACTAGCGATGAAACCAAGACATCCCTTGCGCAACCGAGCCTCTGAACTGCGCAATACTCTGACCGACGCGGAACATCGCCTCTGGCACCATTTACGAAACAGCCGGATGGAAGGTGTGAAATTCCGTCGTCAACAGCCGATTGAAAACTATATCGTTGACTTCGTCTCATTTGACAAACGGCTCGTTATAGAGCTTGACGGAGGGCAGCATGCGGAGGCCGGACACAGCGACCGGCAAAGGGATGCCTGTCTTGCCACGAATGGATTCAGCGTCTTGCGATTCTGGAATAACGAAATCTTTGAAAATCTGGAAGGGGTGCTTGAGATTATCAGACAGCGGTGTCTTTGAGAGCGTTCCCCCACCCCCTGCCCCCCTCCCGCAAGGGGCGGGGGAACTTGCCGGACAAACTCTTAACTTGTGCGGATTTTCTTAAGCAACGAGGTGGTGGAGTAATTTTCCACCAACGGAATGGAGAGCACCCGGCCGCCAGCGGCCAGCACCTCCGGCGCGCCGACTATTCTTTCCACCGGCCAGTCGCCGCCCTTGACCAGCACCTCGGGCATCAGGGTGGTGATCAGCCTGTGCGGCGTTTCCTCGTCAAAGATCACCACATGGTCCACGCAGCCCAGGGCGGCCACAATCCTGGCCCGGCTCTGCTCGTGGTTCACCGGCCGATCATCCCCCTTGCCCAGGCTCCGCACCGAGACGTCGCTGTTGACCCCCACCACCAGGCAATCGCCTTCCCTCCTGGCCTGCTCCAGATAGGTGACATGCCCCTGGTGCAGGATGTCGAAACAGCCGTTGGTGAAGACCACCTTGCGGCCCACCGCCCGATACCGGGCGGTCAGTTCGGCCAGCTCCCCGAGCTCGACGATCTTGTCCTCATCATTAAACCGGTACACCGCAGGCCCCACGGTGTTGAAGCGCTGCCGCAGCTCCTGCATCGCGGCCGGGTCGATCCCTACCCACGCCTCGCCCGGTTCCGATCCAGCCTCGGCCAGCACCGTGCCGTCCGGCCCGACAACCAGGGAATGGCCGCCGAACTCGGTTTTTCCCGTTATCCCGCAACGGTTGCAGGCCACGACACAAACCTGGTTCTCAATGGCCCGCGCCATGACCAGGGTCCGCCACTGCTCCCGCCGGGCCTCTGGCCACTGGGCGCTTACCGCCAGCAGTCCCGCGCCCTTTCCGGCCTGGGATTTTGCCAGCTCGGGAAACCGGAGGTCGTAGCAGACCAACCCGGCCACCAAGCCAAGCGCGGTTGCCATTGGCTGGGGATTATCCCCTGGGGTGAAATACCGATCCTCGGCCATGGGGGCAAAGAGGTGCTGCTTGCGGATCGACCCGCAAACCCCGCTCGGCCCGACGATGTACAGGGTATTATAGATGACACTGCCCACCTCGGTGAGCACCTCCTCGGGCAGGGAACCGGCCAGATGAATGCCGTACTGCCCGGCCAGCCGCTGTATCTCGTCCAGCATCTCCACGGTCTGCAGGGCAAAATGCTGGAGCCGCTCGTAGGCAAAGCCGCAGCTCCACAGCTCGGGCAAAACGATGATCCCGGGTCCGCTGGGGGCCAGACGGGCCAAGCCAGCCCGCACCGCGGCAAGATTCGCCTCCGGCTCGCCCAACTGGACGTCACACTGCACAAACCCGGCATGGTAGCGGGTGATGTCGATGATATTTTTCATGGGGTTAGAATGACCCGGTCCGTGGTTTTTGTCAATACACGGTTGGGCAGCCGGGGTGCTGTTTCATTCCCGACTCTTGCCTTGCCACAGGCCGAAACAATTCCCTCCCCCCTGGCGGGGGAGGGCTAGGGAGAGGGGGAAACAGCTATGCCCCCGGCAAATGGCCGGATCGTGACAAAAAATCTTGCCCATTCCACAAATCCATGGGCTATAAGAGAGAAACGAACACCACCCTCTGCAATTCAGCCCAAGGCAGACCCATGAACAATAACGATATCCTGCGCAGTCTCCGCTATGCCTTTGCCTGGAACGAGACGAAAATGCTCGCCATCTTCGGTCTGGCCGAGCACCGCGTCACCTCCGAGCAGATCAACGGGTGGCTGAAAAAAGAGGATGAGCCGGGATATCAGCCATGCAGCGACACCCTGTTGGCCATTTTCCTCAACGGCCTGATCAACGAGAAACGCGGCAAGAAGGAAGGTCCGCAATCCCCGCCGGAACAGCGTTTAACCAACAACATCATCCTGCGGAAACTGAAAATCGCCCTGAACCTGAAGGACGAAGGCATGCTTGCGATTCTGGCCCTGGCGGATGCACGCCTGAGCAAACACGAACTCAGCGCCTTTTTCCGCAGACCGGACCACCCGCATTACCGCGAGTGCAAGGATCAGATCCTGCGCGGTTTTCTCAAGGGGGTGGGGCTCAAATACCGTGCGCCACTCGGTTAACACCGACGGCTGATTTTTTAAGCCATCACCATGCTTTTTCAGGTACACTTTTTATAGGTAGTCGGTAGGATAAAAACACCATAGAGTCTGCAGGGAGAACAGCCATGGACTTTGACGGCCTCGGCCATCTGATGAATGCCAGTGAAAAGCTGGAGATGGGTATTGCGGAACTGTACTCCCTTTTCGGGAAAGCACTGCCCGAGGACAGAGCCTTTTGGGAACAGCTCAGCTTTGAAGAAAAGAATCACGCGGACCTGATTGCCTCGATCCATGAGACTTTTATCCCCCTCGGCGAGGAGTTCCCCACCTCGATCCTGGCCTGGACCAGGATCGAGGTCGACAGGGCAAACCAGATTGTCACCGATTACCTTGCCGCCTTTGCCGAGGCCGCACCGGATCGCGAGAAAATC
The DNA here is from genome assembly GCA_002841785.1 of Deltaproteobacteria bacterium HGW-Deltaproteobacteria-3. Taxonomy (GTDB): domain Bacteria; phylum Desulfobacterota; class Desulfobulbia; order Desulfobulbales; family Desulfurivibrionaceae; genus Thiovibrio. The sequence continues at coordinate 1,741 of PHAW01000125.1, read as the reverse complement.
TTTAATGCCGCTCTTGATCTGGAACTTGCCGCAGGCGAGATCCATTTTCAGTGTTTTATGAAAAAAACCCCTGAAAACATACTGGAGGAGATGTTCCAGCAGCTCAACCAGGAGGACAAGGACCATAGCCAGCGAATCCACGCCTATATGCAACAGCATGGCATTGCAATAACCAAAAGAATGCTCTTTCCCCACGAACCCGAGGAGTGCCCGGACTAACCAGCCCCCCTTTTGCACCCTCGCCTAAAAGAAATTGGCCCAATTCCCTTGCTCGGGAAGCAATAGGGACGCAGGTAAGTTGTGCAAATTATTTATGAACGAAATAGGTGACGGAGCCCGGTTTCCATAAGCATACCCCCATCTTTCATCTCCCCGTTTTTCCGCAAATCCGCCATCATTTCCCCTCAAGTTTTCCTCCCTCCCTCCCGACAAGCACAACAGCACGGTTGCGCCTTCCGCCTGCCGTGCCACTTCGCAACCAACACCGGGAGCCTGCCAAATGAACATCCCAACCAATTCCATCCAGGGACCAGCCGCCTCCACCGATTACCAATCCCTGTATTCCGCCCGCTCCGGCAAGGCCACCTTCGAGCAGACCCTTGCCCAGACGCAGTCGTCCTCTTTCTCCCTGACCACGGCGGAAGGCGATCAGGTCACCCTTTCGGGCCTGAGCCGGAATTACCAGTACACCCAGGCAGTGGGCTGGTTCAATCCTGCATCCTCGGGGGTGAATTATGCCAGCAGCGCCACCTCCGCCGAAGCCATGGGCATCTCGGTGCAGGGCGACCTCAATGCACAGGAGCTTGCCGACATCACCCGGCTGGTGGGGGAACTGACCTCCATTGCCTCTACCTTTTTTTCCGGCGGCCATGAGGAGGCCCTGGCCAGGGCGATGGGTTTTGGCGAAATGTCCATGGGCTCGGTCTCCTCCTTTGCCGCTTCGTTCAGCAGACAAACCGTCACCCAGACCCGGATCGCCAGCTATCAGCCCCTGCCCGCCACGGCGGACCTCAGCGACCCGAATCTCAAGGAGCTCTACGATACCCTGACCGGCGCGGGGGAAGAGCGGGATTACGCCAAAATGCTTGAGGCCCGCTGGCAGCAGATCCTCAAGGCCCTGGATGAAATGAAAGCCAACGAGCTGGATGGCTTATTTGCCCGGAGGATGGAGCCCACGCCGGTGCCGGTCGAAGAGCTGAACGCCGAAGCGCCAGAAGCGGTGGCCCCGCCATCCGGGCCGCCCGAGGAGCGCGCCGCCCAACAGATGCTGTCCCGCATGGAACAGCTCCTCACCGACCACCCGAAATTGACCCCCTTTGCCAAAGCCCTGGCCACCACGGCCATGGAAAAAGCCGCCCGCCAGACCGACCAGCCCTTACCGGACACAGCCAAGGCGCTGGGCGAGCTGACAAACGGTTTCCTCAACCAACTGCACCAGCGGTTCCTGCCGTCGGAGTTGCCGGCGGCATCCGCCCCGCTCACCCCGGCATAGCCCTGCCTGCAACCCGGCTGCTGATCACCACTTGACCACATTCACCAAAGCCGGTCCACGCTGCACGGTCCGCTGGTATTCCACCGCCGGGGAGCCAAAGGCCATGGCATACCCCAGGGTATGATTTTCAGGGATGCCCAGCTTGCCCACCACCTCGGGGCAAACACCTAAAGCCATCATACAGATGCCGTCCCAAACCGTGCCCACCCCGTGACCATGGGCGAGCAACTGGAAGGTGGTCAGGGCGAT
>PHAW01000124.1 GCA_002841785.1 Deltaproteobacteria bacterium HGW-Deltaproteobacteria-3 | reverse complement strand
CGAGGTTTTTCCTGACAACCCGGCCTTTAAAAACCCTTGAAGGGGTTCGGACCGAGATCGACGATCGCTTCAACAAACTCGTTGATGATTGCATCGACCGTATTGTACTCGTTAATGGCAACCTGCCGCACCGCGCAACGCTCCGGCTCAAGCCCGAGGCTGCCCAGGGTTTCGCCGATGTTAGCCATACGTTTGTCCGCCAACTCACTGCCCTTGACAAAATGGCACTGGTAGTCATCGCCGAACTTACAACCCAACATCAACGCGCCGTCCATACCGGCGGAAAGCGCATCCTTGATCCAGGCCATATTCACCGAGCCGAGGCAACGGACAGAAACAACCCGGATAAGGGCATTCTGCGGAAGCTTCCGCATGGCAGCCATATCCAAGGCCGGGTATGCGTCGTTTTCGCAGGCAAAAACGATGATGCGCAATTTATCCTCATCATCATCCGGAACTTCAATGCTCTTGACCATGGAACCAACTTGGTCGATGTTGTAGTTTTTGAAACCGATGATTCGCTCGGGACAAGCGCCCATGCAGGTGCCGCAACGGCGACACCGGGTCGGGTTGGGCTTGGGCGTTCCCTTCTCGTCGTCGTCAAGGGCACCAAACGGGCATTCTTCCGTGCAGCGCTTACACTGGGTGCAGCGCTGGAAGAAGAATTCCGGATAGGTGCCGTCGTTGGAACGGGGATGTACCGCCACGCCGCGATCCGCGGATTCGATGGACTGAATCGCCTTGAGCGCTGCGCCGCACGCGTCATCGATGGTTTCTTCCATGTTCATGGCCTTGCGCACGCCGCCACAGGCATAGACGCCGGTCCGGCGGGTTTCGTACGGAAAGCAGATAAAATGTGAATCAGCATATCCGTCAAACAGTTCAAGATCCAAAAAGCTCGGACCCTGACGATAGGCCAGGTTGATGGTCGGCTTGTCGGAGGTGGTCGGAACCATGCCCGCGGCCAGAACAACCATATCCACGTTCAGGGTGACATCCTCGTTGAGCAAGGTGTCTTTCAGGTGAACAGCCAAGCCGTTGCCAGACTCTTCAACCTGGGTCACGGTGGCCTTGGTCATAAAGATGCCGTCGTTATTCTGGGCGCCCTTGTAGAACATCTCCATGTTGCCCGGTGTCCGCATGTGCTGATAGAGGACATATGCCTTACCCGCGGCATTATCCTCACGAACATATTGGGCTTGTTTCAAAGCAACCATGCTGGTTACGGAGTTGCAATACGGGAAGTCCTGATCGTGCTCAGCGCCGCCGGGGCTCTGAACAAAGGCAACATTGGCCGGAACCTTGCCGGTCTTGGCAAGTTTTTCAAATTCGGCGTTGGTGACAACGCCTTTCAGCTTGCCGTAGCCAAGATGGGCATACTCGGAAACATCCGCCGGATTCCAGCCCGTGGCCAGAACAACTGCACCGAAATCTTCGGCACTGGCATCATCTGCCATATAGGGCTGAAGACCAGCGTTCGGGTCTTCCATTTCCCCTTTGGAGATCTTATCCTGTTCGTCAACACCGACCTTTTTCGGAGCATCCCAATCGCTGGCGGTGCCTGCTGCCTTAAGGGTTACCTTATAAGCCCCTGGGGCTCCGGCGATACGGGCAACTTCCGTAGAGGTTTTGAGGGTGATCGCGGCCTCGGCCTGCACAGCGTCAACCATGGCCTGAACGGTGGGTTCTTCCAGGTCGGTCCAGGGAGCAGCGGTGGGGAACTGCTTCCTCCAGCCAAGGGCCTTGCCGCCCAACTTATCCTGGGCTTCGATGATGGTCACTGCATACCCGGCCTTGGAGGCTTCCATGGCCGCGGTCATGCCGGCGATACCACCACCCATGACGAGAATTTTCTTGTTAATGGTTTCGAGCTTGTACGGATCAGGCACATCGCCTTTCTTCGCTTGGACACAGGCCATGCGCACATAATCCTGTCCCTTTTCCGTGGCGAACTCCTTCACCTTCTCGGCGCTACGGGACTCGGTCACTTCCTCGGCACACCAGGCAGCACCTTCGCGCAAATTGGCACGAGTAACGTACTTGTCATCCCCGAAATTGAACTCATCCTTCATGACCCGAGGAGAACAGGCACAAACAACGATGGTGTTCACTCCGTCGTTGGTGATGTCGTTTTCGATCAACTCACGACCTGCCGCGCTGCAGAGCGCATCGTGGGTCTTGGCTTCCATGCCCTGACTCTTGGCAGCCTTCGCAAGGGCTTCAATGTCGAGGGCATCTCCTATACCACAACCTGTGCAGCTTTTTGGCGCAACCGGCGGAAACCATCCCGCCATTCACATCGGCCAGAATAAATCCATTGCTGTCAACGGAAAGTCCAAGCGCTGCAGCCTGGGCCTTAGCCGCAGGCTCCATGCCGGTGGCCAGGATGGCCAGATCGACCGTTTCCTTGATTTTTTCACCGGTCACGGCATTTTCAGCAACCAGGGTCACGGAACCATCGGCTTCGGCAACAATATCCGCAACCTTGCCCTTTACCCAGGTGATGTTCGCATCGGTCATCAATTTCTCGCGGAACTTCTCGTACTTGCCAGGGGTCCGGAGATCGATGTAGAAAACAGTGATCTTGGCGGTGGGATACTGCTCGCGAATGTAGTTGATCTGCTTCATGGAAGCCATGCAGCAGATATAGGAACAGTACTCCAGATGATTTTCATCACGGGAACCGGCGCACTGTACAAAAGCAAAACTTGCGGGCTCCTTGTTGTCGCCGGGGCGGAGAATCTTGCCGCCGGTGGGACCGTTGGGCGCGGCCAGACGCTCCATCATCATGTTGGTGATGATGGCGTTGCTGGAATCGTACTTGAGGTTGGTCATCTTGGTCGGATCATAGGGATTCCATCCAGTTGCCCAGACAATGGCGCTTACGTCGACGGTGAATTCCTTGGGTGCCATATCAAGATCAACAGCGTCATACTTGCAGGCTTCCTTAACGGCCTGTAACCCGGCTGCACTGCAGGCGCTCTTGTCAAGCACATACTTCATGGGGAAAGCCATGTCGTGGGGCTTGTACACCGCCTTGCTCTTGTCCATACCGAAGTTGAAATCATTGTCCCGCTCATCGGGACAGGCATCGGCGCAAGCGCCGCAAGCGGTGCAATTGTTGTTGATGAAACGGGGCTTGCTCTCCAGAGTAACCTGGTAGTTGCCAGGCCCTCCGGACACACTCTTGACCTCGGTCATGGTGTAAACCCGGACCCGACGGTTGCTTTTCACGCGCTGAAAATTGATCTCCAGTCCGCAACTCGGCGGACAGAGCTTCGGGAAGTATTGATTCAGTTGCGCAACCCGACCACCCAGGTACGGATTTCTCTCGATCAGAAAAACATCTTTTCCGACTTCAGCGGCTTCCGCCAACGACAAGTACAGCACCTGCGGGTGCGCTGCGTTCGTCTGTCATGCCTTCCTCCATTTAAGTAAAATTATTTAGGTGTGAAAACGTGCTTTTTTTGACTCAATCGACCAGGAAGGTCCTGGTTTCGCCTGGCCACCTCAGCCAAAAAAACCGGCCACCCACCTCATAGAAAAATCTCCAGGCACCTTTCGGGGTGCCTGGAGATTTCTAATTACCGTTATACCAGTTGCGTGGTGAAACTTAGATCCACGGCTCGGTTTCAACGATGTTGATGCAAGGAACCTTTTCACACTTCCATTCCTGGGTTGCAGGGTCGAAGGTGGAGTTAACAAAAGCCTTCCAGTTGGCATCGTCAACGGTCGGGTAGTCAGACCGGTAGAGGTCATGTAGTAGGTTGCAACACCGCCGCCGTACTCATCGGTGGCCTTCATCAGGCGCATCATGATACCAGCGGGCTTGCAGTAGTTGGGGTTAACGTCGGCAGCGGTGGAAGCGCCAACGTGCTGGAGGTAACGCTTAACCGGTGCGTATACTTCGTCAGCGTATTCCTGAGCGGACTTCGGCAGCTCGGGCTTGAAGGAAGCATTGTCGCGGCAGAACTTAACCATCTGCTTGGCAACGATACGACCCTCGGCATGAGAACCGGAGGAGAACTTATGACCGGATGCGCCAACGCCGTCACCTGCGGTGAACAGGCCGTCAACGGTGGTCATGCGGTTGTAGCCCCACTTGTACTGATGGCTCCGGGGACCGTCAACGGTGGGAACCCAAGCCTCATCCGGACCGGAGAGAACCGAGCATGTACGGTTCGGTCGGCATGATCTCGGAACCAACCTTCTCGGGCTCGATGTTCGCACCGGCCCAGAGACCAGCCTGACCAACGGACATATCCAAAAAGTCTTCCCAAGCCTCAGACTCGAGATGCTTCCAGAACTTCTTCACTTCCTTCTCGTCCATGCCGGTAGCCTTTCTGGCATCGATGAAGGCATTCAGAGCAACGTCGGTAGCCATGTAGATCGGACCACGACCAGCCTTCAGCTCGTTGAGCATCAGGTGATTACGCAGGCAGGTCGGGGTTACCGCAGAAGCGCCGTAGGGCATGAACTTCTCGAGCTCGCCCTTCACTGCATCGCTGTTGGCGTAGAACTCGCCAAGGCCGTTCTGTACTTTGGCCTTGAAGAGGAGGAACCATGCGCCAACCGGTCCGTACCCGTCTTTGAAACGAGCAGGCGTGAAACGGTTTTCCATCATGGTCAGGGTAGCGCCAACCTGTGCACACATGGTGTAGGTGGAACCAGCATTCCATACGGGGTACCAGGCGCGGCCTTTACCCTCACCGGTGGACCGGGGACGGAAGATGTTTACTGCGCCGCCGCATGCACACAGAGCGGTCTTGCAACGGAAAACGTGAACCTTGTTCTCACGGGTGCTGAAACCAACAGCGCCGGCGATCTGATTTGCCTTGTTCTTGTCAAGGATCAGCTTAACAATGAATACGCGCTCCATGATGTTCTCGTCGCCAAGAGCGGTTTTGGCCGGCTCAGCAACGATACACTTGTAGGACTCACCGTTGATCATGATCTGCCACTTACCGGTACGAACCGGCTTGCCGCCTTCGGTCAACTTCGGAGCAGGCTGTGCGCCATCGAGGTTGTTGCCGTCAGCATCGAGCTTCCAAACGGGCAGGCCCCACTCTTCGAAAAGATGTACGGAATCATCAACGTGACGGCCCAGATCGTAGATCAGGTCTTCACGAACAACGCCCATGAGATCGTTACGAACCATTTTCACGTAGTTCTCGATCTTGTTGTCGCCGATGTAAGTATTGATAGCGGAAAGGCCCTGGGCAACAGCGCCGGAACGCTCCATGGATGCCTTGTCTACCAGCTTGATCTTCATGTCGGCAGGAGCCCACTTCTTGATCTCGAAAGCAGTACCGCATGCAGCCATACCACCACCGATGATCAGAACGTCCACGTCGTGCTCGACAACCTCAGGATTGGCAACGGCTGCCAACTCACCCAGCGGCTTATTAGGTAACGCCATAGTAAATCTCCTTAAGAAATTGTATTAAATCAGTTAATTATCCAAAAACTTACTTGGCAACCATGGTCGGTACGGGCAGCTGCTTCTCGGTGGAGAGCAACTCGTCGTCCAGGTTCGTGCACTTCAGCGCCGGATATGCATTGGCAGCACCCTCAGCGGTTGTCCGCACGGGGAACTTGAAACGCTTCATGTTACCGTTACGGAACTTAACGGTCCACATGATGGAATCGGAGCTCCGCATCGGATGTACCTGACCGCCCATGGGTACGAAGTCGTTGTAGCCACGAACGGCAATAGCGCCCTGCGGGCAGATTTTTACACAGGAGTAACATTCCCAACATGCATCGGGCTCCTGGTTGTATGCCTTCATCTCCTCTTTGTTCAAGACCATCAGGTCATTGGATCTACGTAACTTGGCATTCACTAACCTCCTCACTTGGATTGAATTTTCCGAACTCCGATTGTACGAAATTCGCGTTTACCTTATCAAGGACAGCCGACCAGGCTCAAGCCGGCTCGAAGCACGTGCCTTCGAAGACCGACCATCCCCCTCTTGACTATCTGGACTACCGAACCGCAAATGTTTCGGAAAGGCTATGGAGCTTTCCCTGCCGCGCACACAAGCGGCTAATTTCATGTATTTTTTCTACTGCTTTGCACAAAACTGAAGAGCGACTCATTTTTCAGAACATTGGTCTGTATAATTTCTCACCTGATAAAAGTCAAGAAAAAAACATTGCCCACACCCTCCTCCGCGGAGCCCGCAGGCGCGATCTCTTTCGCGCCTGTTTTCCTGTTTCCCGGCCGGGATTCTTCACCAGCACATCGCCTTCTCGCAGATCGCATCAGGGGAAGGCACTCTTGCGAGACGCATTGGAAAAATCATTCCCCCAACCTTTCCTGGCCTCTTCTTTCCCCACAAGAAATGAATTTGACAGAGAGCGTTCCCGTGGTTACTGTGTTGCCAAAATCGACCCTGACATCGTCACGCTGTGTCGATATGCCGGGAAGAAACCGCAGAAAGAACCGGAAGGATTTCCCTTCCGTTGAAGGTCCTTACCATGAGCAAGTCACAACAGACGCCGCAATCCGCCCCTTTTAGCAAGTCCCTGTTCGGTTCGGACAACAACCCCAGCAACATCATGCCTGCCAAGCTCACGGCCGACAGCACCCTGAAATTCCGCTGCCATCCCGGAGTTTCCTGCTTTACCAATTGCTGCGGCAATATCAATATCATTTTGACCCCGTATGATATCCTGCGCCTCAGACGGCCTTTAAACCTGACCGCCGATGAGTTTCTCCTGCGATTCACTACCCCTGTATACCTTGAAAAGACGGATCTGCCCGGCGTAAAGATCCATCTCGACGAAAATGGCCGCTGCCCCTTTGTTACGGAGGAAGGCTGCACCATCTATCCGTACAGACCGACGACCTGCCGCTATTATCCGGTGGGGATGTCCTACTTCCATGCGGCCGGCAACGAGGGAACAGCGGCGGAGGAATTCTACTTTCTCGTCAAGGAGCCCTATTGCAAGGGACACGAAGAGCCGAAGGAACAAACCATCCGCGAGTGGCGGATTGACCAGGGGATTGACGAATCAGACGAGATGAACCGCGAATGGATGGAAATCGTCATGCGCCGCAAGTCGTTCGGCCTGCAGGCCACCTTGAGCGAACCGGCCCAGAAGATGTTCTTCATGGCCAGCACCGATCTTGACAAATTCAGGGATTTTGTTTTCAACAGCTCCTTTCTGGAGACCTATGATGTCGACGAGGAAACCCTGGCGAAAATCAAAACAGACGATATCGCTCTCATGAAGTTTTCCTGCAAATATCTAGCCTCTTCCATCTTCGGCACCAAGGATCTGGTGATCAAGGCCGACAAAGTCAAGGAACGGACTGAACAGCTCAAGGCAAACCAGGGCGAGGCGGAAAAACAGGCCATGGCAACCTACGAAGAGCTTCGCCGCGATCACGAACTTCTCAAGAAAAAAATCGAAGTGCAAAAACAGACTGACAAGAAAAGCTGATCACCAGGCGGGGAGGGCAATCGTAAAGGTGGTTCCCTCCCCCTCCTTGCTATCCACCGAGATTGTTCCCTGGTGGCTGTCAACGATGTTTTTGACGATGGCCAGACCAAGCCCGGTTCCCCGGTTTTTGTCCGTATAAAACGGGGTAAAGATATGGCCCTGTTTTTCCAGGGACATCCCCTCCCCGGTATCGGTGACAATCAGCAGCGCCATGCCCCTTGCCTTCTCATATCTCGTTTCCACCGAAAGTTTTCCTCCTTCCGGCATGGCCTGCACACTGTTGACCAGAATATTGAGACAGGCTCTGTACACCAGCCCCTGATCCAAGGGAATCCGCGGTATATTTTCACTCAGCGCGGTTTCCAGAACAATGTTCCGCTGCTCCAGCTCCGGCTCCATAAATCTAAGCAGCTTATCGAAAAGCTCATTCACCGAGGCCGGCGCCATTTTCGGCTCCTGGGGCCGGGCAAAATCCAGAAATTCGCGCACGATTCCGTCAAGCCTGCCTGTTTCTTCCACGATAATCTCAGCCAGGTGTTCATTGCCCGGCGCCACGCTCTTGAGGCGTTTCCCGAGAATATCCGCGGTGCTGCGGACAATGCCCAGCGGATTTTTTATCTCATGGGAAACCGAGGCCACCATCTTGCCGAGGGTGGCAAGCCTCTGACTTTGGTGCAGTTGCTGCTCAAGACGGCGACGTTCTTCGGCCCGCGCCTCAATGATCCGGTCCGCCCGCGCGACAATAAACCCGAGCACCACAAACAGCGCCGACATGATCAGCATGGAAGTGAGGATGATGGAGCCCTGCAATTTGGTGATCGCCACGACATCCTCCGAGAGATCCTGGACAACCTCGATAACCCCCATGATCACGTCCCGTTTCTGGTTGTTGACCTGGTACTGACGAAAGGGAATGAAGGTGCTCAATTGCGAGGAAATGGGCTGCGCGCCGGGAAGCAGGTTCAGCAGGGTGCCGGTGGAACGGACAACGGAATTGTTGTTGCCGGCCAGGGCCTTGCGGTATTCGATCCCCCCTTCTCCGGTGCGGCCGATGCGGGAGGCCACCGTGCTGTAGGAGATGATGTTTTCCTTGGAATCGAAGATGGTAACCGCCTGAATCCGCATGCCATGCGTGGCATTGCGAACAACGGCATCAAGCCGGGCAAACTGTTCGGGCTTGCGCAGGGCAATCTTTCCATAACGCACCACCGTGGGCAGAACAAATTGCTGAAACACCTGATGGCTGAGGTTTTCGGCAACAACAAAGGCATAGGCCTCGCTCCGCTCAAGGAGAACCTTTTTCGCGTGATTTGAAATAATCCAGGAGAGGACCAGGGTGAAAAGGAGAAAAACCGCAAAGCCGGTATAGGAAAAAAACTTGACCAGCCGAAACGGTTTCAGACTGGAGATACTGGCCGCATCGTCCTGTGCTTTTTTTCCCTCAACCATGACACACCCCACATCGCCTGCACTGTGATGTGTCACAGGCAATCGTTGATTTTTCTTCCAGCGCCTTCCGGTATTCAGCCCAGAGATACTGCCGGTTTATCCCATGGTCGATGATCTCCCAGGGGAAAACCTCCTCCTGCCCGCGCTGGCGCATGGCATACGCTTCCGGCTCTATGCCGCAGCCTTGCATGGTCTGCCGCCAGTTTTGCCGCCCTTGGAGCATGGCATACAGCGCCATGCCGACCTTGCGGTCTCCGCGGGCCAGCACTGCCTGATAAAAAGCATTGCCGGGCTGATCGACAACCAGGCGGGTATTGGCCATCCCCGTTACACCCTTGCGCAGGACTTTTATGCTGTTTTTAAGGGTTGTCAATGGAGCAAAGCCATGAAACTGAAACGGGGTCCAGGCTTTGGGCACAAAGCTGTTGACGCTGAGGGTGATGTTGCCCATGCGCCCCGTCTCCCGCCCCACACCGAGCAGGGTCTTTCGCACCTTGTCCGTCAGGCGCAACAATTCCACCAGATCATCCTCGGTTTCCGTGGGCAGGCCGATCATGAAGTAGAGCTTGAGATGGTTGATCCCGGCCCTGGCCAGGGCCTCGGCCGCACACAACACATCCTGTTCGCTGATCCCTTTATTGATTACCCTCCGCAGCCTTTCCGAACCGCCGTCCGGCGCGATGGCTGCACTTTTCAGATTGCTTTGCGCCAACAGACCGCAGAGTTCGCTGCTGATCGCATCAGCCCGCAAGGAGGAAAACGACAAGGCACACCCCTCGCCCAGCAGATACTCGGCAATCCGGGCGAGATCCTCGCTCCGCGCCATCTCCATCCCCAGCAGCCCCACCCGTTGTATCTCAGCGGGCCGCTCGGCCAGACCGGCAAGGATGCTTTCCGCTGACCAGAGGCGGGGAGGGCGATAGACAAACCCGGCGGCGCAGAACCGGCACCCGCGGCTGCAGCCGCGGCCCAGCTCGGTCAGGAACAGGTTGGCGAATTCCGCCTCGGGAGAGAGCAATTGCGAGTGCCCGGCCACCCGGGATTGTTCAAGCACCACACGCCGCACCCGGGCCGGCGCTTCCGGGTCAGCCTCAATCCGGTTCAGGATGCCGTCGTCCCCGTACCGCATGGCATACAACCGCGGGACATAGCAACCGCTGAACTCCCGGACGATTTCCCGGAGCAGCGCTTCCGGCTCTTGGGCGGTCAGGTGTTCGGCAAGATGGGCCATGAGTTGCGGCAGAATCGGTTCCGCTTCCCCGATCACAAAGAGATCCACAAAGGGGGCAAGGGGCTCGGGGTTGATAAAGGAGGCCACCCCGCCGCCGATGACAAGGGGCTGGCCCGGCCGGAACCTGCTGGTGTTTGCGGAGCGCTTTTCGGCCAGAGGCTCGATGCCGCCGGCCGAAAACAAGGCCAGCAGATTGAAGAAATCCTGTTCAAAGCTGAGGGAGCAGAGGATTACGGGAAAATCGCGGAGGGGGCGGCCCGATTCCAGGGAAACCGGGAGCTGATTGTCCTGATAAAAAAAACGCTCGCAGACAAAGCCGGGCAGGCTGTTTACCAGGGCATACACGAGCTGAAAACCCAGGTTGGAATTGCCCAGGCCGTACCGGTTTGGAAAGATCAGGGCAACCGGCAGCAACCCCTTCCATTTCTTGCGTTGTGTCCCTTTTTCGCTGGCAAGAAAATCATCGGATACTGGCTGACGCTGGCGCATAGGGTCCATATCGAATCTGCCGGAAAGCAGCGGAAACTCCGGCAGCGGTTACAAGCGGGCAGCCGCTGATCACCCGCTTTGTCTTGGTTTTCCTACATGACACAGTCGATTATGCAAAAACAGCACGGCGCCACTCTGCAAGGACGCAAAGTCACACGAGCAACTCTTTGTTTTGTGCAAACAATTCTTCGCGCCTTTGCGTCTCCGCGTTGGTACTTTCGCTGTTACAATCTGCTAACTTTCATTCCTGCGCAAAAAGGTCGGCCGGTCGTAGTCCTGCTCGCTTAAGATATTGTTGGCATAGGATCTCTGGATGCCGTTGGCCACGGCGCGGCCAGCGGCCATGCCTTGCTCCCCTTTTCTGAACGGCAGCGGCTGCGCAGCGGGTTCACGCTTTTTCGGCATGAGCTGCACCTTGTCCGGCAGCTCTTCGATCTCCTCCACGGTATCGCGGATACCGGTGGCAATGACCGTTACCTGCAGCTCATCGCCCAGATTCTCGTCAAAGATAACACCCAGGATGATATTGGCGTCCTCGTGCACTTCCTGATAGATCTTGGTGGTAGCCTCGGTCACCTCGGGCATGGTCAAGGTCTCCCTGCTGGCGGAGATATTGACCAAAACCCCCCTGGCGCCGTCGATGCTGATATCCTGCAACAGCGGGCTGTTGATCGCCATGTTCACCGCTTCCACGGCCCGGTTTTCGCCCACCCCGTAGCCAGAGCCCATGAGGGCCTGGCCCATTTCGTTCATGATCGCCCGCACGTCGGCAAAGTCGGGGTTGATGTAGCCGGGAAGGTTGATCAGGTCGGTGATGCCTTTCACGGCCTGCACCAAAACATCGTCGGCCATCTTCATCCCGTCGATGAAACGGGTTCCCTTCTGGCTCAGGGAGATGAGCCGGTCATTGGGAATGGTGATGATGGTGTCCACATGCTCTTTCAG
>PHAW01000123.1 GCA_002841785.1 Deltaproteobacteria bacterium HGW-Deltaproteobacteria-3 | reverse complement strand
GGAGGATCTTTTCTACCGCCTGAGCGTGTCTTCGCTTCAGATGCCCCCGTTGCGGGAGAGGCGATCGGACATTCCCCTGTTGGCCGAGGCGCTGCTTGAGAAAATAACCGCGAAATTCCAATGCTATAAGCCAACGCTCTCCGAGGAGGCCCTGCAGAAATTGCTGGCCTATGACTGGCCGGGCAATGTTCGGGAATTGGAAAATGTTTTGACCCGTGCGGCTGTTTTGGCCGTCGATGCGGTACTCACTGCCGAGGATTTGCAAATTGCTCCGGGCAAGGAAGGAGCGGCGGTGCAAGACTGCGGCGCCAGGCCGACCACTCTGGCTGAAGCGGAGAAGCGGCATGTCGAAAAAACGCTGGACAGCCTTCGGTGGAATATCACGAAGGTGGCAAAACAGTTGGATATTTCCCCGACTACCCTCCGGAAAAAAATTGTCGATTATGAGTTGCTGAATCCCTTCGCTTGATCCAGTATCCAGTTTCTGATTGTGCGCCCGACAGAAACTGGCCACCAGCCGCTTGTTTCCAGCGGCAAATTCCGTTTTCCCGGGAGCTGAAAAAAGATAAACAGCTCCAGCATGTCCTCTTTTTTGCTTGACCGGCGCGGATTTCCAGCGGCTGGTGTTTTATTGTTTTCTTGGTGCTCTCGTGTGGCACGATACTTGCTTTTTGTTTTTTTGATTCTGGTTCGGTTGAGCGATTGCTCCCCTGTTTTTACGTTAATTATTTTGAATTGACGACCAGTTGATATTGACGACCAGTTGATGATGGCATATTGTATATATAGAGGAGTTTTTTTGTTGAGGAGATTCGAGAGTGGGGAAGGAGAGCAGGAAGGCGGAAGGGGACGTATGGGCTGAGTGAGCTCATGAAATCGGGGAAAAATGGAGGGAGAACAATGCGTTACACATCCAAGACAGCAGGAAGTATTTTTACCGTACGGAAGATGTCGGTTGCCATGGCAGCCGTGCTGCTCGGCGCGGTTTGTTTGTTGCCGAAAGGCGGCAATGCCCAGGTGACTGGCCAATGCGTCAATTGTCATACCATGCATAACAGCCAGGGGGGGGCGAACATGTCTGCTACCTCCACAGTCTACCGGTCCTTGACCAGGGGCGACTGCGTGGGCTGCCACACCGGCGGGGCAACGGATTTGATGGACAATAATATCCCCAAGGTGAATCATACTGCCGCACCCGCTGCAACCCTGGCCGGGGGCAGCTTCTTCTGGGCGCAGACCGTGGATGCCAAAGGGCATAATGTGAAGGGGATCTCTGGCGTGGATGGTGTGCTGGGCAATACCCCGCCGGGGGGGGCGCCATTGGGGTCGCAGTTGACCTGTGCCGGCACCACCGGCTGTCATGGCGTCAGAACCGAGGCGGATGAATATGCGGCGCTCAGCGGCTCGCATCATGCGCCGCCACAGAATTCTGGAGGCGTCGCCGGCGCTGTTGACGGATCAAGTCTGGTCAATAGCTACCGCTTTCTCAATGGAACGAAGGGAATAGAGGCCGCTGACTGGGAAAAGACGGTCTCTGCCGCTGCCCACAACCAGTATTACGGGGTGGCGCGTACCACTGATGCGGCCGTTGCCCAAACCATCAGCGCCCTGTGCGGGCAATGCCATGGCGCTTACCATGCTTCAAGCGCCGCGCATGCCGCCAATGATGTCGGGATCAGTTATTCTAACAACATGACCTCTCCATGGGTACGTCACCCAACCGATTTTGACATGTTTACCGTGAAGGCGAAAGAATACGGTGATTACGGAGGAAACGGAGTTAATGCCTATGTGCCTCAGGCGCCGGTGGCAAGCAATAGCATCGCAGCCGTGAAGTCTACGGTTCTGCAGGTTGCCGGCGACGCCATCGTCACCTGCATCTCATGTCACCGGGCCCATGGCAGTGATCAGGCCGACCTGTTGCGCTGGGATTATACCGCGATGAATGCCCATGCCAGCGCGGGTGGCAATGTCGGTTGCTTTGCCTGCCATACCACCAAGGATACTTGATCTGCAGCATAGCGAGTAAGCCATGGTGGCTGGGAAATGATGAACACCGCGCCGGTCAGTTGGCAATGCCCCGGCGCGGTGTTTTATTATGCCCCGGGCAAGATTGAGAAAGTCTATTAAAGACAGCGGGTTAAGTGTAAAAAGAACACGTGTGGCTTAGACTCGTAGTGCTAATTTTTTCCGGGGGGAATTGACGTGAGGCTGATCTGTCGAACTGGCTGTGTCGTTCTTTCTTGCGCCTTCGGCACTCTTCTTTTTTTGGGTATGCAAACCCGGGCTAGCGCAAAAATCACCGGCGAGTGCGACAACTGCCACACCATGCACAACAGTCAGCAAGGCGCCAGCATGCAGTTCAACAATTCCGCCAAGGTTGAGCGAAACCTGCTGCGGGGAGACTGCCTCGGCTGTCATGGTCAGGCAACCGCGCAGAAAATCGTCAACATGAACGGCAGTCTGGTTCCCCAGGTCATGCATTCCGACCCCAGCGGGGACCTTGCCGCAGGCAATTTCGGGTATATTACCGGCATCAAGGGAGCAGCATCCAACACCCATGGCCATAATGTCATTGCCCTGGGCGCGGCGTTTAAAGAGACCCTGATAACCAACCTGCCCGGCGGAATCAGGCAGTCCTTCCACGACGGCTATATCGTAAACGCCTCAAACCTGACCTGCGCCGGGGTAAACGGATGCCATGGCTATAGGCTGGCCAGCGGCACACCGACCGATGTTGTCGCACTCAAGGGAGCTCACCACAACAATGTGGATGGACAACTGCTGGTGGCCGACACTCCGGCAAACAGTTATCGTTTTCTGGTTGGAGTCAGAGGCTATGAAAACCAGACCGACAAATGGCAGAACGCGAGTCCTTCCAGTCATAATGAATATTACGGGGCCACTACGCCCATGACTTTGGGCTGCAGCGCCACCAGTTGCCATGGCAGCAATGGTGTGTCCCCGCCCAACCACACGATCAGCGGGTTCTGCGGCACCTGCCACGGCAATTTCCACACCATCTCGGCAGGGGCCAGCGACGGCATCGGCCCGAACATAACCTCGCCATTCATCCGGCACCCCAACGATATCGTGCTTCCTGCCTCCAAGGAATATCAGAACTACACAACCTACAGTGTTCAGGCTCCCATAGGCCGCACTACGGTACCGGCATCCGCCAGCAGCGTTGTGACCCCCGGCGCCGATGTCGTGACCTGTCTTTCCTGTCATATGGCCCATGCCAGCCCGTATCCGGACATGCTGCGTTGGGATTACAGCCAGATGAATGCGCACCAAAGCGGTGATGTAAACACGGGATGCTTCACCTGTCACACAGCCAAGGACAACTGATACTCGCAACCACTGCGAGATGACTGGAATAAAAATAGTGCTGGGAGGAAAAAAACTTGAAACGCTTTTTCGGTACAACACAGAGCGGCAACCGGCCATCGGGACAAGCAGGTTTGTTGCAAGGCTTCCTTGCGGCAGTATATCTTTTTGTCGGGCTTGGTGTTTTTTTCGCGCCTTCTGTAACCTGGGGTGCGCAGGAGGAGATTACCGTTGTTTCTCCGCTCGATGGCGCCTGGGTGACCGGGAAAGATCTTTTTCTGGCAGGTTTTGTGAGTGGCGTTGAGGTTAAGGGCGTTGCCATCGAAGGGGTGAGTCATAAGGCTTCGGGTGGAGTTATGCCGGTGGAAGAGGGAGCATTCGGGGGTATGATTTCTCTCCGGGAAGGGGAAAATGTCATCAGCTTGAGCGCCGGCAAGCTTCAGAAAAAGGTGAAGGTTTTTTATGGGCCGGCTCAAAAAGACAAGACAGGCCCCAAAGGCTACAAACGTTTTTATGTCCATAGCAATCCCGTGGCTCTGGACTGTAAAGAATGCCATAGGCTGCGACGCGGGCAGTATGATTTCAAAAAGATTGTGCCGACCAGAGCCAATTGTACTACGGGAAAATGCCATGCCAATATGGGCAAGGCCGCCCATGTGCATGGGCCTGTGGGCGCCGGGGTCTGCATCTCATGCCATAGTCCGCACGGATCCTTTAATCCCATGGCCATGGAGCGAACCGGGCAGGACCTCTGCCTGGTCTGCCATCAGACAAAGCAGGCAGAGTTTAATGACAGCGTTGTGCATCAACCGGTAAAGGAAGGGTGTGTCGACTGTCATAATCCCCACGAATCCCCGATGCGCTTTCAGTTGCGCGGTAACGGCTCAAGCGTCAGCAGTCTGTGCTTCAACTGTCATGCGGCGGCGGTCTTTACCAAATCCCACCGCCATGGCCCTGTGGGGGCGGGGGATTGTATCGCCTGTCACCGGCCCCATGCCGGCAAGCACAAGAAATTGCTGATTGCTTCTCCTGAGAAGGCGGAGCTGTGTTTTCAGTGCCATAAGGAGCGAAAAAATGAATTCAGCATGAAGAACGTCCATAAGCCGGTGACTGAGAACTGCAACAAATGTCATGATCCGCACAGTTCCGATTCCCAGTTTCAGTTACATAAAAAAAGCAGCGCGCTCTGCGCCGGTTGTCATGAGAAGTTGAGTCCTGCTGTCTACAGTGATATTAAAAGTGCCACCTTTAAACACGCGCCTGTGGATCAGGGCAAGTGTACGGAATGCCACCGGGCTCACTCTTCCAACGAGAAGGCTCTCTTAAAAGACAACACGACAAAAATGTGTTTTACCTGCCATGATGAGTTGGGCGATACTGTCACTGGCAGCAAGTCGAAGCATGGCCCGGTTCAGACCGGTGATTGCATGGCCTGCCATAAGGTGCATGGCTCCAAGTACAGCCGTCTTCTGGTGCGGTATTATCCCGAGGAGTTTTACAAGGAATACAGTCCGGAGAATTATGATCTGTGTTTCGGCTGCCATAACAAGGAGATAGCCAAGAATAAATTCACCAGCACTCTCACCAATTTCCGGGATGGCGAATACAATCTGCACTTTTATCATGTCAACATGAAGAAGGGCCGAAATTGTGTTGCTTGCCACGATGCGCACGCCAGCAGCCAGGCAAAGCATATCCGCAAGGAGGTTCCGTTCGGGTCTTGGTCGTACCCCATTAAACCGGCGGAACGTGCGTGGTGGGCTGCCATGCGCCGAAAACCTATGACCGGAAAAATCCGAAAATCAAACCGAGCAGGTAGATGATCTCTGCCGCGGGTCATGGCGTTTGGACTCCGGAAATGTTGAGGCCGGCAATGGCGGCAGGTGAATTGGGGGCAAGCCGGAATGGCTTGCCCCTTGAAGGATAAGCGGAGGGATGCCCTGTTTGAGATCACGGCGTGGATGCTTTCGGAGCATGGTTCTCTCGGCCCTTGCCGTGCTGGTCTCTTCCGCCGGAAATGCGTTTGCAGGACAGGCCCTGACCTCCAGTTGGCTGCATGAAAATACAAAAGACGATCCCGAGGCCGATGAGTACAGGGTAACGTATACGGTTGATCTCAAGCAGGAGATTACCGAGGCCATGTCATTGCAGGAAGCGTTTCGCTATAATCGGAAATGGGGGGAACAGGAAGACACGGAGGGATTTGATCCGAGTCTGCGTTTTGCCATCCAGAACGATATTTTCCTTTTTGACCTGTTCGGTTCGGTCAGCGAACAGCGGAGTTCCATTGCCACGGATCGGAGCCGGCGGAGTTGGGAATCTACATGGTCCAGTAACTGGCAGGATCGTTTTTGGCCGAAATTGCGGGCTTCCTACGGCAGGGATTTCAGTAGCGACAGCGAAAGTCCCCATATGCAGGATACCGATGATACCCGGGAATCCGTAGGAGTAGACTGGGATTTCGAACTGTTTAAAACCCATTATAATTTCAATCGTACCCAGCAGAATGACAATGTGACTTTTGGAGAAACCACCGCCAGCAATCACTTTGCCAGACTGGACAGTTCCGGCCGTTTTTTCGACAATCGACTCAGCCTTGGGTTTTCCCAGCAGTTTTCTGCAAGCCAGACCGAATCTACCACTGCGGTCGGGGCAGACGGGCTTGCCCTTATAAAACAGGGCATCGCCCAGGTTCTAACGGGCAAGGATGATACCCCGCTCATCAGCGATTCCGGCGAACTGAGCACCAACAGCCTGATGTCCGACAGTGATGTTGAAGTCGTGAGCGGAGTATACACGGATGGCTTTGATAATCCGCCGCTTAACATTGCCTTCCGGGTCGACCTGCGAGAGGTCAACCGGATCTTCCTGTACACGGAAAAAAATATCGGACTGGTGACGGCCAGCTCCTTCACCATGGATCTCTATGGGAGCACGAACGGCACCGATTATCAGCGTATCCAGCAAAATGTTCCATTTATTTATGACTCTGTAAAAAAACGCTTCGATATAACCATGGGCAGCGTCACCTTCCGGTGGCTTAAGCTGGTTGTTGCCAGCAGCCCTGTCCAGCGGGTGGATTTTACAGAAGTAGAGACATATAGCCAGGTCGCTTCTTCCGAGGATTTTATCTCTCGAAAGGACAAAACAGTAAGCAATGTCAGCGATCTGAATGTGGGATACAAATTTACTCAAGCCTTGGGTATGACCTATAATCTTTCCTTTGAAAATGGGAATTATGCCTCGGAGGTTGATTATAGCCGGCAGAATCAGATCGGCGAAATGCGGTGGGCTCCTTGGGAATATTTTTCCTCTGCTTTTGGTATCAGCGAGAACATGGAAAAGATTGAAGGTCTGCCGGAGACCCTCAACAGGGCTTATACGCTGCGCTTGAATTCTCTTCCCGTCCCCAGCGTTGACATCAACCTCGGGTTGTCCAAAACCGAGCGGTACGAAGAAGAGCAGTTGCTGTCCACCTCGTATGTGACGGGACTCTATACCTCTGCTGCTCTCTATCCTGATCTTGATGCCAATCTCGATCTCACCACCGGGCGAACGGTATATGAGCAGACCTCCACGCTGACCTCAATTTATGGTTCTCTCTATGAAAATTCAGGAACAACGACCACGGATTATGGTTCGCGTCTGACCCTGACCGCCAGGCTTGTTCCGCGCCTGACCGCGGATTTGGTCACCGACTACCAGAAAATTCAGGGCGCTGTCGGCACGGAATTGATGGACAACAAACTTACCCTGAATTGGCGGGTATCCGATATCCTTTCTGTTTTGACAGCGGTTGGTAAAAAATGGGAAAATTGGCAAAGCGCCGGGGAAGACGGGTTGTTTCAAACCACGGTGGCGCCAACG
>PHAW01000001.1 GCA_002841785.1 Deltaproteobacteria bacterium HGW-Deltaproteobacteria-3 | reverse complement strand
CGGCGTCACTTTCAATTCCTTGGCATAGCGGATGATATTGGTGACTTCCTCGACCTTTTCCACCACCAGGATGATCTTCTTGCCCAGCTTGCGGCCCAGAAGCGCGGTCTTGATATAGAGGGCGTCCTTGTAGCCGTTGCAGATGATCAGGCTTTCCCGGTCTTCATGGAAGGCCAGGGCCGCGTAGAGCTCCGGCTTGGAGCCGACCTCAAGCCCATGATGGAAGGGCTTGCCCGCGTCGATGATCTCCTCGACCACCTCGCGCAACTGGTTGACCTTGATGGGATAAACGCCGCGGTAGACGGACTTGTATTCCAGCTCGACGATGGCGTCGTTGAAGGCCTTGTTGATCCGCTCCACCCGGTTGCGCAGCAGATCGTGAAACCGGATAAGCATGGGAAAATGGAGGCCCTGCTCCACCGCCTCCTTGATCACGTCCACGATGGCCACGGAGCCGCCCTGCTCCTTGAGCGGCGCAACAGTCACCTGCCCGCGGCCGTTGATATCAAAATAACGCAATCCCCAGCGGGCAATACCGTACAGCTCCCGGGCCTTGTCGATACTCCAGGCCTTTGCTTCCGCTGTCTGCTGCATCTGATATCCTCCTCGGGGAATTAGGGCCGTAGCAGTGTTAACGGCGACGAAAAATCTGTACTTGCTGTCCCTCTTCGTCGCCGTTAACACTGCTACGGCTCCTTACGCCACTTCGCTGCTGCCGATCATTGCATCCCAAATTGTTTCACTTTCCAGGCAACGGCTTGTTGCCGAAATCAAGAGGGACAAAATACACAATTATCGCAGAAACTCAACAGGTTTTTGCCTGATTATCCTCCGGCGGCACCCCTGCTGTCCATCGGAAAAGAGCGCGAAGGCAAGAACTCTGGTTGTTCATCGCTTAAAACTGTTCTAGGATATGGCTAACAGCCAACCATAATAATTCCAGCCCGACACACCATGATGCCAAGCAAACATCCAAACAAACCCCCCAGCCTGGTCTTTGCCAACGCCGCAGGCGAAATCACGGATTACCCCGAGCTCTCCATGGCAGGCCGCAGCGGCAGCCATTTTTTAAAGCCTAGCATCGAAGACCTCATCCCCCTGCCCGAGGGCAGCGACATCTTCGTGCTCCCAGGCCGCCTGCCGGTGGGCATCGATCCGGAAACCGGCGAGCCGCTGCTGGTGGAGGAAAACCCTCTGGACCCGGACGCAGGGCTTCAGGCGGTGGCGGCCTTCATGTCTCCAGCCCATACCGCCATCCATTGGGCCGGATTTGAAAAACCCAAAGCCGACCTGGCCCCGCTACCGCTTTTTGCTTACACCGCCGTGGGCTGGCACGATGGCCAGTTCTGGGTCAGCGCCTTTCGCAGCGATCCGGACAAGCGCCAGGAGATGAACCGCTTCCAGCCGGAAAAACTTGCCCGCCGCACCGAACAGTGGCTCCGGCAATATGAGCACAACCGGCTCATCCAGCACCTGGGCAAGTGTTGCCTCACCTACCGCTGTCCGGCAGCGATCAACTACTTCCTCCGCCAGTTCGAGGCGCCCCTGCCCACCTCGCCGGTCTGTAACGCCCAATGCCTGGGCTGCATCTCGCTCCAGCCCTCGGGCTGCTGCCCCTCCACCCAGGATCGAATCAACTTTGTCCCCACAGCCAAGGAGATTGCCGAGATCGCCGTGCCCCATCTCAAAGCGGTCACAGGCGGGGTGGCGAGCTTCGGCCAGGGCTGCGAGGGCGAACCCCTGCTCCAGGCCGACACCATCGAACAGGCCATCCTCCTGATCCGCAAGCAAACCGGCCAGGGCACCATCAACCTCAACAGCAACGCCTCCCTGCCCCAGGCCGTGGACCGTCTGGCCCATGCGGGCCTCGACAGCCTGCGGGTCAGCATGAACAGCGCGCAAGACGTTTACCACCAGCGCTATTACCGGCCCAAGGGGTTCAGCCTGGATTCGGTCAGGCAGTCGATCCGGGTCATGAAGCGGCATGGCCGCTTTGTTTCGCTCAACTATTTCATCCTGCCCGGCTTCACCGACGACCCGGCAGAGTTTGCCGCCCTCTGCAAACTGATCGCTGAATACCAGCCGGATTTCCTCCAGCTCCGCAACCTCAACATGGACCCGGACTGGTATTTTGAAGCCCTGCAATTTAAAGAAGGCGGCCCGCCCATGGGCATCCGCGCCTGGCTCAAACAACTGAAACAACGCTTTCCCAGGCTGCGCTTCGGCTACTTCAACCCGCCCCTGCGCTGAACCACAATGACCGCCGCCCTCAAGATCCTCTGCTTTCTCTTCTGGGGCAACCTGCTGCCGCCCCTGGCCAGCCTGGCCCTGGGCGACCGGCTGGCCAAGCCCTTGGATCACGGAACCACCTGGTTCGACGGCCGGCCGCTCTTCGGCCCCCACAAAACCATCCGGGGCATCCTGACCAGCCTGATCGGCTCCACCCTGGCCTTCCCGCTGCTGGGGGTTTCCTGGCAGACGGCCATGGCGGCCGGAGCCCTGCTCATGGCAGGAGATCTGCTTTCCAGCTTTATCAAGCGGAGGTTGCACATGGCCAGCGGCGAATCGGTCTTCGGGCTGGACCAGATTTTCGAGGGGCTGCTGCCCGCCCTCTATCTGGCCAGCCGGATGCAGGCCCCCCTCTGGTCGCCGCTCCTGGCCCTGGTCATCTTCGTGCCGGTGGCCCATGCCGGAGCCCGGTTCTGGAAGTATGTCCTCTTCAAGCCCCCCACGGAAAACTATCCGCGTTTTGTCCGCTCCACGGTGCGGCTACGCGAATGGCGCTCCTGCCACCAACCCCTGGCGCGCTGGCATGTCTTGTTCAATCTTTCTTCCCTGATCTACAACCGGGTCGTCGTGTCCACCGTTTTCCGCCTTCTGGGGCTCTACAGGCAGGGGCTTGCCAACGCCCTGCAACTGGAGCTGACCGAACACGAAATCCCCTGCCCCCGCCTGCCACAACCCTTTGACGGCTTTACCATCCTGCTGCTCACCGACCTGCATCTCGACGGCCTGCCGGGATTGGTCGATCAAGCCCTCGCCACAATCGGAGAGCGGAGCTTCGACCTCTGCCTCATCGGCGGCGACATCCGGATGGAAACCTACGGCCCCATCGCCCCGAGCCTCAGGGAGCTGCGCCGCCTGCTGCCCCATATCACAACGAAGCACGGGACCTTCGGGGTGCTGGGCAACCACGACTGCATCGAGATGGTTCCTGATTTCGAAGAAGCGGGGATGCTGATGCTGGTCAACGACGCGACCCTGATCGAAAAAAACGGCGAAAACCTCTGGCTGGTCGGCATCGACGACCCCAATTACTACAAGACCCATGATCCGGCCAAGGCGTTCAGCGCGGTGCCGCCCAACGCCATCAGCATCCTGCTCGCTCACTCGCCCGAAGCCTATCAGGAAGCGGTCCGGCATCAGGCAGCCCTCTATCTCTGCGGCCATACCCACGGCGGCCAAATCTGCCTGTGCTCGGGCACGCCCATCTACACCAACAGCAGCGCTCCACGCTTCACCGCCAGCGGACGCTGGCAATACCAGGGAATGCAGGGTTTCACCAGCCGGGGAGTCGGCGCCTCCGGCGCGCCGCTGCGTTTCAACTGCCCCGGCGAGATCGCCGTCCTCACCCTGCGCACCGCTGCAATGCAACCGGCAACAGACACCTTCTAAGACTTTTTTTGCGGAGACCAGCCATGCCGAACCAGCCCACCCGCTCGCTCACCATAACGGTCAACCCCGCCTTCAGCCTGCTCAACAACTACCTGATGCAGAACATCCCCATCCAGACCCTCTGCGGCGGCAAGGCTGCCTGCGGCCGCTGCCGGTTCCGGGTGCTTGCGGGCGCATCCCACCTCAGCCCGGTGCATCCCGCCGAGAAAGCCCGCCTCGGGGACGCGCTGATCGCTGCGGGCTGGCGGCTTTCCTGCCAAAGCCATGCCCTGCGGGATATAACCATCGAGCTGCCGGGCCTGGAAGAGGAGCTTGAGGACCACCCCCCATCCACAGATTGATTCCAATGCAAAAACAACAACTTGCCTTTTTAAAAAAGAGTCTGTATGCTGACGGCACAGTTTGCGTACCCCAACCATTCCAGGACCTGACGCCATGCTCTCATGCTTTCGGCAAATACTTACCCAACCCAGCATCGCCATTGATCTCGGCACAGCCAACACCAGAGTATACGCCGGCCAGGGAGAAGACTTCCGCGAAGAACCCTCCCTGGTCCAGCACATCCGTCAGGACCAGGAAGTTCAAGCTCCGGACGACTACTTCTCCTACCTCAACACCCAGTTCACCTCCTCCCCATTGCGCGGCGGGGTGATTGTCGATATCCACAATGCCGTTTCCCTGCTGAAACCCCTGCTGAAACGCACGCGCACCGGCCTGCGGCACCCGGTCTCCCTGACCTGCGCCCCCACCGACACCACGGAGCTTGAACGGAAACTGCTCTCGAAGGCGATCCTGGAAGCAGGCGCCGCCCAGGTGGCCATTATTCCGGAGGTCTGGGCCGCCGCCATCGGCGCGGGCATCGACGTGACTCTCCCCTCCGCCCAGATGCTCATCGACATCGGCGAAGGCGTCACCGACATGGCCGTGATCCGCGACGGACGGCTGGTTTTCGCCACCGCGATACGCACGGCCTGCAGCGACCTGCAGAAAGCAGTGCGTTCCGCGATCATCTCCCGGCACAAGGTCTGCCCCGCCCACGCGGAGACGGAACGGTTGACCCACGAGATTGCCGCCTTGCAGCAAGGCAATGAATTGACCGGCCGCGATATCCCGGTACTGGGGATGGACATCATCCGCCGCCGGGAGGTGAGCATCGCGGTGCATAACCGGGAGATCCTCGACGCCATGGCGCCGGTGCTGGCAAAAATCCTCAAGATGATCGAAACAGGGCTCAAGAAGCTTCCGGAAAACATCTCCTGCGAAGTCGTGGAGTCCGGCATCTGCCTCACCGGGGGCGGCAGTTGCATCCTGGGGATGGACAGCCTGATCGGGGCGCACACCGGCCTTGAGGTGCTGATCGCTCCGGACCCGATGCACTCGGTGATCAACGGGGCGATCCAGACCCTGGAGTACTGGAAGGGAAAAGAAAACTGGTGGGAAAATATCGTCTGGCCCTGCATCCCCTCATGATGACGGACCAAACCGACCAGAAGAGCATAGACGCAGCAAAAAAAGAGGTCGGAAAACACGACATAGCCGCTGACCCCAGCAACAAAGAAAAACCCCGACTCCCGCATGCCCTTGTCCTGATTTTTTCCCTCCTGGCAACGACCATTGTTGTTGCCGGTTTTTTCGCTTACCGGAGCTACGAACGCAACCACCGCGCTGAGGCAGAACTCCAGCTTTCTGCCATCGCCGAGCTGAAGGCAAGCCAACTGGTGCAGTATCGTCATGAACGGATGGGGGATGGCGCCGTCCTGCTTGGCAACGCCTCCTTTGCCGCCCTTGTCCGCCGCCAATTGGAAAACCCAGAAGACACTGCCAATGGCCAAAGACTTACAGAAAGACTGGGCAAACTCCAGACGCACTATCAGTATGACCAGGTCCGCCTCCTCGACACCCACGGGGTAACCCGCCTGTCCGTTCCTGCCAATTTACAGCCTGTTTCGGCTGTTATCGCACAACGCCTCCCAGAGCTTCTCAAATCAGGCCAGGTGACCATCCAGGATTTTTACCGAAACGACCATAATGGCAAGATTTACCTTGCGGTCTTGGTCCCCATCCTCGACCCCCAGGACGGCAACCGGCCGCTGGGCCTGCTCTCCCTGCGCATCGATTCGGAGCTATATCTCTATCCTTTTCTCCAGCGCTGGCCCATCCCCAGCCGGACAGCGGAAACCCTCCTGGTCCGCCGGGAGGGCCAGGAAGTCGTCTTTTTAAACGAGCTCCGATTCCAAAAAAATACCGCCCTAACCCTGCGCTTTCCCTTGAGCCAAAAGGATCTTCCCGCCGTCCGGGCGGCGCTGGGCCAAACCGGGATCACCAAAAGCCATGACTATCGAGGCAAACCGGTGATCGCCGATCTGCGCCCCATTCCGGATTCGCCCTGGTTTCTGGTGAGCAAGATGGACACCTCGGAAGCCTACGCGCCGTTGCGGGATCATTTGTGGATCATGGGCGGGTTTGTCGGGCTCCTGCTCTTCGGAGTCGGCGCAGTCATGGCCTTTGTCTGGCAACGCCAACGCGTTGGTTTTTACCGGGAGCGGTCTGAAACCGCTGCCGCGCTTAAAAGACTGAACCGGGTCTATACGGTATTGAGCAACATCAACCAGGCCATCATCCGCATCCGCGACCCGCAGACGATGCTCCAGGAGGCCTGCCGCATTGCCGTGGAGGACGGCGACTTCCGTCTTGCCTGGATCGGCCTGCTGGACAGCGCCACCGGGGAGGTCACCGCCGCGGCAAAGGCCGGGCTGAACAACGGCTATGTCGAACAACTCTGCCTCAGCATCTACACCGAACCCCACAACCAGGGGCCGACGGCCACCACTATCCGAGAAGGCCAGTACAGCATCGCAAACGACATCGAGCACGACCCCCGCATGGCTCTCTGGCGGGCCGAGGCAATCGAGCGCGGCTACCGTTCCTCCGCAGCCTTCCCTCTGGTCGTCTTCGGTACAATCAGAGGAATTGTCAATCTCTATGCCGAAGAGCCTCAGTTCTTCAATCCGGAAGAAATCATCTTGCTTGATGAACTGGCGCGCGACATCTCCTTTGCCCTGGAGTTCGCCGAACAGGAACAGGGCCGCCAACAGGCCGAGGCAGCCCTGCGGGAGTCACAACAGCTCTTCGCCAGCGTTGTCAATACCTCCCCCTCCCTGATCTGGATGTCCGGCCTCGACAAGGGCTGCACCTGGTTCAACAAGCCCTGGCTGGCCTTCACCGGCCGCGCCATGACCTTGGAACTGGGCGACGGCTGGGCCGCCGGGGTGCATTCCGATGATCTGGCCCATTGCCTGCACATCTACACCAAGGCCTTCGAGGCCCGGCAGCCCTTTGCCATGGAATACCGCCTGCGACGGCACGACGGCGAATACCGTTGGCTCCTCGATCAGGGACATCCCCGTTATGATGCCTCCGGCGCCTTTGCGGGTTATATCGGTTCCTGCCTCGATATCAGCGAACACCGGAATCTTGAAAAACAGATGCGCCATGCGGTGAAGATGGAATCCATCGGTACCCTGGCCGGGGGCGTGGCCCACGACTTCAACAACATCCTCATGGCCATCATCGGTTACGGCCAGTTGGCTCTCATGGGCATGCCCCAGGACGACCCGCAACGGTCAAACATCCGACACATGCTGGAGGGGGCCGACCGGGCCGCCCGTCTCACCAAGGATCTTCTCCTGTTCAGCCGGAAACAGATCTGCGAACGCAAGCCCGTGGACCTGATCGAGATTGTCAAAGCGGTGGAGAAATTCATCGTGCGGGTGATCGGCGAAGACATCGTCTGTGAAACCAGGCTCCCGAATGAACCGCTCACCGTTCTTGCCGACAGCCATCAAATCGAACAGGTGCTGATGAACTTCGCCACCAACGCCCGAGACGCCATGGCCAGGGGCGGCACCTTCTGCATCACGGCGGAGCAGACGATCCTGAACCGGGATTTCATCGCGGCCCATGGCTTTGGCAAGCCAGGCCCCTTTGCGCTGCTCACCGTCGCCGACAGCGGCTCCGGCATAGATGAACAGACCCGCAACCGGATCTTCGAGCCATTTTTCACCACCAAGGGCGTGGGCAAGGGCACCGGACTAGGACTGGCCGTGGTCTACGGGATCATCAAGCAACACGAGGGATACATCAATGTGTACAGTGAACCCGGCACAGGCGCCACCTTCCGGATTTACCTGCCGTTGATTGTTTCGGAAGCGCCGGAAGAGCCCATCGCAAAAGAGGAAGAAGCCCCGGTCCGTGGCACGGAGACAATCCTGGTGGCCGAGGACGATGCATCCCTGCGGATCCTTGCCAGAGAGGCGCTTACCAGGTTCGGCTATACGGTAATCGAGGCGGTTGACGGCGAGGAGGCAGTGCGAAAATTCAAGGAAAACCAGACCAGCATCCAACTGCTCCTGTTCGACATCATCATGCCGAAGATGAACGGCCGGGAGGCCTATGAAGCGATCAACAAGATTTGGCCCGGGGTAAAAACGATCTTCATGAGCGGCTACGCGCCGGACACGATCCGCGAAAAAGCCGGGCTGGGAGAGACCGTGCCCCTGCTGGCCAAGCCCCTCTCGCCCACGGAGCTTTTACAGAAGGTACGGGAAATCCTGGATCAGAAAACCGATGCTGGAAAGCAGGACTCCCTGATGCCGGAATTAAAAGAAAACCAAGCGAGGTAACGGTCCAGCAGCGCCGCTTCGCTGCTGCCGCAGATGCGCGGAAGAGGCCAGCGAAGTGTGCTATTGCACACAAGCAGGCCGAGGACAGCTAAGCGAGCGCTGCGAGACGGCGAGGCAGATGTGGTGCTGCTGGTCAATTATCGAATTTCGATGGCGCTGACCGGGCACGAGGACGCGGCCTCTTCGCAATCGCAGGTATGACATTGGTCCGGCCCGATCACCCATGATTTGTCATCCCGCAGCTCAAACACCGCCGGGCACAATTCCACGCACACCCCGCACCCGATGCACAGATCCTGATCCACTGTTGGCGTTGCCATGATTTCCTCCTTGTTCTGGTGCGAGCCGAACTATTTCCCCTGATCCCGGAACCCTTCCCGGACCATCCGATACGTGCCGCTTGCCGTATCCAGATCATAAATATTGAAATTGGTCCGCATGTCGAGCCCCTCGTAGTGCACGGCGAAATTGAGCGAGGCCGAGCCTTCCGGGCCGCTGACGATGCGGTGGAACACATACCTCGGCCAGACCAGCATGGCGGGCTGATCGAGCAGCACCTTGCCTCCCTGCAGGATCTGGCTGGGGGTGACGGTGAAGCTCTCCATGCCGTACGCCTCCAGGTAGATGTCCACCTGTCGCGTGCCGTAGAGGACGATAAGATTGTCGTCCTGATGGGGATGCATGTACCAGGGGCGGGCCACCTCGGCCACCGGCCCGGGGGAAACCGCGCTCTTTTCGTGCAGCACCCGGTCGATGGCGTCGATACGGGGCAAACACCCCATGGGCACGTTATCGAAAACCACCCCCGGGGTGCGGCGCAGCAACTGCAAAGGGATGATCCGGTAAAAATCCCGCACTTCCTTGAAAATCTCGAAATCAGCCATGGCCTTGCTCCTTAATGATCTTTATCCGGGCTATACGGAAACGGAAAAGCCGGGGATGGACTTTTTCAATATCCCTGCTATATTGTGACAGTTTTTGCGGCAGGCTGCAAGAGAACCTCTCTTCGAGCCGCCAACCCTTGCCTTTGCCTGCAATCTCCGAGGAGAGCACCATGGACAAAAATAGCGGCGCGGGGTTCGCCCGGATTCGCAACGCCTTCGGCTGGTCCATGGCAGGACTCGCCGCCACCCTGAAGCACGAAAAGGCCTTTCAGCAGGAGCTTGGCCTCTGCCTCATCATGGCGCCCCTCGGACTCTGGCTGGGTGAAACCGGTGTTGCAAAAGCGTTGCTCCTGGGCTCGCTCTTTCTGGTGCTGATCGTCGAGATTCTCAACAGCGCCATCGAGGCGGTGGTGGACCGTTTCGGCGGCGAGCACCATCCCCTGTCCGGACGGGCCAAGGACATGGGCTCCGCCGCCGTGTTCCTCGCCCTGGCCAATGTGGCGCTGGTCTGGCTCCTGGTTCTCGTTTTCTAGCCGCGAAAAAATATCCCACATTGTGGCACATCCTTCCCTTGACAACCGCTTCAGTGTCGGGAATAATCTCCATCTGTCGATTCAGCATATTGCCTTGTTTTTACGAACTTAGACACAGGTAGACCCATGAACAACACCCCCATCCGCCCCGCCGACTGCCTCAAACACTATACCCTCGACCAGGACAAGGTCTGCAGCCCCATGGAGACGGTGAACCGCTTCAAAGCGCGGCTCAAGGAAGTGAACCTGGACATCCTTCAGGAGGTACGCCGCATCGACAACGGCCGCCTCGACATCCCGGTCTATTTCAGCCTCTGCGGCAAGGATGCCCAGGCGGTGATCGGCAACAAGAAGCAGATGGGCAAGGGCAGCTCCCCGGAGCAGTCCCAGGCCAGCGCCTGCATGGAACTGGCAGAGCGGTTCAGTTTTTTTTCCTTCAAGCAGAACGAGGAAAATTTCATCACCGACACCTACGCCAATCTGAAAAAATCCGGCCAGCCGCTTCTGCCCCTGGTGCGCCTCCTGCTCTCGGTGCACGACGAGCACACCGACATCGCCACCCTGGAGCGGCTCATCGAGGACATCCCCATCCAGTGGACCTGGGCCACCAACCTCAACAGCGGCGAGGTGCTGCTGGTGCCCTTCAGTTGGTTTTACGCGATCAACGAGTTCAACGGGCCGTCGGCGGGCAACACCTTTGAGGAGGCGATCCTCCAGGGGATCAGCGAACTGGTGGAGCGGCATGTCTGCTCGCTGGTCAACCACCACCACCTCGCCACCCCGGCCATTGACCCCACAAGCGTCACCGACCCGGTGGCCCGCGAGCTGCTGGACAAGTTCCGCACAAACAACATCGAGCTCTACCTCAACGACTTCACCCTGGACACCGGCATCCCCACCGTAGGGGCGCTGGCCATCGACCGCTCCACCTTCCCGGCCACCAGCGAGATCGTCTATACGGCAGGCACCACCCCGGACCCGGAAAAGGCCCTGATCCGGGCGATCACCGAGGTGGCCCAACTGGCAGGCGACTTCAACTCCCAGGCCAACTATGTGGCCAGCGGGTTGCCCAAGCCCCTGTCCATGGACGAGGTGCGCTATCTCACCGAGACGGAAACCACCATCTCCATCCATGAGATGCCGCAGCTCAGTGACAACAACATGCGGGTGGAGATCGACCGCTGCCTGGCGGCCCTGTCCCGCTTAGGCCTTGAGGTGCTGGTGGTCAACACCATGCACGAAAAGCTCCAGGTCCCGGCGATCTACACCATCATCCCCGGCTGCCATTTCCGGGAGCGCTCCCGGATCAACAACGTGGGGCTGTTCGCGGCAAAGCTGGTGACCGAACGGATTTGCGATGCGGACGAGCAGCTCGTCCAGCTCCTCAAGATGCAGCAACACCTGCCGGACGCCTATTTTCTGGAGTATTATCTGGGCAAGAATATGCAGGGACAAGGCGACCTTGCCTCGGCAGTGACCCACCTGGAACGGGCTCTGACCCTGCAGCCGGAAGGGGAGGACATCCCCTACATCTATTCCCACCTGGGCGATTGCCTGAAGGATATGGGCGAGCACGATCGGGCCATTGACGCCCTGCGAAAAGGGATGGAGCACGACGAGGAACGGCCGGACATCCACAACCTGCTGGGGTTCTGCCATTTCAAGCGGGATGAGTACGAGGTGGCCATCGCCCATTTCCACCGGGCCGTGGAGCTGAACCCGGCCTCGGCCATCGACTACGCCAACCTCGGCGTCAACCACCGCAGGCTCGGCAACAGCGCGGAGGCGGCCCGCTACTTCGAGCTGGCCCTTGATCTGGACCCTGGCATTGAATTTGCCCGCACCCATCTGGCGGAGTTGGCAGCAGGCGACTGATTAGAAAGATCACTCCGATACAAGCGGGTCTCTCAACAACTCGAGATTTTCTTCAAGCAGGTGCTTCGACAGGCTCAGCACGAACGGAATATCAATAGATTAAGACGATGTCCGTCGCCGCTAGCGCTGCTCGCCCTGTACCTGTCGAAGGGCAGTTGTTACGAATCACCGACAAAAGATGGATTCTCACAAGTCGTCACCCCGGCGAAGGCCGGGGTCCAGCTCTCCGGTGCTCGGCGGCGTGCCAATGGGATTTCCCCCCCATTTGTCCTGCCGCGCCTCGCAGACAGGGGCGGAAAAAGACGCTAAAGGTAAGCGGAGCCACGTAGTGGTGGAGACTCCGACTGTTTGAGGGCGAAGCCCGAGTTTTTTAGCGTCCCGCCCTCGTCGAGAAGTAAGGGTAGCCCGCAGGGCCAGGACTGACTGGGGTGCCTTTTTCTTGTTTCTTCTTTTGGGCACGCAAAAGAAGAAAAACCTGGCTCACCCACCATACATCGCCGCCATCTCCACCGTATACACCCCGCCCTTCTCCTGGCAGATACAAAACGGCGATAGCACTTCCAACCCCTCCCCTCCATCCTTCTCCGCTTCCACCAGCACCAGCCCGGCTTCCGCTTCGGAATAGGGATGCACCATCCGCAACCGTTTAGGCGCAAGACCGTTTTCCAGCAAAACGCCAAGCAGGGTTTCGACCCGCGCCGCCGGATAAACAAAGGCCGCCCTCCCTCCGGACCTCAGGGCGAAGGCTGCCGCCTTGGCCATCTCCCCAATCCCGCCAAGGATCTCGTGCCGGGCTTTTGCCCGTTCGGTTTCCGGGTTATGGCGGCCGCTGCCGGTCGGGTAATAGGGAGGATTTGCCGCCACCCAGTCAAAGCTGTTCTGAGGCAGCAGGTCAGTAATCCGGCGACAGTCGCCTTCGAGAACCGTAACCCGGCTTGCAAGGGAGTTGATGGCCACGTTCCGGCGCACGACCTCGGCCAGGCGCGGCTGCAGCTCAAGGGCGACAAGATTGGCGGTGGGCCAGCGGTGGGAGAGGATCAGGGAGACAACTCCGCACCCGGCGCCAAGATCTAAAATCCGCGCCTCCGGTTGCGGGGTGAAAAAATGGGCCAGAAGAACGGCATCCACGGAAAACCGGTAGCCCTGCCGAGGCTGCAGGCAGCGCAACTTGCCCCCAAACAGACTCTCTTCGCTGAGTTCCTCGGCAATGGCCATTCGTTTTGGGGTCAGGAGGGGACTTTCTCTTCGGGCACGATCTTGTTGAGCAGCAAGCCGGTGAGCAGCTTGGGGTAAAAGTAGGTGGACTTGTGCGGCATGACCAGCCCCTCGTCCGCCACCCGCTTTACCTGGGACACCAGAGTCGGATTCATCAGAAAGAGCAGCGGGCTGCGGCCGGTGCTGCTCTCGCCCTCCTTGATCGCAACATCGAGGGCGGTATCCGGGTCGCTGTAATAGTCCACCAGGCTCTCCTGTACGCACCGGTCATGACTAAGCTGCAGCAGCCGCTCGATGATGAGGTCGGAGAGGATTACCACGTCCAGCTCGCGCAGGGATGCGGGCTGTTTGGCGCCGAGGGCCTCGTCGATCACCCCGTCCCGCAGGGTCAGGAGCAGGCAGCGATCCTCCTGAGAATGGTACAGGCCAAACATCGTGGCCGCGCCGGAGTTTTCCGCCATCCGGGCCAGAACCTCAGTCACCAATGTTTCGCGGGTACCACCGGTGACTTCCTCCACGATAAAGCTCTGCTCCAGCTTGGCCATCAGTCCATCCAGGGCAACGGGCTCGGGCATCCGCACCAGACGGTGGGTGGGGAGCACGGACAACCCCGGGTCTTCCATGCCGCAGAGATACATCATCGTATGGTTGTAAAGGCTGTCGCTGGCCACCGCGCCCAAGCGCTCCCGCATCAGGGCGCGGAACTGGAGGGCGGTGGTGTAGCGGTGGTGGCCGTCGGCAATGTAGAGGGATTTTTCCGCAAACAGCGCGCGGACCCGGGCAAGGATCGCCGGATCGGTTACGCCCCAGATGGTGTGGATGCAGCCATCGTGATCCGTGGCGCTGGCCAGGGGCTCGGCAGAGCGGCCGGATTCCAGCAGGGCCATGATCTGCCCCTGAGCATCGGAGTACAGGGAAAATATCGGGCTGAACTGGGCATGGCAGGTGTCCAGCAGGCTGAGCCGGTCGGAGGTCACGCCGGAAAAGGTCTTCTCGTGGGGCTTGACGACCCCCTCGGCAAATTCGGCCAACTGTACCAGGCAGAGCAGACCCTTGCGGGTCAAGCGCTTGCCGGAAGGCAGAGAATACTCGGTATGGTAGAGATAGATGGTAGGTTCGTTGTCCCGGACCAGCACCCCTTCCTGCTGCCACTTGGCAAAGGTTTCCTTGGCCTGGCGATACCTCGCCTCGGTCAACTGATCGGCGCTGAAATTCTTGCTCAAATCCAGGTGGATCATGTTGTAGGGATTCTTGGAGGCAAAGGCGGCCTGGGCATGAAGGTCGATCACGTCATAGGGGGGGGTGACCACCTCTTCCAGGTGCTGGATCTTGGCCGGATTATATCGAAGGGCGCGGAAAGGCGCGATCAAAGCCATTGTTTTGTCTCCTTGCCCGTCCAGGCAGGGCTTGCACCCAAACCTGCCGGCAAGCCGTTGTAGTAAAATTACTTGTACCTTAGCACGTCGTAATCGGCATAAGGAGCCGTAACGAAAATGCCAGGGAAATACAAGTTATTTCGCAACGGCTCCTAAATTCTCCCGGCAATCATGAACCGGTTGACTTCCCTTGGGGGAATATATATGTTTTGTCGAAATCGTCGATAAGCGCGATTTTAACAGTGGTCTTTTTTTTTAGCCTTTGCCTCCCCTCCCGTCAGGCAAGCGTAGACTCCGAGGAGAGGGGGAATTTACCACAAAATTAGTATATGCTGAGTAGTCACAAAAACCGTGCCTCTACATAGTAAAAAAACATCCACATTTCAAGTGGACATTGTACCCGGACCGCAAACTTTTACAAACGAACTTTTCCCATACCTCAAGAGGTTTCCCAATGTACGATATCTTTACCCGCACCCATTTTTCCTCGGGCCACCATCTGCGCGACTATCCCGGCAACTGCGAGCGTCCCCACGGCCACAACTGGAAGGTGGAGGTGACGGTGCGCGCCACCGAGCTTGACGAACTGGGCATGGGCATCGACTTCAAGAACCTGAAAAAGGCGGTGAACGTGATCATGGAGGAGCTGGACCACCAGAATCTCAACGAACTCCCGGCCTTTCAAAAGAAGAATCCTTCTTCCGAAAACATCGCCGCCTACATCTTCGACCGCCTCAGGGAAACGCTCACCAGCGAGCGCTACCGGCCTTACAGCGTCACGGTCTGCGAAACGGAGAACTGCTGCGTGACCTACCGTGAGGGATGAGACAACCCTTCAGCTTTCCGAGATTTTCTACAGCATCCAGGGGGAGTCTTCCCTTGCGGGCTACCCCTGTCTTTTTTTCCGCCTCTCCGGCTGCAACCTGCGCTGCTCCTACTGCGACGCCAAGTACACCTACGAGGAACCGGCCACTCCAACCCCACTCGGCACCCTGCTGACCGAGGCAGCGCGATATCCCAACGCCCTGATCGAGATCACCGGCGGCGAGCCCCTGCTCCAAGAAGAGGTCTATCCGCTCATGGATGCTCTGCTTGCCGCGGGTCGCACCGTGCTGCTGGAAACCAACGGCAGCCTCTGCATTGCGCGGGTACCGAAAGAGGTGGTGAAGATCGTTGACCTCAAATGCCCGGACAGCACCATGGCCGAAAAGATGAACCTTGCCAACCTCGACCTGCTTGCACCCCACGACGAAGTCAAGTTTGTGGTGAATTCCCGAGGTGATTACGACTGGGCCAGGGCAATGATGAGGAAGCACCGGTTGGCCGAAAAAGCCAAGGTGATCCTTTCCCCGGTGCTCGACCGCCTTGCGCCAGCCCTGCTGGCCCAGTGGCTCATGGCCGACGCGCTCCCGGCCCGCCTTCAGCTCCAGCTCCATACCCTGCTCTGGCCGGGAATGAAACGGGGGGTATGATTCCCCCCATCGCAGACAACCAGCAACCAACAGGAGAATGACCGCATGGACATGAAAGAGTATCTTGAGAGCACCGCCGGTCGAGGGGTTCTGGCTACAGCCGCCAGCGACGGCCGGGTTGACGCCGCAATCTACAGCGTCCCGCATGTCCTGGAAGATGGCGCCGTGGCCTTTATCATGCGCGACAGGCTCTCCCACCGCAATATCCAGGAAAACCCGCACGCCAGCTTTCTCTTCATGGAAGACGGGCCAGGCTCCCGCGGAGTGCGCCTTTTTCTCAAGAAAATCAAGGAAGAAACCGACCCCGCCACGATCAAGAGCCTGATGCGGAGACACCTCACCCCGGAGGAAGATCAAGCCCGGGGTCCGACCTTCCTGGTCTCCTTCGCCGTGGAGAAGGTCCTGCCCCTGGTCGGTGAAGATCCGGCCAAGATTCCTTTTTGCTGAGCCAAAAATCCACCGCCTCTTGTCGTGATGCCTTCAACCTGAGGAATACAGCATGGCCGAAAAGTGCAAGGTCTTGATTACCGGCGCCACCGGCTACATCGGCCGGCGGCTGAAGGACAGGTTGCTGAAACAACCGGAACTGGCGCTCCGGCTTCTGGTGCGCAACCGGCACAAGGTCCGGCCGGAGGTTCTCGCCAGGGTTGAGGTGGTGGAAGGCGACACCTTCAGCCCCGAGGCATTGGCTGCAGCTCTTTCCGGCATCGAGGTCGCCTTCTACCTCATCCATTCCATGGGCTCGGGCAAGGATTTTGCAGAGCGCGACCGGCAAAGCGCCGTCAATTTCCGCGACGCCTGCATCAAAGCCGGGGTGAAACGGCTCGTCTATCTGGGAGGCTTGGGGGTAAAGGAAAGCGCCAGCCGCCATCTCCTGAGCAGGATCGAGACAGGGGAAATCCTCAGTGCCCATCCCGAAAGGTTGCAAACCATCTGGTTCAGGGCAGGGATCATCATCGGCGCCGGCAGCGCCAGTTTCGAGATCATCTACAACCTGCTCCAGAAACTGCCGGTCATGGTGACCCCGAAATGGGTCGCAACCCGCACCCAGCCGGTGGCGGTGGACGACGTGCTCGCCTATCTGGAGGCGGCCATCACCGTAGAGGTCCAGGGCAATCTGGTGGCGGACATCGGCGGCGAGGCCATGAGCTTTCGGGAGATGATGCTCCGGGCCGCAAAAGTCATGGGGCTGCGGAGGTTGCTGCTGCCGGTGCCGGTGCTGAGCCCGCGCCTCTCCTCCTTCTGGCTGATCCTCTTCACCCCCATCCCCTACCGGATGGCCGCCGCCCTGGTGGAAGGGCTCCGCTCGGAAACCGTTATCCAGAACGACCATGCCCAACGCCATTTTCCGGAGATAACCCCCCGCAGCTACGAAAGCGCGGTGACCGCAGCCATTGCGGAGCTGGAACAGGACCTGGTCCTCAGCCGCTGGTGCGACAGCTCCACGGAAATCTCCTGCGATATCCTGCACCAGGATGACCCCGGCGTCCCCATCCTGCGGGACCGGCGCGAGATTCCCCTGCACGGCATGGACCCGGCCCTGGTCTATGCGGCAATCCAGGGGATCGGCGGCGCCGACGGCTGGCTCGCCTACAATCTGCTTTGGCAGATTCGCGGGTTCTTAGACAAACTGAGCGGCGGCTATGGCCTGAACCGGGGGAGGAGGCAGCAGAAGGCGCTGCGCCTGGGAGATGCCCTTGATTTCTGGAAGGTGGCCGACCTCAAGGAAAACAAACGGGTCCTGCTTGTGGCCCAGATGAAGGTGCCGGGCAAGGCCTGGCTTGAGTTCGACATCCAGAACGACCGACTGGTGCAGACCGCCCATTTTCATCCGCGCGGACTGCTGGGCAGACTGTACTGGTATGCGGTCCTGCCTTTCCACGGACTGGTATTCAAAAATCTTGCCGAAAAAATCGTGGCGCGGGCCGTCAAGGCGAGCGCCACCCGCCGGGGCTGAACAGAGAGCGGCGCGGACTATTTCCCGGCCAAACCATCGACCACGGCCTTGGTTGTAGCCCTGCTGAAAATATGCTCTTCAATCAGTTCGTTCATGACCCTTTATTTTTTTCAGCGCCCTGACTCGCTGGAGACCGAAAACAAAAAGACGCTTCCCTGTTTCTTGAGAGATATGGGCGCCACCAACTCCCTTCAGACAAGAAACCCGTTATTCGGCGAGCTTTACAGGAGAGCTAACCACTGCGGGCTTGAGCACAAGCACGGAACACTGTATCTCTTCCAGAATAGCCCCGGCGGTGTTGCCGATGATCAACCCGGATTATCCTGCAGTGAATGCAGTGATAGAAGACCGCTGCCAGAGCACCCGGGAATCCGGAAGATGGCCGCGGTCATCGTCCTACTCAACGGAAGTGCTCTCATTCTCTTCTCCCTTGAACAACTCAGCTTCCTTATGCGCTTTTTCGAGCTCCTTTCTGAGTGTTATCGTCAAAGCGCGGCTCCTGAAGTGACCGGGGAGAGCGGCCAGAAACATGGTCAGCAGACCAATGGCAAAAGTCAGCAGCAGCACAAAAACCAGCGCTCCCTCGAAACGCCAGAACAGGAACTGTACCTGGACCGCCTGGGAATTCTGCAGTGAAAAGGCAACCACCAGCGCGGAAAAAGCAACAGCAAAAAAAAGTGCGAATTTCATGCAGCCTCCTTATCTCACCCTGTTAAATTTGTCTCCAGCAGACACCCTATACTCATTCCACCGTAAGCGATCACAGGGCACCGCATCTGCTTTGTCATCGACCTGCCCGCATACCGCATGTTTAGAGCCCCTGCCCGAGAATCGGGCATAGGAGCTCTTATCCAGCTTCGCTGGGATAGCGGACAGGCCTCTTTCGCGCATCTGCAGCACCCTGAGACCGCTTGTTTCTGGGGTTTGACTCCCTTCCGGGGCTTCCCCTGTGATCAGTTACATTCCACCGCGGGAATGACATCCCTCGCAGGTTTCATTTTGCCGCCCTTCGTGATCGGGGGGAGCCGGCTTGATCTCATTCTTGGTATCGTGACAGGCAAGGCAGTCTTCCTGTCCCTTGACCGGATGGGATATGAGAGGTGCTTTCTTCCCCGCTGCCGGTCCGCCCCCTTTCGCAAGAGAGGCGGAAAAACGTCCGGCCCCCTTTTCAGGAACTGATTTCGCCTGGTTCCCAGAAAAATTTGCGTGGGGCAAGGCCATAACACTGTCCGGGGAGAGGTGGCATTTGGTGCAACTGGCATTGTTCCACCCCACATGGCGGACCGGATAGGGCCTGATTCCGGCTCGCCCGTGACAGTGATCGCATTTATGGCGCCCTGCGATGGGGTGCGGTATCGCAACTCCCCCTTGCACAGAAGTAGAGAGAATCTCGGGCGACTGCAGGAGCGCGAATAAAAGCGTAAACAAAAAGACAAGACACCCTGTTGCAAGTGCCAGGTGCACGGAATATTTTTCTCTCATGACCGCTCCCTATAC
The DNA here is from genome assembly GCA_002841785.1 of Deltaproteobacteria bacterium HGW-Deltaproteobacteria-3. Taxonomy (GTDB): domain Bacteria; phylum Desulfobacterota; class Desulfobulbia; order Desulfobulbales; family Desulfurivibrionaceae; genus Thiovibrio. The sequence continues at coordinate 26,669 of PHAW01000001.1, read as the reverse complement.
GAAATTGAAGCTTTCCGACTGTACTTGCTCGGGAGGGACCCCCAGTTTCTCCAATGCCTCCCTTGCTCCTTGTTGCATGGGAATCGGCCCACAAACAAAATACTCATATGCCATTCTCCCCTCCGGGAGATAGCGCCCCATCATTTCTGCATCGATATAGCCCTGCTCTCCGGTCCAGCCAGCCGGCGGGCAGTTTATTACATGGACGACCCTCAGCGTCAACCGCTCTTGCAACCGATCAAGCTCTTCACGAAAAGTCAGTTCTTCCATCTGCCTGCCTGCATAGAAGAGAATAAGCGGCCGCAGGTCATGCCGGTCGGCAAAGGTGCGCAGGATGCTCATGATCGGCGTAATGCCAACCCCGCCAGCGATAAACACGTACCCTGAAAAGGTATGCCGGTCAGGAATAAAGCTGCCATATGGTCCATCTACATAGGTGCGCGTCCCTGGAGTCACGCTGCCGATCGTAGCCGTGAAATCACCCAGTTCCTTGATGGTGAAGGCCAGCCGCTCCGGATGCATGGCACTCGAGGAAAAGGAAAAGGGATGCTCCCGAATGGAAAACGGCGATCTGTCGATGGTGAGCCAGGCAAACTGGCCGGGCTTGAACTCCATCCCCCCGTGCCCCTCGGGCCGGAGCACCAATGTCCAGCTCTTGCCGCGCTCCTTGGTGACCGACTCGACCGTGTATGGCTTGCTGCGCATCAGCAGCGGCTTGACCAACCGGACATACAGCAGGGCCATGACCCAGGTGATGGCAAGGGCAATCCAGAGCCCGCGTTTCACATACCCTTGCAGGTAGTAGTTGACGCCGATCATATGCCACAGGGCCAGGGCGACGGCGGTTACCGCGGCAAAGCCGTGAAGCAGGCGCCACTGCTCATAACCCAACCCCAGCTTCAGGCGAAACAGGGAGGAACCGACGATGAAGGCGAAAACGAAAAGGGCAATGGTGCCGGCGGTCATCCACCCCGGCGCCGACAAAGGGTTCAGCAGACCGAAAGTGGCGGGGGCCGACAAGAGGAGAATGGACGGATGGAAGAGCAGGAAAACGAAGGCCACCAGCGAGATCGCCCGGTGAAAGTAATAGACCACGTCGATGCCGTACGGAGAGGTAATCCCCTGAAAGCGTCCGGTCAAAAAGAACTGCAGCCCCATCATCGACACCCCCCCGAAGCCGAGCCCCACCGCCAGTTCCCGCCAGAACCCACGCCCGTGGACATCATGACCTGTCAGCAAGACAAGCAGGGGGGTCATTGCCAGGAACAGATAAACGCCAATCTGCAATATGCCATAATAACGATACCGCATGCTTTTCTCCCCCGGCTCAGAAATAGGCGTTCAGCACATACTCATGCACCATTCGATGGGTATTGAAGAACGAGCCGTTAATGGCAATGGAATAGACCATCATGTCCATGAACCGCTCCCGGTCGTGATAGTAAAGGGGGACAATGACCTGCTCCAATTTGTTATACAATGATGCGGCATCTCGTGAGCTGCTGTGAGCTTCTCCCTCGCCCCGGTTCTTTTCGCCGATGGCCCAGCCGGTCAATCCTTCGATATGTCCCTCAATCCACCAACCGTCCAGCACACTCAGGTTGGGGACACCGTTCAGTGACGCCTTCATGCCGCTGGTCCCTGAAGCCTCCAGAGGCGGCTCGGGGGTGTTCAGCCAGATGTCGACGCCGGAGGTGATCATCCTCCCCAGTTCCATGTCATAGTTTTCGAGATATGCGATTTTTACATCTTTGCCGAGGGACTCCCCGGCCTGAAAAATCCGTTTTATGAGCTCCTTCCCCCCCAAGTCGCGGGGATGGGCTTTGCCGGCATAGATCACCTGTAGTGAACCAGCTTCCGAAGCGATCCTTCTGAGACGCTCCAGGTCATGAAACAATAGATCGGCCCGCTTGTAGGTTGAGGCGCGCCGGGCAAATCCGATGGTCAGGACGTTTTCTTCCAACCCGGTGCCGGTTTCCCGGTTGACCCGTTCGAGCAGCCGACGTTTGGCCTCAAGATGAGCTTCCCACAGTTCTTTTCGCGGTAGATTGATGGCATAACGGAGGCTGAAGTTGTCCTTCTGCCAGCCAGGAATGTAGCGGTTGAAGATGTCCCGGAATGGCTGTGACACCCAGGTAGCTGCATGGACTCCGTTGGTTATGGCTTCGATGGAATAACCGGCGAACATGAGCCGCGAAACCTCCCCGTGCTTTTTGGCGACGCCGTTGATGTAACGGCTCAGGTTGAGAGCCAGGTACGTCATGTTCAGAGTATTACCCTCGTACAGCACGCCCTCAAGATTGAAAAAGTCATCACGCTTTCCAATCACTTTTCTCGCCAGCTCCAGGGAAAACTTATCGTGACCGGCAGGGACAGGAGTATGGGTGGTAAAAACACATCGGTTGCGGACCGATTCCACATCTTGCTGATTGACCGATTCCCTGCCGGCCTGTCTGGCAGCCTCATCCAAAAGCGCCAGGGTCAGCAGGGCCGCATGGCCTTCGTTGAGATGAAAGGTGTTGATGTCTTTATAACCCAAAGCGCGGAGCATCCCGACGCCTCCAATCCCCAGAATCACCTCCTGTGAAATGCGGTAATGGTCGTCCCCGCCATAGAGAAAATGGGTCAAGGTCCGGTCCCAGTCTCGGTTCTCTGGCAAATCCGCATCAAGAAAATAGACCGGCACAGAGAAGCCCTCCACTCCGACGACCTCGTATTTCCAACAGCGAAGTTGCACAACCCGCCCTTCCACTGTGACCGGGACTCTCTCGACCATCTCTTGCAGAAAATCTTCAACGGCCCATTCCGCGGGTTCCTCACTCTGCCAGCCATCCGCGCCGAGCCGTTGATGGAAATATCCCTTACGGTAGAGGAGAGTGACCGCAACCATCGGCACCTTGAGGTCGGCAGCGGAGCGGATCGTATCTCCGGCCAGAACGCCCAGGCCGCCGCTATAGGTCCGGATTTCCGCATTAAGACCGATCTCCATCGAAAAATAAGCGATTCCATGTTCGTTCATAGTGTTTCACTCCTGTGAAATTCGCGCCTTCCCCGGCAGCCATATCTTCACTTCCGTTCCGGTTCCTTGCCCGCTTTTGATCTCAAGGGTGCCGGCATGCGCCTCAATAATTTTTCTTGAGATAGGCAGGCCAAGACCTGTGCCTTTATTTTTAGTCGTGTAAAATGGCATGAAAAGATTCGACAGCGTTTCGCGATCCATTCCGGCGCCCTGGTCTTTGATGGTGATTGTTATTTTATTCCTTTCGACGGTTGCCGTTATGCTTACCGGCGCACCACGCGGTGAAGCATCAACGGCATTATCGATCAGATTGACCAGGGCCCGCTCAAGGTGAAAACCGTCAATTATAGTGATCATCGGGGTGGGCGGCAGATGCATCGCCAGGGCGACACCTTTCTCCTCTGCTTTTGTCCGGCACGATTCACCGGCCCGCTGGATGAGTTCTCTCATCTCGACGTCTTTGCAATCAAGTTGCAGCGGCTTGGCAAAATCCAGCACGGAATTGACTATTTTCTGCATGTTCTGCGCCGATTCCTCAATTGTCCTGGCTCCCAGAGCAATATCGCCCTTTCCTTCCTGAATCCTTCGGGCGAAACCGAGAACAGAGATAAGGGGATTTTTCAGGTCATGCACAATAACAGTGGCAACCTGACCAATTCCGACGAGATACCGCTCACGCTCCGCCTGATTGCTTTTTTTGCGCTCACGGTCGGCAAGAAAGTAGGCAACCCCAGCAAAAACTCCGGTGAACACCAAGTGCAGAACCCTGTCCATAAATTCAGGAAAGGTCGTTGTCCAATTGCCGAAAAAGAACGGCAGATACGCTGCCGACACGAACAGCCAGGTCAAGAGCGAACCTTTCAAGCCGAAACGAAACACCCCCAGAAGCAGCGGAATATAGTAAAGTTCTTCAAGAACAATACGCGGTGAGAACTGCCGCATTGTGCCAAAATGCAGATAGGTGATCAGCACGGTCAGTGCGAAAATCGTGAGGATATGCTGCCTTTTTCCGAGCATTGCTTGTCATTGCCTCTGTATTCAGGCCAACCTGCGAAGGAACATCTTCTGTTTTTGAGAACAGATGGGAGGCCGATTATCCTCAAATCCGACAGCCGTTATTCGGCGAGCTTCACCGGAGAGACAAACCCTGCGGGCTTGAGCGCAAGCACGGAACACTGTATCTCTTCCAGAATAGCCTCGGCGGTGTTGCCGATGATCAAACCGGAAATGCCTGTTCGCGCAACCGTCCCCATGACAACCAGATCCGCCTTCAACTCCCCTGCCAGAGCAGTAACCACCCTGCGCGCCTGTCCTTTGCGGAGGTGGAAGCGCGGAGCAAGGTAGTCATAAGCCTCCGGGCCGATCCGATTCCGCAGCCACTCGCCCAACTGGTACAACCCGGCCTCGTGCTGCAAACGTTCATTTTCGACATAGGTGGCCGCAGCGGCTGGGTTTTGCCCCCATACGCTGATTTTGCCTTCGGCAAAAGCCTCCCAGGCATGCCCCAGATGCAAGGTGGCGAAATCGGACAGCGCGAGCGAGGCGGCCAGGCCGAGAATCCGCTGGTTGAGGTCCAACTCCTCGGTTCCAGGCATCAGCGGGTCAAAATCGACCGCCGCGAGGATGTTGCTGTAATTAGATTTTTCCTGAGGCTTCATCAGCCACACCGGACAAGGACATTTGCGCAACAGATGCATGTCGTCGCTGCCGAAGAGCCTCTTCAAAAAATCTGGATTTTCAGCGGGCTTGACGACCAGATCGTACCCACGGCGCAGCACGGCGCGGATAATTTCGAGAAAAGACGTGCCGATTAACACCTCGCGCTGAATTTTCAGCCGCTGGCAGTGGGGCTTGACAAACGACTCCAGACTTTGCCGATGTTCACTCACCATTGCCGCCTGCAACTCGCTGAAATCCGGCATGCCATCAGTCCTTGCCTTCCCCGCCGGAAACCGGGGAATCACCTCAACGACCGTCAGTTCGGCCTGATTGTTTTCCGCCAGCGACACCGCCCGCGACATGGTGGAGGTTTGATCCACTCCCCCCTCGGAGACATACAGAATATTCTTGAACCGTTTCATACGGCGACTCCCTGGTTGGTTTGCAATCTCGATTCGGCATGGGGGACAAAGATCAGGTCGACTCCCTCCCTCTCAAATTGTTGGGCCTCGTGGCGGCTGGGGGCGGAGAGCGCCACCTTGCCAGGGTACCCCTGCTGCCGAAGCCCGTGGAGCAGAATCCGGTTGATGGTGCGGTCGCGCATGGTGCTCACGACCCATTGAACCTGTTCCAAGGGCAACGAGGCAATAAATTCCGGATCTTCGACATCGCCATAATGGACCGCGTAGCCATCGCGGATGTGGCGTCGCATCATCTCGGGATCAAAGTCCACCGCCAACAACCGGCAGCCCGGTTCGCGCAGATTGCTCGCCACCGCGGCGCCGTAACGCCCCAGACCGAAGAGGAGAACATCCACATGTTCCGGTCATCCCCGGCCGAACCATCCAACTCCCGGTGCGCCACCTTGCGCTCGAATACGCCCAGATAGGGCGCGAGGCGCTTTATCCCAAGATGCATGCACCGCCCCCTTTCCCATTCGCCTCTTGCTTTTTCCATGGGTGATTCCCACATGGTAAAAGTCTATGCAATAGGAGACGGAAAGTCAAAAAAAACAGCCACGCGCCCCTGACAAACAGAAGCTTCGCGGAATGCGTGCTTTCCTGCTGTTTTCCCCGTGCCCAGTGGATTACAGAATGTTTTTCCTTTGCAAAAACACATTGCAGGGATAAGATTACCTGCATCCAATAACCCACTCCTAACCCACTCCGGCGAAAGACCTTGCCTCCGACTATGAACGACCACCTCTGCCCTTCCGAAGCATCCCAGCAATTGCGCTGTTCTCGGGCTAAAATCGAAAGCCAGAGCAAAGCCATCAGCAGCAACCGTCAGTTGCTGGACGTTCTGGACGCTTTCCCCGGCTTTGTCCTGGTTCTCAACCATACCCGGCAGATCGTTTTCGCCAATCAATCCTTTCTGGGTTTCCTTGGCGCAACATCTCTTTCCGAGGTGCTGGGGAAAAAACCCGGGGACGCCCTGGCCTGCGAGCATGCAGTGCACAGCGTTCTGGGCTGCGGCACCACCGTCTTCTGTTCCACCTGCGGCGCGGCCAAAGCCACTCCCCTCCTGCACCAGCCGGAAAACGGTGATGCCCAGGAATGCCGGATCAGGCAGGAGGGCAGCGGCAAATCCTTTGATTTCCGGGTACAGACCGCGCCCTTCCCCGGCGGAGACGAGAGCCTCCACCTCTTCTTTCTCACCGATATTTCCCATGAAAAAAGACGGCGGGCTCTGGAGCGCATCTTCTTTCACGATGTGGCCAATATTGCCACCGGCATGGTGGGCATGAGCCGGACCCTCTGCGAAAAAGAGCTGGATGCGGAAAAAGAGAAACAGTTCAAGACCGTTCTCCACCGCTATACGCATCGGCTGGCCGATGAGGTCGAGGCGCAATCCGCCCTGGCTGCAGCGGAGAACAACGACCTGCACGTGCAGGCCGCGCCCTGCGAAAGCCTTGCCCTGCTTGACGAGGTGGCGGCCTTTTACAATAATGGCGGGAACAACCAAACCTGCAGGGTGGAAATTGCCGCCGATGCCGTGGCAACGGCGTTTTTCACCGACCCGCGACTCCTGCACCGCATCCTGATCAACATGACCAAGAATGGTGTCGAGGCCTCCCCCCCTGAGGGTGTGGTCCGCCTCGGCTGCGAGCAGGCCGAAAATGACCTGGAGTTCTGGGTCCACAACCAGAGCTGCATGCCCGAGAAAGTACAATTGCAGATCTTCCAGCGTTCCTTCTCCACCAAGGGGGCGGGCCGGGGTTTGGGCACCTACAGCATCAAACTGCTGGGCGAGCGCTACCTGAAGGGACGAGTCAGCTTCACCTCCTCGTCGGAACAAGGCACCACCTTCCGCTTCCGTTGCCCCCGCAACATCGAAACACCCCTTCCCTGAGGCCGCCCCTGGTATTCCCTGCCAAACCCACCATGCTGCGCAACGCGACATGGTGTAGGCCTTGACACCCAGTCTCAAAAAAAGGCGATGCTGCTTGATGCTGTTTGACCCAATACAGAGAAGGGAAGAGAGGAAATCCATTGATTGCTTACCCGCAGCCTAAAGCGCATCCATAACCGAGGAGAAAAACATGCAAATACTGAAGGAATTCAAAGAGTTTGCCATGCGCGGCAACGTCGTTGACATGGCGGTCGGCATCATCATCGGCAGCGCCTTCGGCAAGATTGTCAGCTCCCTGGTTCAGGACGTCATCATGCCGCCCATCGGCCTGATCATGGGCAATGTCGATTTTTCCGATCTGGCCCTCACCCTCAAGGCGAAAACCGAAACCGCCGAGGCGATCACCCTGAAGTATGGCGTGTTCATCAACACCATCCTGGATTTCACCATCGTGGCCTTTGCGATCTTCATGCTGATCAAGCAGGTGAATCGCCTGAAGAAGAAAGAGGAAGCACCTGCCCCTGAACCCGCAACCAAGGAATGCCCGCGCTGCTGCTCCAGCATTCCGGTCAAGGCGCTGCGTTGCCCGGAATGCACCTCGGAGCTTTAGACCGCAAAGGTGAAATGGAAATTGGGGGAGTGGATAGGAGGGGTTCCCCAGCCGACTTAAGGCCGAAAATAGACTTATACGTCAGACTTGTGTAAATTTAGAGGAAAAGATATCTGTATCGGTGCCCCCCCCTGGGTGTCCCCGGAGACACCGTCCCCATTTTCGTGAGGTAAACCATGGGAGAACTACAGTTGATTCAGCAACAGCGCGAGAAAATTCTTTCTGTTGCCAGTGAACACGGCATGGTGAATGTGCGGCTCTTTGGTTCTGTGTCCCGTGGCGAGGAGACCCCGGAAAGCGACATCGACTTTCTTGTTGATTTGGAAGCAGGACGCTCCTTGCTTGATCTGGGCGGGCCGCTCATCAAACTCCAGGGGCTTTTGGGCCGAAAGGTGGACATCGTGACCGAACGTGGCCTGCACTGGTATTTGCGCGACAAGATAATGAACGAGGCCCGGCCGCTGTGAAAGATGACAAGTTGTATCTCATACATATCGCGGAATGCATCGCAAAGATATAATCATACATAGAGGGGATTGATTTATCGACTTTTATGACACAGGCGATTGTGCAGGATGCCGTGCTTCGCAACCTCCAGGTGCTTGCCGAGTCAACCCAGCGTCTCTCCGACGATTTTAAATTGCAACATCATGAGGTTGAATGGTACAAAATCGCCGGTCTGCGCAATATCCTGGTTCATGATTACCTTGGTATCGACATTGAGACCGTCTGGGCCGTTGTGGAAAAGAAGTTGCCGGAACTCAAAGGAGCCGTCCTAATGGCATTAGGGAGTTGATGTCAAAAAACAGCCCTCCCCCCCCGGACGGCCTGAGGGACGGCCTATATTCCCTCACGATTTTGCCGAGCAACTCTGTGTTTTCCTGGATTGAGAAACTGACGGAGAAAAATGGTGATTTACACAACTACTTCAATTAGTTAATTGTTTTTTGCCCGCCCAAAACTACTGGATTCCGGCCTTCGCCGGAATGACGACAACGCGCATTGCAGGACAGTTACCGGAGACTCAATATCGACAATATCCTTGACTGGAGCCTGCCGGACCCAACCCCCTCGGGCTTCCGGCCGCAACCCTCAACCGCCGGAGGTCTGACGGGAATCAACCTGCCAGCACCCTGTCGATCTCGGTGGACAGCTCCCTGACATCAAAGGGTTTGCTGAGCATGGCCGCAAAGCCGTACTCCCTGTAGTTGGCCATCACCGGGTCGTTGGAGTAACCGCTGGACACGATGACCTTGGCCTCGGGATCAAGGACGAGCAGCTCCCTGATCGTCTCCTTGCCGCCCATGCCGCCGGGAATGGTAAGGTCCATGATGGCCAGATCAATGGGGGTGCCGGCCTCCCTGTTCTCCCGATAGAGCCGGAGTGCTTCCTGGCCGTCTGCGGCAAGAACCACCGTGTAACCGAGGTGGTCGAGAACGTTCTGGGTAATGGATCTGATCATCTCATCGTCGTCCATCACCAGAATCCTGGCTTGGCCCTCCACCTTTTCGGGCTTGACCACCGGCTCTTCGGCTAACCTCTCCCCGGGAGAGGCGGGCAGGTGGATGGTGAAGGTGGTGCCCAGTCCTTCCTTGGACTCCACGCTGATCCGGCCGCCGTGCTTGGCAACGATGGAATGGGTGACGGCGAGGCCCAGTCCGTGACCCTCTTCCTTGGTGGTGAAATAAGGATCAAAGATGCTGTCCAGCAGATTGGCGGGAATGCCGCCCCCGTTGTCACGGATGACGATACGCACATAGTTTACGGAATCTTCCGCGAGGTTTTCCTGATGAACATTGCGGCAGGAGATGTCCACCACTCCGCCGTCGGGCATGGCCTGGGCCGCATTGAGAATGATGTTCTGAACAACCTGGCTGATCTGGCCAGAATCCATCGAAACAGGCCAGAGATCATCGGCCAGATGGAAATCGCCGCGCACATTGCTGCCCCGCAGGACGAATTCGGCGGAATCCCGGATCACCTCACCGATGGCGGCCAGATGCTTGACCGGTTCGCCGCCCTTGGCAAAGGTGAGGAGCTGGCCGGTCAGCTTCTTGGCCCGGAGGGAGGCCTTTTTAGCGGATTCCAGCAAGGGCCGGGCTCCTTCCTCGTCGCTGGTCTGACGGATGGCAAGGTCGATATTGCCCAGGATGGCAGCCAGGATGTTGTTGAAATCATGAGCGATCCCGCCGGCCATGACCCCCACCGACTCCAGCTTCTTGACCTTGAGGATATCCTCCGTCATCCGGTTTTTTTCCGTTTCATCGCGAAAAACCAGGACCGCGCCCACCATCTCGCTCTGTTCGTTGCGGATGGGGGCGGCGCTGTCGGCGACATCCCGCTCCATCCCGTTTCTCGCGATCAGCAGTGCCTGGCTGGCCAGCATGGTGATATGCCCGGTTCCCAGCACCCTTGTCACAGGGGTTTCCATTGGACAACGGGTCTCGCCGTCAATCAGCCGAAAAACCTCCTCCACGGGGCGCCCCATCGCCTCGTGCTGTTCCCAGCCGGTAAGTCGCTCCGCCGCCTTGTTGAGCAGGGTCACCCTGCCCTCGATATCGGTGCTGATCACTCCGTCGCCGATACTGCGCAGGGTCACCATCAGCCGCTCCTTTTCCGCGGCAAGCTCATGTTCGACCCGGGTGCGCTCCACCACCTCCCGATGGAGATCTTCCACCGCCCCGGTCAGCTCCCGGGTCCGCTCTTCCACCCGGTCTTCCAGCAGGACTTGGGCCTGGTGCAGCTCTTCCTCCACTTGTTGACGCCTGATGATTTCCCGCTCAAGGGGACGGATGGCCATGAATCGGAGGAGAAACCACAGCACCGTGCCGATAAAAACCGTGACGGTCAGGGAAAAAATAAGCAGATCCCGCTTGAAGCGTTGGAGAGGCGCGGAGGACAGACTCCGATCCTTGACGATCTCCAGGGTCAGGAGATGCTGCCCCTCGAAATAGATCGGCGTACTGACGCGGAGGACATTGTCGGTGGGCAGGTCTCGCGTGAATTCGGCCAGAGTCAGGCCTTGCGGGAAAAAAGCATGGATGCCCATCACATCCTGGGTACTCCGTCCCCATTGGAGGAGGAACTGCTCCACCTTGCTGAACTCCTGCTGCAGCATGGGCTCAACCACGAAGGCGCCGATCAGCTCCAGGTCGTGCCGGGCCTTTTCGTCCTGTTCCAGATCGTGTTTGTGCTGTTCCCGCAGAAAAAAGAAACTGTCCAGCCCGACCAGGACCAAGGCCAGGACCAGCATGAAGGCCAGAAGAGTTTGTCCGTAGTTCCTGGGGGAAAGCGGCATGGATCACTCTCCTGGCATGGGGCCGAGATTGCGGGCGATGTGGCGGAGACCGTCGTAATCCCGATCGGTGGCCATCGCCATGCCGGTGGCGGTTTTCTGGATCGGGGTGAGCACTGCCGGATCCTTGAGCTGCAGCAGGGCGTTGCGCAAGGTCGCCACCAGGGGTGCGGGCAGCTTCTTTCCGGCCAGAAAGAGATGTTCGGGGATGGGCGGGCTTCTGACCAGAATTCTTAAACCGCGGGGGGCGTATTCGTGGAAGACCTCCTCCTTCAACCCGCCCGCATCGTAAAAACCACCCAGCACCGCCAGGGCCACATCGTTGTGGGAATGGAGAAAACTGTAGCGGCCGAGCCGGTCGACTCCAAGCCCCGCTTCTCGCAGCATGAAGCGGGGCACCAGGGTGCCCATGGTGGAGTCCTTGTCGCCGAAGGCGAAGCTTTTGCCGTCCAGATCCTGGACGGTTTTGATCGGCCCGTCCCGCCGCACCGCGATGACCCCGTGGAACAAAGTTTTGCCGTTGCCCTCCAGCGCGGCGAGAATGGTCCTGCCGCGCTGGTGCTCGCTCATCTGGACGTAGGCAAACGGCCCGACAAAGGCAAGATCCGCCCGGTCCTCACCCACCCGTCTCTTGTAATTCTCGTAGGTAGAAGAAATTCTGATCTCGATCTTCCTCCCTGTTTTTGCCTCCAGATAACGGGCCAGGGGGGTAAACCGCCGCACCAGTTCCGGCGCGGGGAGATAGGGGTGAATCCACAGCTCAAGGGGGGGCTCCGCGGCCCGGCTCGGGGAAGATGGCAGGATACAGAGGAAGAACAGCAGAAGGAATAATCGTGCGGCTTGTCCGGAAAAAAAGATCATGACCACTCCTCCATTTCTTACTTTCAGATCAGGTAACTATCCAGCTCGGAGTGAGGCGGCCACTTCACTGCTGCCGTAGATGCGGTGCGGCTGAACAGTTATCAGATCAGCACCGTAGTGTAGCATAGCCCGTTGCGAAATCACATTTATTTTCTGATTACCACTAATCTTCGAATTGCCTCATAATAAAAGTAACCGAAGCCCCCCTCTGAAAGGGGAAAAAACGGTATCGTTGCCTCAAATTGTGACCTTCCCCCGGAATTGTGGACAGTCCGAAAAACTGCTACAACAGCACCAGGAGGACTGTCATGGTTTCAAAAAGAAGACGTTTTACCCGTGAATTCAAGATCGAGACGGCTCGGTTACTGACCGCCAGCGATCAATCCGTTGCAGGGGTGGCGGAAGATCTGGAGATCCACCCCAACACACTTTATAAATGGATTCGCCAATATGGCGAGAATCCAGAAGAGGCTTTTCCCGGCAAAGGGAGGCAGACCTCTGAGGCCGAAGAACTCAGCCGCTTTATGCAGCAGCATGAGACGGAATTTCCCATCGGGGTCATGTGTGATGTGTTTGCGGTTTCCCGGAGCGGCTATTACGCTTGGCGGAAAAAGCCCGTTTCCAAGCGGAAACAAGCCAACGACAAGTTGCTGAAGGAAATCCGCATCGCACATCACGAAAGCCGGGAGACTTACGGCAGTCCCCGGGTTTATCAGGCGCTCAAGCAGAAGGATATCCCCTGCAGCGAGAACCGCATTGCCCGCCTGATGCAAGAAGATGGCCTGCGAGCAAAATCGAAGCGCCGCTTTAAGGCAACAACCAACTCAAAGCACGATCTGCCCGTCGCCCCCAATCTTTTGCAAAGGGACTTTTCTCCTGAGAAGCCCGATCAGGTTTGGGCCGGCGACATAACGTATATCTGGACCGCCGCAGGATGGCTTTACCTGGCGGTGGTCCTCGACCTGTTTTCCAGGTCGGTTGTCGGCTGGGCCATGGATAAACGGATGACCCGGCACCTGGTCATGGATGCCCTGACCATGGCGAAACAAAGGCGCAGGCCTTCGCCAGGGCTGATCTTCCATTCGGACCGTGGTTCACAATACGCCAGCGCGGATTTTCAATCTTTGCTGGCCAAGCACCGCATGCTTTGCAGCATGAGTCGCAAGGGCGATTGCTGGGACAACGCCCCCACCGAAAGTTTCTTTGGCAGCCTGAAGCAGGAACTGGTATTTCATCAGAAATATTCAACCCGCTTTCATGCCCGGCAAAGCATTTTCGAGTATATTGAGCGATTCTATAACCGCCGGCGTCTCCACTCGACCTTGGGCTTTCAAAGCCCGGCCCTGTACGAGGCGGCCTATTTTAAACTTGCAGCCTAACCCGGTGTCCACTAAATCGGGGGAAGGTTACAAATCCAGACAGGAAACACACCCGCCCAACTCTCACTCTCTTCCCTTCTACCTCTAAAATCAATGATTCCAACCTCCTCATTTTTCCGCACCTTTCTCAATCTGAACCACCTTGCCGATGAAGGCACCGGCTGGTTCTTTCTCCCCGGCATGTGCTTTGAGGAGACGCAGGCGTGGTGGAAGGACGGCTCCCGGCAAAGCCCGCACGAAGGCATTGATCTGCTCTTTTTCAGGGATCAATCAGGGCAGCGGCGGGAGCTGCCGCAGCAGGCCCTGGTTCCGCCGCTCTGGGATGGGGAGGTGGTTGCGGTGTTCGAGGATTTTCTGGGCAGCACCGTGGCGGTGCGCCATCCCATAATGGATAGGCAGGGCTGGCGGCTTATCTCCCTCTATGGACATGTCCGGCCCCTGGTGGGGTGCGGAGCGCAGGTTTCGGCGGGAGCCCCCCTGGCTGCGGTGGCGGGTGGAAAGGCGCGGGGACCATCGGCCCCGCCGGATCATCTTCATCTTTCCCTTGGCTGGCTGGCTCCGGGTTGGAGAACAACGGAGCTGGGATGGCCTACCCTGTGGACCAGCCCCGGAATCCGGCTTATCGATCCCTTTCCCTTGATTCAGCCCAGACCATAATCGGCTGAAGGCTGCAACTGCCCGGCAGTGTAGCGAAACACCACGGTGCGGAAAAAATCGATCATCGCCTGTCTGCGGCCTGCCACCTTTTTTTGTTCCGGGATCAAGCCGCAGGACATCATGCGGTCGATGGACATCTTGTATTCGATATGGCAGACATGGCGGTTGTCCAGGTACCAGGCATAGGTCAGACCGAACAACAGGCCGGGCGGGGTAAAGCCTTCATCGTCATTCACCAGCCGGGTATAGAGGCGGGGGTTCCCGGTTGCCTGCCGCATCCGGACCAGCCCCAAAAACCGGGCAAGCTCCGCCGAGTTGAAAAAACAACACAACTCCGCCTCCGGCCGCAGAATCAGCCGGAACTCATAGCCCAGGGATTCGCCATCGCGTACCACGGGCAGCCTGCGCTTCTCCTCTGCGTAATTGCCCAGCAGGGATTGGCCCAGGGCGACCAGAAACCCCACCTCGAACTGGGCCGGCTCAGGGAAGATATCCTCGCGGATCTTGATCAGCCGGTCCGCGGGATCGTAGAACGAGAGGATGGTGTCCCATTCCTGGGCCCTGCTCCATTCCTCCCGATCCAGCAGGACAACCCCGGCAACTCCGTCCAGATGCGCAAGGGGAATATCCCCGTGACGCCAGAAGATCTCGGCCAGCACAGGGTGCAAATCTTCGGCAATGGCCAGGGCATGCAATCGTTCGCGGATCGCGGCAAAACGCTGGTTTGCCGTCTGCCCCAAGGGATCAAGCAAAACCTCCGCCCCGCCGCCCGGCCCGCAGAGCTTGGGGCTCCCTCCCTTGCCCAGGGAATCGCGGATCGCCCACATGACCCGCACCGCTGCGGCCAGGGAGGCGGGATCATGCTGGATCACCCCGCGCTGCTCGATATCGGCCTGGGCATAGAGCCGGGACTCGATGGGGGCAAAGCCCATGGCCCGGACCTTGTCGCGGTCGAGATAGATGGGGACCTTGGTTTCCAGGGCGTAGCTCTGGAGGATGGAACCGGGGATATCGCGCAAGCCGAGGACGAGAATCTGCTCGAAAAGATCCTTCACCCCGCCGGGAATATTGCGATGGTAGGCGGCCAACAGGTCGGATACATGAAAGCGCTGCGGATGGTCGCCGTTCCCGTTGCCATGGGCCATGTCGGTTTCCCCGGCCTGGGCCCAGAGATTGGCCACCAGCATCTTGAGCGCCCCGCGGTTGTCGCGGATCGCCTGGGCAATGCCCGGCACCTGCAGGATCGGCACGATGCTGGTGAACAGGCTGCCCGGGGCAAAGAGGATGATGTCGGCCTGGTTGATGGCGGCCAGCACCTGGGGCACCGCCTGGGGTGGGGCTGCAAATTCGACAAAAACCCGGTCCACCGGATAGCCGCGCCGGGCGTGGCCGGACTTGTATTCCCCGCTCACCAGCACCCCGTTTCCGTACAGCACCTTGAGCCGGGCCGGGGTGGTGGTGCAGGGCAAAACCGCCTCGGGATTGGCGCCGATGAGTTCGGCCAGCAGGGAGATTCCGGCCACCTCCTCCTTCTCGCCCACAATGGCGGCGGCGAGCAGGAGATTGCCGAGGCAATGGGGGCGGGAAAGCTGCGTCCGTAGCCGCGGCTCGCTGAAGATCGCCTCGATCAGGCCGGCCAGCCCTTGCCCCATCCCCTTGGGCAACGCGGCCAGATTGACATCGGCATCGCCCAGCAGGGCATGGGGCGAGGAAGGCGGGGTTTCGAAACGGTGGTTAAAAAGTTGATGCAGCGCAGCGCTTACCCGCAGCGCCTCCCGCCCGGCAAGGCCATACTGCTCGTGCAGCTTCTCCTGCCGGATGGAAGAGAGCAGGACATGGCGGATATCGCCCAAGGCAATGAGGGGCAGCTCCTTGAGCAACTCGCCGCTGGAGCCGCCGTCGTCGGTGACGCAGACCACGGCCCGGGTTTGCGGAAAGGTCTCCTTGAGGCCCTGGAAGGGATCGTCGGGCCAGAGGGGATTGCGGCTGTCGCCGCCGATGAGATTGGAAAGCCCGGTGCCGCCCCCGAACACAACCACCCGCACATCCCTGGTTTCCGTGGCATTCAAGGCCACGGTCAGGCAAGCCAGCTCCGTGGCCATGGCCGCAGGTGCAGGCGGCGGGCCGGAAAGCGCCAGGCCGATGAGCTTTTCGGCCAGATCGCCCTCGGGTAGCAGATCGAGCAAGCCGAAGCGCGCCTCGCCCATACGGGAAATCAGATCGTTGGCGGATAAGGGAAAAGGCTCAAGGTTCAAGGTAAAAGGCTCAAGGTTGAAAGGAGAGGAAAAAGGCAAAAGGTAAAAGGTTCAAGGATAAGGACAAATCCTGTCGAATATTTTGTTTTGACCTTTAACCTTTAACCTTTCACCTTACGCCTATTTTTTATAATCCGGTAGCCGCCATCTGCTTGCGCACCGCCGCCTCGGAGTCGGCCATGGCCTTCTGTTCCTCGTCGGTGAGCTTGAACTGAATAATCCGCTCCACGCCCTTATCGCCCAAGACCACCGGCACCCCGAGGAAGCAGCCGGAAAAGCCGAACTCGCCCTCAACATAGGCGGCGCAGGGCAGAACCCGCTTGCTGTCGGTGAGCACCGCCTCGACCATCTCCACTGCGGCGAGACCCGGAGTGTAAAAGGCGCTGCCGGTTTTGAGATGGTTGACGATCTCGGCCCCGCCGTGCTGGGTGCGGTGGACGATGGCGGCCAGTTCCTCACCGGACAAGAGGTCGGTGACCGGCACCCCTGCCACGTTGGCCAGCCGGACCAGCGGCAGCATGTTGTCGCCGTGGATGCCCATGACCAGGGCGTTGACGTCGCGGGGCGCCACGCCCAGGGCCTCGGCCAGAAAGGTGCGGTAGCGGGCGGAATCGAGCACCCCTGCCATGCCGATCACCCGCTCCCTGGGGAAGCCGGTGACCTTGAAGGCCGTGTAGACCATGGCGTCGATGGGGTTGGTGACCACGATCAGGACGCAGTCCGGGGCGTGCTTGGCCACCTGCTCGGCGCAGGACTTGACGATGGCCACGTTCTTGGCCAGCAGGTCATCGCGGCTCATGCCGGGCTTGCGGGCCAGGCCGGCGGTGATGATCACCACGTCGGAACCGGCCAGATCGGCGAAGTCGTTGGAGCCGGTGATCCGGTTGTTGAAGCCGTCCACCGGGCCTGATTGCAACAGGTCCAACGCCTTGCCCTGGGGCACCCCTTCCACCACGTCCAGAAGGAGGATATCGCCCAAGCCGCGGCTGGCGGCCCAGTGGGCGGCGGTGGCGCCGACATTGCCCGCGCCGATGATGGTGATCTTGTTTCTTCTCATGGGATGAACCTCTTTTTATGATTATCGAAAATTATGATGGTCTCACCAAAAGTGCCCTTCGACAGAGCTCAGGGCGAACGGTGTTGACAACAACGAACATTTTCTAACGCATTACACTTCCGCTCGTGCTGAGCCCTTCGGCAAGCTCAGGAGAGCCTTGTCGAAGCACCCGCCTCTCTCCCTCATTTCCCGCCGTCTTTGCGAATCAGTTCCTCCACCCGCTCCAAATCCTTGGGGGTATCCACCTCGATGGAGTCGTGCGCCGTGAGCACTACGCGGATGCGATAGCCGAACTCCAGGGCGCGCAACTGCTCCAGCTTCTCGAACCGCTCCCACTCGCCCTCGGGCAACCCGACAAAGGTGAGCAGGAACCCCTTGCGGTAGGCGTAAAATCCCAGGTGTTTGTAATAGGTGGGAACCTCCGGCTCCTCGGGGTTACGCTGAAAAGGGATGGAGGCGCGGGAGAAATAGAGGGCGTTGTTGTGCCGGTCGAACACGGTCTTGACGTGGTTGGGATCGGTAATCTCCTCCTCGCGCACGATCTTGTAGATCAGGGTGGACATGGGCAGGGCCGGGTCTTCCAGCAGCGGCGTAGCCACCTGGGAAACCACCTCCGCCTCGAAGAGCGGCTGGTCGCCCTGGATGTTCACCACCACGTCCTGCTCGGCAATGCCCATGATACTGGCGGCCTCGGCCAGCCGGTCGGTGCCGGAGACATGGTCGGAGCGGGTCATCACCACCTCGCCGCCAAAGGAGCGGACGCACTCGGCGATCCGCTCGTCATCGGTGGCCACCGCCACCCGTGAGAGCAGGGCCACCGCCTTGGCCCGTTCGTAGACGTGCTCGATCATGGGCTTGCCCGCGATCTTGGCCAGGGGCTTGCCCTCGAAGCGGTTGGAATGATAGCGGGCCGGGATGATGGCCACAACTTTGGCTTGTGCTTTATGCTGGGTATCCATTATCTTCTCTGTTGTAAGTGGGGCCGTCTGGCCAAGGGGCCTGCGAAAAAACCTTCTGAATATACCATGTACAGGAAATGATGCACCGGGAAATAATCCGCCATACGCCATGACCAGCCGCAGCCAGGAAAACCTCATCGCCGTCAGCCAGACGGATCCGGCGTTGGCCGGCAAAGCCCGCCAACTGGCAGCCCAGCTCGACCTGCCGCTCTACAACCCGGAAGAAAACACCCCTGCCCTGCTGCTGACCCTGACTTCGGAGCGGCTGGAGCTGCGCCAGACCACCAAGGGCGCGGAGGGGCCGCTGTGTATTGATTTCCTCGGCGGTGCCATCGAGTACCGCCGCAGGCAAACCACCAGCCGCAAGGAGGGGATTGCCAGGGCGGTGGGGCTCAAGGGCGGGGCGAGCCTTGTGGTGCTGGACCTCACCGCCGGCCTGGGGAGGGACAGCTTTATCCTGGCCAGCCTGGGCTGCACCGTCCGGATGGTGGAACGCTCCCCCGTGGTGGCATCCCTGCTGGCGGACGGCATTCAGCGGGCGAGCAAGGAACCAACGCTGGCCGAAATCATGGCCCGGATCAGCCTCATTCCCGGCGACAGCCTGGATATCCTCCGCACCTGGCAGGGCGAACGCCCCGATGTGGCGTACATCGACCCCATGTACCCGCACCGCAGCAAGAGCGCCCTGGTCAAGAAAGAGATGCGGCTTATCCGTCTGCTGGTGGGCGATGATGAGGACAGCGATGCTCTGCTGGCGGCGGCCCTTACCGTTGCCGGCCGCCGGGTGGTGGTGAAGCGGCCGCGCCTGGCCCCTGCCCTGGCCGGACCTGCCCCCAACTTTGCCATCAACGGCACGAACAGCCGCTTTGATGTGTACCTGATCGCCCCCTTACCGTAACTGCTCCGGGGCCACAAGCATCAGCAGCCCCAGCGCCACCAGCACCACCCCTCCCACCAATTTGCCGTACCGGGCATAACCGCCGGCCATGGTTGTTTGCAGGGTGAAGGCGGCAAGGCTGAAGATCAGCAGATCGTCCAGCATGAAGAACAAGACATAGAGCAGGATATAGCCGTAATACTGCGGCCCGGAGAGCTGCAGCAGGGAAAGGGTGTGGGTAAAAATGGCGGGCAACCCGGCGGAACAGGCGAATTCTATGGCGTTCACCGTAAAGGCAAGGGCGACAACCCCCAGAAAGGTGGCGAGGGTGAGCGGCGCCGCCACCAGCCGCTCCATCCTGCCCATGGTCCGCTTTTTGAACCCGGGGTTGCCGACCGCGCAGACCGGAGCCCCACGGGTCAGGATAAAAGAACGCAGATCCACCACGCCGATGACCAGGGCGCCCGAGCCGATGATGATTGTGAGAGGCCGCAGATAGCCCAGCAGAAGAAAGGCATTGCCCACCAGCAGCCAGATCTTGCGCCGGTCCCGGAGGGAGACCAGCAGGGAAAGAAGATAGACCAGGGCCCACATGGCGCAGGGGTTGAAGCCGTCCGCAAGGCCGAGGAGCACGGCCAACGCGGGCAGAGAGAAATCGGCAAGCCGGATTGCCCCGAAAACCGGCAGCGATGCCGTTTCCGACCGCCACACCTCCGTAACCTTCGGCTGCACGACCTCGCCGATCGAAGCCGGCGATGCCGCAAGCGGCAGTTGTCCGGCCTGCGCCGAACCCAGGGATGACGTGCCTAACAGGCAACAGCACCACCCGAAAAACATCAAAAAACGTAGCGTCCCAACCATGTCAATCCTCCAGTTGCATACTTCCATTCCCAGTATATCGCATCGCTGATCCCCCTGGAGAAGAAAACGGCAAGATTGCTCTTGACGATGCAACGGAACAGGGATAAATTATACCAACCGGTCAGTTTATTTTTAATTGAAAGAGAACAACAATGTCCACAACCAGCAAGGGTGAAAAAACCCGCGACCATATCCTCAAGACGACCAGGAAAATCCTTGTGGCCCAAGGATTTCACAACACCAGCATCAGCGCGGTCATCGAGGCCACCGGGGTCAAAAAAGGCAATCTGTACTACCACTTCGCCAGCAAGGAGGAGCTGGGCCTCGCGGTGCTTGAGGATGCCAAGGATGAATTCTTTTCTTTTCTGGCAAAAGGCCTTGCCGGCCGCGACCCGGTCGAAAAAATCATCAACTCCTGCAAGGCTATTTTCACGGAACAGGAAAAAAACAACTTCGTCGGCGGCTGCCTGTTCGGCAACACCGCCCTGGAGATGGCCGACTGCAACCATACATTCTCCGAAGTCATCCAGGAGGTATTCGGCCGCTGGACCGATTTGCTGGCCGCGCATCTTGACGAGGCCCTGGAAAAAGGGCTGCTGCCGCCAGCCACCCAGCCCCGGCTCCTGGCCAAAACCGTGGTGGCCACCCTGGAAGGCGGAATCATGATGTCCAGGGTCAGCAAAGACAAAGAGGACCTGAACGATTTCCTCGCCGCCATCACAGGCCTGCTGGGGCGGTAATTTTTTCTTCCCGCAACACGACCCAAGGAGGTCCGACATGAAACACACACATCGCGTTTTGCTTCTCCTGGCAGTACTTCTCCTCTCCCTCCAGGGCTGCGCCGGCAAGTCTTCCCGCCAGGCGCGCATGCAAAACCTGGGCAACGGCATCTGCCAGGACACCGTCTCCGGCCGGATGTGGCAGGTCGAAAAAAGCGCCATAACCACCAGCCTGCAGGATGCGGAACAGTATGTGCGCACCCTGAGCCTGGGAGGGTACAGCGACTGGCGTCTGCCCACCGTCGATGAACTCTACGACCTCAACTACCTCTTTGACCTGTTCCAGAATGGCGATTGCGCCTTGGATCGCAAGGGGAACTACTGGTCCGGCGAAAAAAACGGGGAGGGCAAGGCCGGGGCCTGGGAGATCTCCGACCAGTGCGATCCGGAACGGCAGTACGCGCCGGGAACCCAGGGATATATCAGGGCGGTGCGGCCATAAATTCAGGGGCAGCAGGGGGATGGAGATTGACATCCCCCTCAATATTATATAGAAATCTGAATGTGCAGCGATCTTAACACAATCAGGTTCAGCCCATGAGTTTTTACAAGAGCAGTTCAAAAAACAGACGCGACAGAATTCTCCACACGGCCCTCAAGCTTTTTCACAGCAAGGGGTACTTCAAAACCTCCGTCCATGATATCCGTGAACAGGCGGATGTCAGCATCGGATTGATCTATCGTTACTTCAAAAATAAAGAAGAAATAGCGCAAACGCTGTATCAGGAAATCTCTGAAGATATTTTTGCAACCATCGAAACAATAATTGCCCAAAATGCCAATACGCATGACCGCTGCCGCGCAATCATGGCCTATTATTTCCAGCTCACCGAAGATTTTCCCGAACTTGTTGATTTCATAATCTTTGCAAGACACAAGGAAATCATGCCCTCGGCTGTATCCATTTGTGCCGGAAAAGCACTGACACGGATCCGTGAGGCCATTCAGGAAGGCATCAACAACGGAGAGATCAGACCCCTCGCTCTGGTGGTTGCCGGACCGAGCCTATTTGGCGGCATGACACGACTCATTCAACTCCGGCTGATAGGCATGGTACAGGAACCGCTCCCCAGCCTGCTTGACGAAATCTGGGAATCAGCGTGGCGCGCAGTAAAGCCGTAAACATTTTTTTTCACCCCCCCAACAAAAATGAATGTTCATTTTATTCTTGAAATCTTTCACCACGCGTGTGATAACAAGCTTCACTAAGGCATAAGGAGCTGCACAGCTTTTTTTGCGTGCTTACTACGTGCCCGTTCACAGTTCGTTGGTCAGAGGAGCAGGAGGTGTTTTGCGCAGCAAGCATCACCTGTCGTCTGGATTATCTCAAACGCAACACAGGAGGTAGAAAGATGAAAAAAAAGATCGCAGTCATTGTTGTGATGGTGGCATCTCTGACATTCCTGTCTCATGCTCATGTTTTTGCCGGAGAGACGGTCTACCGGTTTGATCCGGCGACCCAGACCAGTCGTGCCATGGAGTTCAAAAATACCTTTGGCGGATATAAACTGTATAAAAGCAATTGTAAGAGTTGCCATTACAGAGGGAACGACAAAGGCGCTCAGTACATGAATGAGGATTCACGGACCATGCGGGGTTGGAACGCCGTATTTTTCAGGAAAAACGCGCGCTGCGCCAAGGACGGCTCCTGGGCCAATCTTTCCGCCGAAGAATTGACATGTGTGAATGATTACCTGTACAGCACGGCCTATGACACCTGGGACCCTCGGACCAACAGAAGCTGCGGCTGATAAGCCTTGGCTGCTCCCGGTCCGGGGGCGATAACAAACAAATTCTGGTAAAGTTCCAGCTCAGCGGATGACCACCCCGGCTGCCTGCATGTATTAACCTTTTGATAGGGTTTCCCCGGGTTCCGCCTGCAATAACCTGGGCGGCTTGACCGATGCCGCTGGCTGGACTTTGTCCGTCCTCTCAGGCTCCAACCCTGGAAGGACGGACACACTAACGGCTTTTCGCCTGCTCAGGAAAGGGCGGCACCCGCCTTTTCCACCGCAGCCCCGATCTGCGCAAGCCGCTCCGCGGAAAGCTCTTTGACCGGCACCGGATAGACGAGCAGCCGGTCCATGATCCCTGCTGACTGCGGCAGAATCGTGGCATCGTACACCACCCGTTTTTTCCCACCCGGCTCCGCAAAAGGCCATCCCGACTTGGCCAGAGTGGCCCCGGCCAGCAGATGCTCCCACTTGGGGTAGTAATGCCAGGTGTTTTCGGCAAAGCAGATGGCCCCGGCCCCGTTTTCAGCCAGAACTTTTTTCACCGTTTGGGCCTTGTCCTTGTCCGGCAGAAAAAAGGCGAGGAAAGAGGCGTTGTCGCCCTTCTCGTCCAGGATGGTCCTGAAGGTTACGCCAGGCAGCTTGGCAACCAGCGCTTTCATCGCCTTTTTGTTCTGTTGCTGGGCCGCAACGATTCCGTCGAGCTTGGCCAGTTGGGCCAGGCCGATGGCGCCCTGCAGCTCCATCATCCGGTAGTTGGAACCGATGAAGCTGCGGCCCTCGCCGCCCCGACCGCCGGGATTGACCGCATGGTCATGGCCGTGGTCGTGGTACTCGCTCATGTTCCGCCAGAGCGTCTCGTCGTTAGTGACGATCATCCCGCCCTCGCCGGTGGTCATGGTCTTGACCGGATCGAATGAGAAGGTGCCGCAGGCCCCGAAGGAGCCGAGGCGCTTGCCGTTGAGGCTGGCTCCGGCAGCCTGGGCCGTGTCTTCAAGCACCGGAATCCCGTGCTTGTCTGCAATAGCCTTGATCTCCTCAATGCGGGCCGCGGCGCCCATCATGTGCACCGGGATGATCAACTTGGTTTTGGCGGTGATCTTCTTTTCCAGATCAGCCGGGTCCATGTTCAGGGTTTCGTCCACCTCGGCAAAAACCGGGATGGCCCCGATCTCAAAAATCGCTTCCCAGGTGGCGACAAAGGTGAAGCCCTGGGTGACAACCTCGTCTCCGGGCCCGATGCCCAGACCGGCCATGGCAACTTTGAGCGCCGCGGTGCCGGAGGTGACGGCCTGGCCGTGCTTCACCCCGCAATAGGCGGCAAACTTCTCCTCAAAGGTCCGGACCTTGTACACCCCTTTGCGCTGGTCGGGAAACTCGTAGCGGAACAGCACCCCGGTGTCCAGCACCTCCAGTATCTCTTTTTTCTCTTCTTCGCCAAATATCTCAAAACCGGGCATAATGCACTCCTCTGTCTGCAATCTGTATCTGTTCTAACTTTACATTTTTCAATCTGCACTCTTCACTCACTCAACCCCACCCTTCCATGGCTGTTTCATAGACCCGGATCACATCTTCCAGGCTGGGCTTGCGCGGGTTGTTCTCCACCGGCCGGGTCACGGTGAGGGCGATCTTGGCCATCTCGGGAATCTTCTTGGCCGGGATCTTCAACTCGGCCAGGCTTGCGGGAATGCCGAGATCCTGATTCATCCGGTAGACGAATTCCACCCCGGCCTCGGCTGCCTCGCGCTCGGGCAAGCCATCGACCTTGGCGCCCATCACCTCGGCCAGCATGGCGAATCTGCCGGGATTGCCGATGAGGTTGTAGGCCATCACATAGGGGAGCAGCACCGCGTTGGCCAAGCCGTGCGGGATGCCGAACATACCGCCCAGCGGATAGGCCATGGCATGCACCAGGCCGACCCCGGCGGTGGCCAGGGCCTTGCCGGCCAGCAGGCTGCCGAGGAGCATGTTGGAGCGGGCCTCCATGTTGCCGCCATGGGCATAGGCCTTGACCAGGTTGGAGCTGATCAGCTCGATGGCCTCCAGGGCATACATGTCGGAGATGGGGTGGGCCTGGGTGGAGACAAAGGCCTCCAGGGCATGGGTCAGGGCATCCACCCCGGTGGTGGCGGTGATATGCGGGGGCAGGGAGACGGTGAGGGCCGGATCGAGGATGGCGGCCTCCGGGTACAGCGGATCGCCGTTCATCCCGCCCTTGGACTTGGTTTTCTCATTGATGAACACCGCGGTAAAGGTGACCTCGGCCCCGGTTCCGGCGCTGGTGGGGATCATGATCTTCGGCACCCCCGCTTTCTTGATCTTGCCCAACCCAAGGTAATCCTCGGCCTTGCCGCCGTTGGTCAGGAGAATGCTGACCGCCTTGGCCACATCCATGGCCGAGCCGCCGCCCGCGCCGACCACGCAGTCGCACTTGGCCTTTTTCGCCAGCTTGAGGCCGTTGTCGGCCAGCTTCAGACCCGGCTCCGGGTCAATCTGGTCGTAGAGTTCAAAGGCAATTTTGGCCTTGGTCAGCGGCGCGGTGATCCGCTCCACCAGCCCGGCTTTGACAAGGCCCGGGTCAACCACCAGGAAAACCTTGCTGCCGCCAAGCTCTTTTACCAGGGCGGGAAGGTCGTTGATCGCATCCACTCCGAAACGGATCCGGGTGGGTTGGGTGACGGTAAAGGATTGGGAATGCATGGTGGGTCCCCTTTTTTGTTTATAAAACTTACGGGCAATGCTACTGTCCCAGGAAGATAAATACATCCGTAAAACTGTCCGGCGTATTAACCGAAACTAAGGCTAACCGCCGATCTGTAACTGTTCAGCAGTGCCGCAGATGCTAGGAAGAGGTCTGCGCTGTGTGCTGGTGCACACAAGCAGGCCGATGACAACGCAGATGTGGTGCTGCTGAACAGTTACGCGAAATACTACTGTAGCGGGAACTTGCATGGCAACTAAAAAATCAAGCAGCAGAGATACCGACCCGCAGGAAATCTATGTGAGCCGCTCGGAAAAGAAACGGCTGGCCAAAAACATCGAAGAGATCGCCAAGGAGCTGGTGGAGCTGTCTCCGGCCCACATCAAGAAACTGCCCGCCGATGACCTCTTGAAAGCGGAACTGAGCAACTCCCGCGACCTGAAAGGCGGCGCCCTCAAACGGCAGACCAAGTTCATCGCCGGCCTGCTGCGAGAGAGCGGCACCGACGAGATTCTCGCCTTCCTCGCCGAACGCAAGGGCTCCCACCTGAAGCAGACCGGGGCGTTTCACGAACTGGAGCGGCTGCGGGAAGACATCATCACCGAGGTGCTGGCGGCGCGAGAAGAAGCGTGGCACAACCACGAACATCTCACGGAGAGATCGGCCCTGCGCTATGCCGCCACCCGCAAGCCGGTGCATCGCCGGGAAATATTCCGGCAACTCCACGCCGCCATGGAGCGGCAGCAGTTTGCCGAAACAGCCCCGCCAACCGCAGAAGACTAGGAACCGCCCATGGAATACCGCACCGGCTCGATCAAACGGATCTTCACCGTACGCTTTGACGAGGGAGACGATTTCCTCGACGGGTTGCGGCAACTGATCATCAAGGAGAACATCCGCTGCGCCTGGTTCCATGTCCTGGGCGGCCTGCGGGAGGCCGGGGTGGTCACCGGCCCCAAGGAACCGGTCATGCCCCCTGAGCCTGTATGGGCGCAGATCGACGGCGCCCGGGAAACCCTGGGCAGCGGGAGCATCTTCTGGGATGAAACCGAGCCGCGCATCCACCTCCATGCCGCCCTGGGCCACCACGGCGAAACCCTGACCGCCTGCGTGCGCAAGGGCACCAAGGTGTATCTCGTCCTCGAGGTGCTGATCCTCGAACTCGACGGCATCGACGCCACCCGCCCCTGGTTTGCCCAGGGAGGATTCAATCGTCTCACCTTTGCCGACTGATCCTTCCCTGATTGCGCCCTTCCCTTTGCCCGGAGGAAACCCCCTCGGCAACCCGGAGCAACCGCGAAAAATCTCGCCGGTTTCAAAAAAAGGCCCGTGAACACTCTGTGCTCACGGGCCTTTTGCTTTCAGAAAAAAATCGGTTCGGCTCAGGCTGAGGGCGTTACCTTCACCAGCTCATCACCGGGCTGGACGGCATCACCGACCTTGGCGACAATCTTGGCAACCACTCCGTCCACCTCGCTGTTCACCGGGGTCTGCATCTTCATGGCCTCAAGCACCACCAGTTTCTCCCCGGCCTTTACTTCCTGGCCTTCCTTGACGGAGATCTCACAGACATTGGCGGTAAAAGGCGTCCGGACATCGCCGGCCTTGGCCA
>PHAW01000122.1 GCA_002841785.1 Deltaproteobacteria bacterium HGW-Deltaproteobacteria-3 | reverse complement strand
CAGCCCCATTCATTCCTGGCGGTTGATTACGGCAAGAAGGAGATCACCGTGATCAAGCCCGGCAAGGAGCTGGACGCAAACTCCATGCCCCAGGAGGAGGTCATCACTTCCTGCTACCTGCACCAGGATGCCCTGGAGATGGAGCTCGCCGATTTTGTCAAGAATGTCCGCAACCGGACCCAGCCGATGGTTTCGGGCAGGGAAGGGCGGTTGGCCCTGGCCGTGGCCCAAGAGATCATGGCCAGGATCAAGGAACATGTGGCCAGTCATCCCCAACTCTTCAATGTGTGAGACACACAAAAAATGCCGGCCCTGAACTCGCCCCGGATCATGATCGTTGCAGGCGAGGCCTCCGGCGACATGCACGGGGCCCGGCTCATCGCCGCCCTCAAGGCGCAGGCCCCCGGGGCGCAGATCTGCGGCATCGGCGGCCCGGAACTGACGCGCCAAGGCGTGGAGATTCTGTACGATGCCTCCCGGTTGGCCGTGGTGGGCATTGTCGAGGTCCTCAGCCATTTCCGTTTCATCCGCGAGGCCATGCGCGCCCTTGAAAAACGGCTGCGAGAGCAGCCGCCCGACCTGTTGATCCTCATCGACTACCCCGACTTCAACCTGATCCTGGCCAAAAAAGCCAAGCGGCTCGGCATCCCGGTTTTTTACTACATCAGCCCGCAGGTTTGGGCCTGGCGCTCCGGCCGGGTGAAAACCATCAAAAAACTGGTGGATCGCATGGCCGTCATCCTCCCCTTTGAGCAGGAATTTTACCGGAAATTAGGGATGAGAGTCGATTTTGTCGGCCACCCTCTGATGGATGCGGTGCAGCCGACCCGGAGTCGGGAGGATTTTTTGCAAAGCCTTGGCATTGACCCGGAAAGCACGGTGATCGGCATCTTGCCCGGCAGCCGGAAACGGGAGATAGCCGGGATGCTCCCGGTTTTTTTGGCGGCGGCAAAACGGATGCGGGAACAACTGGTCAAACCGGTCTTTGTCCTGCCCCTGGCCCCCACCTTGAACGAGGAGGATCTTCTGGCCAACGGCCTGGGCGAGGCAGGGGTCGAGGTGCGGGTGGTGCGGGAGAACCGCTACGATCTCATGGGAGCCTGCAACGCGGTGATGGCGGCCTCGGGCACGGTTTCCCTGGAGCTGGCCATCCTGGATGTGCCCATGGTCATCTCCTACCGGGTTTCGCCGCTCACCTATTTCTTGGGCCGGCGCTTGATCAAGGTGCAATACGCCTCGTTGGTCAACCTGGTGGCAGGGCGGGAGGTGGTGCCGGAGCTGCTGCAGGATGAGGCCGTGCCGGAAAAAATTGCCGATGCCACCCTCCGCCTTATCAAAAATCAGGCGGAGCGCACACGCATGCTGGCGGGTTTGGCCGAAGTCCGGGAACGGCTGGGAGGCCCAGGGGCCTCGGAGAGGAGCGCACGACTGGCCTTGGACCTGGCGCGGTCCGCGAGCTGAATTCACTCCTCCTTCGTCTTCATCTCGCAGATCAGGGGGTGTTTTCCGCCATCACCTTCTCGTAGCAGTGCGGGCAGATGCCGTGGGTAAAGAGGATGTCGGTATGCCGGAGCAAATATTCCTCCAGCCCGTGCCAGGCATTCTTGTCGTCCCGGATCTTCCGGCAATAGGAGCAGATGGGCAGCAGGCTCTGGAGATTTTTCAACTCCATGGTCCGGGCTCGAACCAGCTCCTCCAGTTCGGTGTTCTTTTTTTCCAAGGCCAGCAGCAGGGCATGGTTTTCCTGTTTGAGCTGATGCCGCTCCACCGCATGGATAATGGCGATGCGCAGCTCTCCGCTGATCCAGGGCTTGAGAATGTACCGGTATACCTGCCCCTGGTTGATGGCGGCCATGATGTCGTCCGGTTCGGAATAGCCGGTGATCATAATCCGTTCCGCCTGGGGTGCGATTTTGCGGGCCAAAGCCAGCACTTCTGCCCCGGAAATCCCCGGCATCCGCTGGTCGGAAAGGATTAAGGCGAGGTTGCTTTCCCGGGTCATGATCTCCAAGGCCTCCTCCCCGGAACCGGCCAGCAGGATCTCATACTCATCCGCAAAAGTTTGCTGAAAATTGCTCCGGTTAATCTCCTCGTCGTCGATGAACAGCAGGCGAGGCCGGTTCATCCTTTCTCTCCCTCGAAACTCCGCATGCGCTCCGCCATCTGCTTTCTTCCCTGCTCCACAAACTGCTTGATCTCCTGGCCCAGGGCATAGGTGCCCACGGCGTTGCCGATGGTGAGCCGCAATTGGTCTTCCTTCCAGGGCTTGACGAAATACCGGTACACCTCCGCCTTGTTGATGGCTTCGATCAGCTCATGGATCTCGGTGTAGGCGCTGATGATCATCCGGATGGTGTCCGGACACATTGCCCGGATCTCGGTCAACAGCTCAATGCCGCTCATCCCCGGCATCCGCTGGTCGGAGACCACCAGGGCCATCTCCCCCTCCCGCGCAAGAAGGGCCAGCGCCTCCTTTCCGGACCCGGCGGTGAAGATTTCGAACTCGTCACACAGGGTCTCCCTGAAGTTGACCAGATTGATTTCCTCATCGTCCACATACAGCACTCGCCCTTTTTTTGTGCTCATCTTTCGTTCTCCTCGTGTTGTAATGCAATCGGTTCTTGCCCTGCCGGGAGGATCACCTCAAACTCCGCTCCCTGGCCGAGTTCGCTGCGCACCAGAATTCTGCCCCGGTGCCTGCTGATGATGCCGAAGGAGACGCTCAGCCCCAGTCCGGTGCCCTTGCCGACCTCCTTGGTGGTAAAAAACGGTTCGAAGATCCTCTTTTGAATGTCCTTGGGAATGCCCGTCCCCTTGTCCGCAAACACTACGTGCACCCCATCCTCCGCGCTGAAGGTGCGAACCAGCAAGGAGCCCTTGTCCGGCTGGGCATGAACCGCATTGATGATCAGGTTCATGAACACCTGGCAGAGCTGCCCCTGGGAGCCGGACACCTTGGGCAGACCCTCGGTAAACTCCCTGACCACCTCCAGCTTGTGCCTGTATTCGGGAAGGGCCAGAGCCAAGGTGCTTTCCAGGCAATGATTGATGTCTATGGGGCGGGCGAGATCGTTGTCCGGCCGGGAGAAATTCTTGAGATCGGTGACGATCTTGCTGGTGCGCCGCGCCCCTTCCCGGACATTGCCCATGAGCAGGTCGATGCTCTGCATCAACTCGGCCACCCGGCTCGCATCCGGGCAACACTGCTCCGCGTACCCATCCAAAATCCGGCGCAGCTCGCCCAACCGTTTTCCCAGGGGCGGCAGGGCGCCGGTAATAAAATTGGTGGTATTGTTAACCTCGTGGGCCACCCCCGCGACCAACTGCCCCACGGCGCCCATCTTTTCCGACTGCACCAATTGGGTTTGGGCCTCCTTGAGTTCCTGCATGGCCTTGGTGAGTTCGGCGGTGCGGGCAGCCACCTTTTCCTCGAGCCCCTCATTCATCTGGGCGATGACGGCAAAGGATTGGTCGAGCCGGGTGACCAGTTGCTTCATGCGGTCATCGAGCTGGCCGAGTTCATCGGTTGTCTTCGTTTCTTCTTCTTCTTCTGTTTTTCCCAGCCGGAGTCTTAGGGCTTCGACCAGGGTGCGCAGCGGCCTGACCACGTCCCGCGCCAGCATCACGGCGGTAAACAGGGAGATGGGCAGAAAGGAGAGAAAGAGCAGCAGTGCATGCCGGATGATCCGTTTCATACCCCGTGTGTATTGGGCGTGGCTGAAAACGATCTGCACCCCGCCAAGGTCGGTGACCTGGCGCTGCTCCACTTTGCCGGTGTCGAAATAGAGGGAGGTCTGGTCGCTGGACTGGCCTGCGGTGATGACCCGCTTACAGAACACGAAATAGTGTTCCTGGCGCCAGTGGGGATTGGGCTCATCTCCACCGGAGGCTAAGTGTTCCTTCATGATTTGACCGAGACCGCCCATTTCCTCAAACCGGGAGGCGGCTCCTTCCGCCTGGGGCGCAAAACGGGAAAAGATCCGCTTGCCCTCCTTGTCGTAGATAAACACGGCCACCAGATCGGTTGCCCCGAAGATTGCCTCCACGTTAGCGTTGATCTGTTCCGTGTTCATGAAAAAAAGCGGGGTTTCCAGGTTGCGGGCCAGCATTGAGGAAACGAAGTTCCCCTTGTTGTATGTCTCTTCCAGCAGAGTCTGCCTCTGGATCTGGCCGAAAAGCACGATCAGGCCGGTGCCGCAAAGAACCAAAACCCCTAGAAAGGTAAGGAACAGCTTCAGGCGATAGCCCCGGGGCAGACGAATTTTTTTCTTCAGCCAGTGCAGGTCCGGGAAATTCATCGTCCACCCTCCGGGGTGTAGATGGCGTCGATACCTTTGGGGGCAGAGGGGACACCCAGCCGTTCAAGCACCGTGGAATTGGCCACCACTCTGACCTTGCGGGGCGGGGTGAGAGCCGGGATGTCTCCGCCCAGGCCGTCGCGGGCAATCCTGGCACCAAGCTCTGCGGCCTGGGCGCCCATGTCAACGGTGTCGAAGGTCACCGCCACGGCGGCGCCCTGCGCCAGGTACTTCTCCGAAAAGCTGATGATGGGAATGCGGTGTTTCATGGAGAAATCCAGCAGGCTGACCAAGACCTGAGGCGCGGTGAGCTGGGGATCCGGCAGCAGCCAGTAGGCGTCGACCGCGCCGGCCATCTCCTGGAGCGCCCCGGGCAGGCTGGTCTGGCTGTCAAACTTCTTGAAGAGCAGGGTCTGGACCGAACCCACCGGCGAGAGCAGCGCCTCCTGCACCCATTGGCCGGACTGACCGGGGTTGTAGAGAACGCCGATGGAGTGGACCTTGGGCAGCGCCTTGTTGATTGCGGCCAGTTGCCGGGAGGGCTGGATGCGCATCTCGATGCCGATGAAGTTTTTGGGCAGCGCCCTGGCCGAGGGGGCCAACAGGTAGACCACCGGCACCTCCCGCAGTTCCCTGGCAAAGTCCAGGGCCTGATCGCCGATGGCCACCACCAGCCGGGCACTCGGAAAGCAAGACCTGTGTTACGGTATTGCCGCTGATGCTTTTCGGCCCCGTGGCCGAATGCTGGGCGAGCCAGCTCTTTTCAAAGCCCTGGCGGGCCTCCTCGTAAGGCTTGAGCGCTGAAGACTGGAGCAGGACGCAGTCCAACGCCCAGGCCGGAGCAGTCATGGCAAGAAGCAACAGGAGTATGAGGGGAAGACACTTCTTCACCGGCGAATCAACCCGTTCAAAAAAGGCACACCACATATGAGAGTAAACAACATTCTGTAATCCTAGAAGCTTGCGCGTCATTGTGCAAGCTTGAGATCACGGTTTCCTGCCTGCGGGGAGACCGGCTGCAACCCGGGGGGGGACAGACTAGACCGCATATCCTTTTGGGATCATGCGCAATATTTCATTTTCTACTTGGGAGCCCCCAATGCCGCATCCGTATTTTTTCTGTAGTCGAACCTCCGCCTCCGCTACCTTTTTTTTCCTCGCTCTGTTGCCCACTCTGAGCAGCGCTGCCGAACCGGCAGAATCCTCTGCCCCCCTGTCCATGTACTTCGACGACTCCCAGATGGTTGAAGTCGCCACCCGCACGCCTAAACCCTTGCGCCAGGTGGCGGAGAACGTTTCCATCATCACGGCGGAAGAGATCGAGGCCATGCACGCCCAGAGCCTGGGCGAGGTGCTGTCTCGCCTGCCCGGGGTGTTTGTCTATTCTTCTCCCCCGGATTTCAACGGGGGCAGCCAGGTGTTCATCCAAGGCAGCCAGGAGGAGCATGTGCTGGTGCTCATTGATGGGGTGCGCCTCAACTCGGCCATGTCCGGGGCTGCGGAGGTGAGCCATCTCCCCCTGCGGATCATCGAGCGGATCGAGATTATCAAAGGCCCCGCCTCCTCAGCCTGGGGCTCTTCCCAGGGCGGGGTGATCAATATCCTCACCAAAAAGACCGGCAGCAGCGGCAAACCTACCGGTACCGTGAGCGGCTCTTTTGGCGAACGCCAGGTGGCAGAATACGAAGCCGATCTGGCTGGCAAAGCCGGCAAGATCGGCTACTATCTCTATGCAGGCCAACAGGATTCAAACGGCTTGAAGGACGACCGCTATTACGACAGCGGTCGAGTCTACGGCAAGGTGGCGGTTGAACTGCCCCGCAGCTCCACGCTCACCTTCACCGGCAGCGCCCTTGACCCGCATTACCGCACCACGGATGTCACCCTCGGTTCTGCGGGGTTTCCTGACTATAACCAAGACATTCGCGACCGTAATCATTTTCTCACGGCCAACTACGACACCCCGCTCACCGGCTCCCTGCATCTCAACCTCGGCGCCCGTCAGTACGAGCGGACCTTTATTGATAACCGGATAATCCTGCCCACCACCCTCACCGGGACACCGGAAGATCTGCTCTATAAGGCCCGCTGGCAAGAAAAGAGCAAGGGGATGAACGCCCACCTGAGCTGGCAGGACGACTGGCAACAGATCTCCATGGGCGGAGAAATGAACCGCAGCGAAATGGGTACCACCACCGATTACGGGCCGTGGACCCAGACCAACTGGTGGGTACCAGCTCAAGACGTTTCCAAACCAGGCTATGAAGAGACCTGGGGGGTGTATCTCAACGACACCATGACCTTTGGCAGGCTGACCCTTACTCCTGGCCTCCGTTACGACCACCACAGCATCAGCAAAAGCATGGTGAGTCCCAGCCTGGGCGCCACCTTCAAACTCCGGGAGGATACCCTGCTGCGGGCCGTTGCGGCGCGGGGCTTCCAGCACCCCATCCTTTCCTATCTCAGCGGCGGCGGAATCTGGGATATCCGCAACCCAGCCCTCAAGCCGGAGATCGTCACGTCCTGGCAGATGGGGGTGGAAAACAGGAGCCTGCCTTTTCTTTCGCTCAAGTTCAACACCTTTCTCCACAGCATTAAGGATACTTGGTGGGCAGATGGATTCGGAACGTATTGGAACGGCGGTGTTACCCAACGCCAGGGTTTTGAGGTCGAGGCAGCCACCACCCCTTGGCATAACCTGAGCCTGGTGGCAAACAACACCTACGCTCTGATCAAGCCGGAAAATAATGGGGAGGACGTTGCCACCACCGCCACCAACCTGATTGTGCGTTACCAAGACCAGCAGGGCTGGCGGGGGGAGCTGGCAGGCCAGTATATTTGGTGGGATACCCTGCATACCGGAGGGCTGGGACAGTATGGGCAGACAGAAAATCTTGTCTGGAACGCCAGCCTGGGCCGGACCGTGTACAGCTCCTCGTTTGTTTCCTGTGATCTGTACGCCAAGGTGTACAACCTTTTCAACGGCGCCCAGGATAACAGTGCCTGGTACCAAAGCCCGGACCGCTGGGTATTGGCCGGGATTAAGCTCACCTTTTAGCATTCTGCCAATATGGCAGAATGAAACCAACAACCCTTCATCACAAGGAGAGTAACATGCAGGAACAGATCATCGTGCTGGACCAGGGGATGGATGTAACACAGGTGGCTACCATGGCAGGGTGTTGCGTCGGCCGGCCGTCAGCCGCAGCCACGGCCTCGCCCGCAAAGTAGTCGGAATCCCGACCAAGAGGGGGGCGCAAGCCTCCCTCATTTTTTTGCTATGCATCTTTCCCCCTTTCTAAAAATCTTTCCTCTGTCGGAGAAAAAAGAGAGACGTCTTCTTTTTTCAACCAAGACCTGCGCCCTGACCCTGTTGAACACAGAGATCCTTGCCGCTATCCAGGCAGGTACGGCTTCCCCGGAAACAATGGACGTCCTTATCCGGCTTGGCATGGTGGTTATTAACCCGGCCAAGGAACAGCAGGAGATGCACGAATACCTGCCCACGGTCAACCGCCTGAACCCCAATCTCAGGGTCTCGGTGATCCTGGGCATGGCCTGCAATTTTGCCTGTATCTACTGCTACGAGGGCAGCCTCAAAGGCGCGGCGGCCATGAACGACGCTACTGCCAACCAGTTGGTGGCCCACCTGTTGGCGCGCTTTGCCGCCGACAAAAAGAAACGGCTGATTCTGGACTTTTACGGCGGCGAGCCGCTGCTCTATGTCAGTCGCATCAAATCCCTGGCCGGTCAGCTCAGGCCCGCCATCGAAGCGTTGGGCGGCACATTCGAGTTTACCCTGGTCACCAACGGTTCGCTCTTCACCCCGACAGTGGTGAGAGAACTTGCGGCGCTGGGGTTATCGAGTGCCAAGGTCACCATCGACGGCTCGGCCGACAACCACGACCGCTTCCGGCCGTTTAAGGACGGGCAGGGGAGCTGGGCCGCCATCATCACCAATCTCATGGCCTGTCGGACCCTTTGCGCCATAACCCTGAGCGGCAACTATACGTCGGACAACCACGCCGCTTTTCCCGCCTTGCTCGATACCCTGGCCGAGGCCGGCTTTGCAACCACCGACTTCGGCAGCGTCCAGTTTTTCCCGGTGATGCAGGTCAACGACCGCTTTGCCAACCCGGAGTTCAGCGGCGGCTGCTGCTCCAACGACGAGCCTTGGGTGCATGCGACCTCACTCATGCTGCGGGAGGCGATCTTGCAGCGGGGCTATAACTTCCCCAAGCTGCAACCAGCGACCTGCATGGTGGATATCGATGATGCTTTTACCGTGGACCACGACGGCGCCATCTACAAGTGCGTCACCCTGATCGGCCACCCGGAGTTTGTCTGCGGCGACATCTGGCAGGGCATGGCGCAGGGCTGGCAGGAGAAGTACTGCGTGGACCACTGGCAAGGGGAAGAGCGCTGCCGGAAGTGCGAATACCTGCCCCTCTGCTTCGGCGGCTGCCGCGTCATGGCCTTTCAGCGTGAGGGGAGCATGTCTGGGGTGGATTGCCAGAAGGAGTTGCTGGACGCGACTCTTGAAACAATGCTGATGCAGGATCTTAAATACCGCTACGGAGCCAAAACCGCTCCTACCCCAGATCCCGCTGCCTGATCGCCTCGTAGAGCACCACGGCCGCGGCCATGCCCAGGTTGATGCTGCGGATATTGGGGTTGGACATGGGGATGGTGGCGCACCGTTCCCGGTACAAAGAGATGGTTTCCTCGGGCAGCCCCTTGGTCTCGCGGCCAAAAACCAGATAATCGCCGGGCTGGTAGGCTACCTCGGTGTACGTTCGCTCCACCTTGGTGGTAAAAAAGTGCAACCGCAGCTCGTCCTGGGCTGCGAGAAACTCTTCGAAGCTGTCCCAGTAGCGGATGTCGACAAACTTCCAATAATCAAGACCGGCCCGCTTCAGATGCTTGTCATCGGTGGAAAAGCCCAGGGGCCGGACCAGGTGCAGGACTGTGTCCGTGGCTCCGCACAGCCGGGCGATGCTCCCGGTGTTGGGAGGAATCTCCGGCTGGACCAAAACGATATGAAAAGGGGGAGGAAGCAAGAAGGACGTACCGGCCATCAGGCGTATTGGGCCGCCCTTCGACAGGGCTCCGGGCAAACGGGATTGAACATCAGAGCATGGAGATCGGGTTGTCCGGGGTCACCACCACATTCTTCACCACTACGACCTTGGGATCATCCAAGCTGCTGGCCAATTGGGTGAGGGACTGGAATTCCTGCCGGAAGAGAACCAACTGGGTTCCCGACAGTTGGGAGCGCGGGCGGAATTTGACATTGAAGGGGTTGGCGAATACGCCGTTTTGCGCCATTCGGTAATCAAGATGCGGGCCGGTGGAAATGCCGGTGGAGCCGACATAGCCGATGATCTGTTTCTGCCGCACCTTGGCCCCGGCCTTGATACTGTTGGCGAAGCGGGAAAGATGCCCGTAGTAGGTCTGGTAGCCGCCG
>PHAW01000383.1 GCA_002841785.1 Deltaproteobacteria bacterium HGW-Deltaproteobacteria-3 | reverse complement strand
GATCGTGACAAAGCTGCAGGTTGCTCGATTGCATCATCAGCGGATGGTGAATCCTTGGTCATGAGAGACATCCCTTTTCCTGAGGTTATGGGACACGGGGCCAGCCTAAAGTATTTTCTTGATATACGCCTGATCGCGAAGCTCTGTTACCCATTTCTGAAACTGGTTTTTCAACGCATCCTCATACAGCCGCTGCCGGATCTGGTCCTTGACCGTCTCGTAGGGAGCCTGAATAGCCACATCTCCCCGGTCGGAAAGAAGCTTGAAAAACTGATACCCGTCCGGAGCCTCCTGAATGTCGCTCACCTGTCCCACTTGCAGCCCGGCAATACCCGCTTTCATGTAAGCCGCCATCTCCGATTTCCTGAAAACCCCGATATCTCCGCCATCCTTGGCCGAAGGCAGATCGGATGCCTGCCGGGCCAGGGTGCGAAAATCCTGCCCGGCAAAAGCCTGCCGTCGAGCCTCTTCAGCCCGTCGCCGGGCGTCGTCCTTGGCTGCCTGGGTGTTTTCCTTCCAGACAAAACCCATCTGCAAGACATGATAGGCGTCTTCTTTCTCCTCATTGACCACAACCCGGGAACGGATTTCATAATCGATCAGCCTTTCCTGCAGGATCTGGCTTCGGATGAGCTCCCGGTAGTCTCGCTCGTTGGAGCCCATGAGCGTCATCTGCTGCCAGAATTTTTCCGCCGTGGTTTTGTTGCGCTCGACAATTCTGGCGATGGCGCTGTCCACTTCCGGGTCGCCCACGGAAATCCCGAGCTTCTTGGCCCGTTGTTCGACGATGAGCCTGTCAATAAGACTGGAAAGCACTTCCTCCTTGGCCTTCAGCAGGGTTCGCTCCACTTGCTCCGGCGGGGCCTCCTGGGTGATCCGGCGAAACAGCGCCGCTCCTTCCCGGTTGAGGTCGGAGAAGGTAATGACATCATCGTTGACAATGGCGATGATGCGGTCCACCACCTCCGCCTGGGCGGCCGGGGGGTGAAAAAAAGCAAGAAAACACAGGGCGGAGCATACAAGATGTAAGGAAAATTTCACCGATCCACTCATAACAGGTTGAAAATATTGTTTTTAATCTTATACGACTTTATAACCGCCAAATTCTACCACAGTCATTTTCAAATGTCATCTTCCGCGAGCAGGGCCAGGATCTTTTGCGCATTTTCGAGGGTTTGTTCCGGCAAGGCAGCGGCTTGCGTTGTGATGATCAGCCGCGCTTCGGGGGTGAAGCGGGCCCGCCCCTTATATTTTTCAAGCAGACGCATGATCTTCTCCGGGGAGACCGGGGTTTTTTCATGAAAGGAGAACACCAGATTGCCCGGCCCCTGCTCCAGTTTGCTGATCCACAGCCGCCTGAGCAGGGTTTTCAGGGCCAGCACCTCGAACAGATTGAGCGCCTCCTGGGGAAGCTGGCCGTAACGGTCGCCAAATTCATCCTTAAGGTCCAGCAACTCTTCCACCTGCTCGGCGTTGGTCAG
>PHAW01000121.1 GCA_002841785.1 Deltaproteobacteria bacterium HGW-Deltaproteobacteria-3 | reverse complement strand
GATCCAGCGGATGGTGTCCACCAGCCGGTTGCGCACCTGGGCCTGTTCCTCCTGCTCGAACATGCCAAGTATTCGGTTGATGGTCTGGCCCGCGTCCACGGTGTGCAGGGTGGAGAGCACCAGATGCCCGGTTTCCGCGGCGGAAAGGCCGATCTCCATGGTTTCCCGGTCGCGCATCTCGCCCACCAGGATAACCTTGGGCGCCTGACGCAGGGCGGCCCGCAGCCCCGAGGCAAAGGAGTCGAAATCGTTGCCCAGCTCCCGCTGGTTGAAGGTGGCCATCTTGTGCTGGTGCACATACTCGATGGGGTCCTCCAGGGTGACGATGTGCACCGGCTTCTCGTCGTTAATCTTGTCCAGCAGCGCGGC
The DNA here is from genome assembly GCA_002841785.1 of Deltaproteobacteria bacterium HGW-Deltaproteobacteria-3. GTDB lineage: Bacteria > Desulfobacterota > Desulfobulbia > Desulfobulbales > Desulfurivibrionaceae > Thiovibrio. Next base: position 4,781 of record PHAW01000121.1, on the reverse strand, counting down.
CAGGCTGGTGGATTTACCGGAGCCGGTGGCGCCGGTGACGAGGATGATGCCGTTGCGCTCCCCGGCCATATTGTAGAAAAGCTTGGGCAGATTCAGTTGGGTGATGGTGGGGATCTTCATCTCCAGCTTCCGCAGCACCGTGGAGAGATTGGTCTTTTGCGAGAAAACATTCACCCGGAATCGGGCCTTCTGACCCAGCCAGTAGGAAAGATCGCACGAGCCGTGCTTGACCAGATCGTCGAGCAGCCTCTTGTTGCCGCCGATGAGGTTCAGAGCAAAAACCTCGGCCTGAAAAGGGGTAAGCGAAGGAACCGGCGGCTCCACCGTCACCGGCACCAGTTGCCCGGAGGTTTCCACCTGCAGGGGCTTGCCCACGGTAATATTGAGATCGGAAACATTGCCGTAGGTTTCCAGCATGCTGGTGATCCAGTAGTCTGTCTCCGTTTGTTTCATTCCCTTCCCCTCTCCACCATGTTCCGTTGTCTGCCTGGCCCGATTGCTACAAGGATTGTATAAGAACGGCCCGGATTCTGGCAACTATTTCTTTTTCACCAGAAAATAGAGCATGCCCGGATGCTTCATATTGCCGGCCGCCGCCTCGGCATAACGCCCGCCGCCCCAGAACAGATCAAGCCTCCCCGGTCCGGTGATGGCGGAGCCGCAATCCTGATTCACCACAAAACGGTGCAAGGGTTCCCAGCCGATGATTTCGCCGGCCGCATCGACTATTGGCTTGCGGGTGGCGAGAAAAGCAAGGCTGCCGGGGGGAAAGCAGTTCTGGTCCAGGGCCACGGACCGGCCCGGAGTCAACGGCTCGCCCAGGCAACCCAGGGGACCGGCGGCGACATCATCCCCCCAGCGGAAAAAAACAAAGGATTCATTATGGTGCAGGATCTTCTCCCGTTCTCCGGGGTGTTCCTCGAGATAACGGACGATTCCGGGCATGGTGGCATCTTCCTTGCGCATGATGCCTTTTTCCACCAGCAGCCGCCCGATGCTGCGGTACTCGCGTCCGCTTTTCGCGGCAAACTGCACCCGCCGCAGCGTGCCGTCCGCGAGCTGTACCCGGCCGGAGCCTTGTATGTGCAGAATAAAAGCCTCCACCGGATCAGCCAGATAAACCAGTTCCTGCCCAGCCAGCAACCGGCCTGTTTCGATCTCACCCCGGGTAAAATAGGGGACCAGGCTGCCGTTCTCCATCCTGCCTGTCCGCCTCTCCCCCCCTTGTGTCCCAGGGATGGAAACCAAATCCGGGGGGGGGCGGTACAAGGGATAGCGGTAGAGGGCGGTCTGTGTCAGGCTGGCCTTGAAAAGCGGCTCATAATAACCGGTAAGAAACATCCTCTGATCAGAATCCCTGCCCTTTGCCTTGCAGAGCACGAAATCTCTTGTGAGAATCGCGGTCAGCTCCTGGGGAGAGGGCCTCTGCGCAATGATCCGCTTGAAGCCGAGCAGAGATTCGATGAGCTGGCCGGCGGAATACTCGCCCCCGCAGAGGGCAAAGGTCTTTTTCTCGGGAAGACGGCTCAGATAGTCCACGCTCCGGTCAATGGCCGGGGCAAGGGACTCATAGTCCAGATCATCCCGGAACAACGGCGGCTCCGCCACCAAAGGCGCCGTTGTTGCCGGACCGCATTGGCCCGCCACGGGCTGAACCAGGGCTATGGCGAACCCGCAGCCCAGGCTAAGCAGTACAAAAAAAATCCGTATGTTTTCCGCCACAACCCGCATCCGCTCCGCGCCTCCTTCTGGTATCCGACCGCGTTGCACCATAGCAGGAAATGGCCGGAAATGCATCCGGCGAAGTACAACCCGCCACGGCTCTTCCGTGCTCCGCCTGCCTGTTGCAGGCGAATCCCAGGACGATACGCGATAAAAAAATGTGGCAATTGTCGCAGACACTCGGTATATATCCCCTACTCACTTAGGTATATACTCCTATATTCCCGGCCTTAGACCGTACACTGAAATAGCCAAAAGCTGCGATTGCCGCAGGAAACGAAAACGACCGGCGACGGTTATTTTTTTAACTTTTTTTGTTTGCTTAGTCTCGCAGGATCGCTTCTCTGTATTGCGGACCTGTGGCTTTTTTTCATTTATGCGAATCCATCAATTTTCGGAGGTAATGATGAGCGACGATAAAAAAATTGAAAGCATGATGCAGGAGAATCGCCTTTTCGCCCCGCCGGCAGCCGGTCAGGCACAGGCCCATATCAAGAGCATGGCCGACTACGCGGCGCAGTACAAGCGCTCCATGGAAGATCCGGAAGGCTTCTGGGGCGACCGCACCAAGGAACTGCTCTCCTGGGAAAAACCGTGGACCAAGGTGCTTGAGGCGGACATGCACAAGCCCGAGATAAAATGGTTCCAGGGCGGCAGGCTGAATGTTTCCTATAACTGCCTGGATCGCCATCTTACCAACGGACGCCGCAACAAGGCCGCCATCATCTTTCAGGGCGAACCCGAGGAAGATGTCCGGGTCTACACCTACCAGATGCTGCACACCGAGGTATGCCGGTTCGCCAACGTGCTCAAGAAGATGGGGGTGAAAAAAGGCGACCGGGTTGCCGTGTATCTGCCCATGATCCCCGAGCAGGCCATCACCCTGCTGGCCTGCACCCGGATCGGCGCCATCCACAGCGTGGTCTTCGCCGGGTTTTCCGCCCAGAGCCTCAAGAGCCGCATCCAGGACTGCGAAGCCAAGGTGCTGGTCACCGCCGACGCCGTTCTGCGGGCCGGCAAGACCATCCCCTTGAAGCCTGCGGCCGACGATGCCCTCCAGGGCTGCGAGTCGGTCAAAAACTGCATCGTGGTCAAACGGGCCGGCAACGAGGTAGCCATGCAGGAGGGCCGCGATCTCTGGTGGCACACGGAGATGGCTGCCGACGGCATTACCGGCCAGTGCGCCCCGGAAAGCATGGAGGCGGAAGACGACCTCTTCATCCTCTACACCTCCGGCTCCACCGGCAAGCCCAAGGGCGTGGTGCACACGACCGGCGGCTATCTGACCTATGTGGCGCACACCACCCAGTGGGTCTTCGACATGAAGGACGACGACGTGCACTGGTGCACCGCCGATATCGGCTGGATCACCGGCCACAGCTACATCCTCTACGGGCCGCTGGCCCTGGGGGCAACAACGCTGATGTTCGAAGGGGTGCCTTCCTGGCCCGCACCCGACCGTTTCTGGCATATCTGCGAGAAGTTCCGGGTCAACATCTTCTACACCGCGCCCACCGTTATCCGCGCCCTGATGCGGGAAGGCACCAAGTGGACGGAAAAATACGACCTCTCTTCCCTGCGCGTGCTTGGTTCCGTTGGCGAGCCCATCAACCCGGAAGCGTGGATGTGGTACCACGAGCACATCGGCAAGAACACGCTGCCCATTGTTGACACCTGGTGGCAAACAGAAACCGGCGGCATCATGATCTCCGGCCTGCCCTTCGCCACCCCGCTCAAGCCCGGTTCGGCCACCCACCCCCTGCCCGGCATCGACGCGGCCATCCTCCGCGAAGACGGCTCCGAAGCGGCCCCCAACGAAGGCGGCCATCTGGTGATCCGCAAACCGTGGCCCGGCATGCTTCGCGGCGTGTTCGGCGATCCGGCCCGTTACAAAAAGACCTACTTCTCTCGCTACGAAGGGATCTACGACCCGGAAGACGGGGCGCGGAAGGACGAGGACGGCTACTTCTGGGTCATGGGCCGGCTGGACGACGTGATCAATGTCTCCGGCCACCGGCTGGGCACCGCCGAGATCGAATCCGCCCTGGTCGCGCATCCGCAGGTGGCCGAGGCTGCGGTGGTCGGCGCGCCCCATGAAATCAAGGGCCAGACCATCTACGCCTATGTTTCCTTGAAATCCGGGGTCGAACCTTCCGACGAACTGCGCGCCGCCTTGCGCACCCATGTGCGCAAGGAAATCGGACCCATCGCCACCCCGGAGTTCATCCAGTTTGCCGACGGACTGCCCAAAACGAGAAGCGGCAAGATCATGCGGAGAATCCTGCGCAAGATCTCAGCAGGCGAGACCGAGGCCCATGACTTCGGCGATATCTCCACCCTGGCCGATCCTTCCGTGGTTTCCACCCTGGTGGACGGCAGCAAGGATTTCGTCAAGTAAGCGGAATTCTTCATAGCATCACCAAAAAAGGAGACGGGAATTTTTCCCCGTCTCCTTTTTTATTGGCACTTCCCACGCCTTTTCAGGTATTTTGACCGGGCAGAACCACGTTGCTCTTCAAAAATCTTTCACCTAAGGCGCATCCATGGCTTCCATCGAATTATTGATCTCCACCCTCTCCGGCTGGATCTGGGGGCCACCCATGCTGGTGCTCCTGGTGGGCACCGGCCTGTACCTGACCGTTATTCTGCGCGGCATGCAGTTTCGCGTCCTGCCCCACGCCCTGCGGTTGATCTGGCGCAAGGAGCACGCCGGCGACGGCGACATCAGCCATTTTGCCGCCCTGATGACCGCGCTTGCCGCCACGGTGGGCATCGGCAACATCGTCGGCGTGGCCACCGCCATCACTCTTGGCGGACCCGGGGCGGTGTTCTGGATGTGGATGACCGGCCTGGTCGGCATGGCCACCAAATACGCGGAAGCGGTGCTGGCCGTGAAATACCGGGAAAAGGGCGAACACGGCATGCGCGGCGGCCCCATGTACTATCTGGCCAAGGGCGCGGGTCTCCCCAAGCTGGCCTGGCTCTTCGCCCTGTTCACCGCCCTGGCCACCTTCGGCATCGGCAATATGGCCCAGGCCAATGCCGTGGCCACCATCTTT
>PHAW01000120.1 GCA_002841785.1 Deltaproteobacteria bacterium HGW-Deltaproteobacteria-3 | reverse complement strand
GTGGATGGGAACCCTGTACAGCATGGCCGTGGGCTTCATGTTTGTGGAATTTTACCTGATCCTGACCAAAAAATACTCTCTGGCTGTTACCCTTGGCGTACTTGGCGCCCTGGCTGAGCTTGCGGCGAACACCAACCTGGGCGCCGTGTTTGCGACCCTTTCCGCACGGCCTTTCTGGTACGGTTCCCAGTTGCCCATCTATTTTCTTGCTTCCGCGGTTATGACCGGTTCCGCCGCGATCATCCTGTTCAGCGACTGGGCCTATAAGATGCGGGGCGAGGAAATGAGCCAATCCACCCGTGAAGGTCTCCAGGGCGCCGGCAAGGTCATGTTCAGCACCCTCGTGCTGCTGGCCATCGCCACCATCTGGAAATTCATCGCCGCCTTTTCCGGTGGCACCGAGGAAGCCCGGCTTGCCGCCCTGAGCTTGATCCAGGGCCCGCTTGCCATGAATTTCTGGGTATTCGAAACCGTGGTCGGCATGCTTGCCCCCATCGTGATCATGACCCTCTCCCGGATGAAGAGCCAGCAGGCCCTCTCCGCTGCTGCCCTCATGGTGTTGGTCGGTGCGTACTTCCAGCGCTTCGATATCGTGGTCGCCGGCCAGATCGTGCCGATCTATAACGGCTTTGACGACCTGCCGACCTACCTTTCCTATATCCCCTCCGTGGCCGAATTTATGATCGCCCTGGGTGGTTTCGGTGTTGTCGGTCTCGGGTTCCTCCTTGGGGAGCGGTTTTTTGGCAAGGCTTTCCGGCCCAGCGGTCATCATTGATCACTGCCCGCGCGAGGCTGAATAAAGACAAATGACCCCCCGCGGGCGGGATATACCGCCCGCGGGAGGTTCAAACCGGAGTAGAGACGATGATATCTGACAATAAAGCAATCTTCACCATAGGAACTGCGGCCAAAATGCTGGAAGTGCACCCGCGGACCCTGAGGATCTACGAAAGGGAAAACCTGATCAAGCCTTTGCGCAACGGGCAGTGGCGCTACTACACCATGGACGACATAAAGTGGATTCAATGCCTGCGCGACATGATCCATGAGCATGGCATCAGCATCGCCGCTATAAAAAAGTTGTTGCAGTACACCCCCTGCTGGAACATTGCCGACTGCCCCTTTGAGAAAAGAAAGCAGTGTACTGCCTTCATGTCCAGCGGGCTTGTTCCCAGAAAGATCAGTGTTGAGCAGAGATCGGGAGATGTTGCTGCCTGAGCGGTACTCGGCTTGTGTTTTTAACAAGGAGAACGACAATGACCACCATCACACAGTTTCTGGATAAGATCAGTCTCGGCGGTTTGGGCGCGGAAGAAGCGATGGGAAGTGTCTCGGCCAGGGATTCTTTTCGCCGGATCAGCGAGGCGTTGTGGGGAATAGCGACCTTTGCCCTGTTTCTGCTGTTGGGCCCGTTTTCCGCCATTGCCGCCATTTGCAGCGTGGTATCCCTGGCAAGGCAGGGTAACGGGGTTGAGCCTGAGGCGAGGTGCTGAGACGCCGAAAAAGATGAGCGTCGCAGGGCATGGTTTCTGTGATCAGGAGTGAGCGGCCAGTTGCGTTGAGAAAGAACTGATGGTTGACCCTTGGTTGCAGGAATGGCGGAAGGCAAGAAAAAAGGCTGCTCAACCGAGCAGCCTTTTTTTGTCCCGGAAAATAGTCCGCTGGTTCATTGGTGACAGGCGTTGCTGCATTTGGTCGGGCCTTCGTTTTTTGCCTTGTGACACCCCATGCAGAGGGCATGCCCGGTCTTGAGATCCCATTTTTTGTCCGTTGGGAAGTTTTCGTTTTTGTGACAGGTGTCGCAGTCGTGCTTGGCCTGATGTTTGGCGTGGGGAAAGACGGCAGGCCTTTTTCCTGACTCGCTTTTCAGGATGATAACCGATGGGGCAACAGGGGGATGGTCAGCTTTTTTTGCCGGGCTGTTTTCCGCGCAGTGGGCGGCCGTGTTCTGCAGAAGCAGGATGCATGCGAGGAGTAGGGTACTATGTTTCATAGTCGCTGGGGGGAAACCGTACGGGGTATGCAGAGAGGTTCTGCGTAACCAAGTCTGTGTCGTTCAAGGCAAAAACAATAAAAAAAGGCTACTCGTTCGAGTAGCCTTTTTTTATATCCATGCTACGCGCGAATATTTACTTCTTGTGGCATTCAGCACACTTGACAGGGCCCTGCTTCATCGCTTTATGGCAATCAAGACAGGCTTTGCCATGTGCAGCCTCTTTGTTGATCGCGATTTTTGCCGGAGTGCCTTCGTGGCACTTGGCGCAATCGCCAAGCTTGGTGCCATGGTCTTTGTGGTTGAAGGTGACCTTGCCCATCGGTGCTTTTGCCGCGGGATAGGTGACAACGTCGGCGGCAAGTGCCGAGGTGGCTGCAAAGCCCAAGACCAGCGCGAAGGCTACGGAACAGAGAACGGATTTTTTCATGATGCTTCTCCCTAATACGGTTGGTTTATAAATTGGGTTTATGAATCCCCATTCAATTACAAGTGTTGTTTTATAAACCCACTTGCCGAGCCTTGTCAAGCAGGAAGAATGGAATACGCGTTTCGGCTCGTCAGTTGCCGCCGTAACTGTGGAGACCGGAAAGCAGATAATTGACGCCATAGTAGGTGAACATCACCGAAACAAAGCCCCCGATGGCCAGCCAGGCGATGCGGCGGCCTCCCCATCCTCTGGTGAATCGGGCATGGAGGGTTGCCGCGTAGATAAACCAGGTAATCAGCGACCAGGTTTCCTTGGGATCCCAGCTCCAGTAGGTGCCCCAAGCCGAATTCGCCCAGACGGCGCCGGTGATGATACCCGCGGTGAGCCATAAGAAGCCGAATACCAGGGTTTTGTGAATGATGTCGTCGATCACCTTGAGCTCAGGGAGAGAGGCGATGAGGGGGCCAGCGGTCTTATCCGTCTTTCGATCCTTGACCAGATACATGATCCCCATGCCGCTGGCAACCGCAAAGGCAGCATAGCCGATAAAGCATGTGATGACATGGGCGATGAGCCAGTTGCTCTGCAAGGCCGGGATGAGCGGTTTGATATCCGGGTTTTTGAGGCCTGCCAAGATCATGGCCAGAGCGGCAAAGGGCATGGAAAACGCACCGAGTAAGCGGTTTTTGTAGCGTATTTCCATGAAGAGATACACGAGGGCGATGGACCAGGCAAAAAAGACCAGGGACTCGTACATGTTGGAAAGGGGCGCGTAACCGATCCCCATCTGGTGCGATTCGTACCAGCGCAGGCCAATGCCTGCGGTGTTGACCAGGAACGCCGCGGCGGTAACCAGCGTGGCGAAAAGCCCGATTTTTTTGGCCCGGAAGACCAAGATGGCAATGTACAGTACTGCGGAGAACAGGTACGCAAACGTTGTAATGCCCAGGAGTTGTGAACTATTCATGGCGGATCCTTAAGCGTTTTGAAACGAGGAGTCGTTCGTGAAGCCCTGGATTAGGGCGGCAAATTCTTTTTCAAAAGCGATCTTGTTTTTGCTGCTGGCCCCGCAAACCAGGATTCGGCAGCGGTCCCCATTCTCTTCATTGGTAATATAAACCCAAATTCTCCGGTGTGAAAGAAAGAAAGCCACGTAGAGGCCAATCAGCATCAGGGTGCATCCTGCATAGACGGTCCATACCCCGGGATCCTTGGCGACCTGCAGGCCGGTGGCGTACACCTGGCTTGCCGCGAATTCGTAGGTCGCTGCCGGGTTGGTGATGGTCTGGATTGCGTTGTTGTCCATCCAGAAAATGCTGGGTTCTCCCTGTCCGTCGGAGAACCAGACCTTCAGCCGGTTGACATCTCCCATGCGGCTGCGCACTTCCTGGTTGATAATCCCGAAGTCGATACCTCCTTCGGTCCAACTGATTTTCTGGCCGAAGGGAATCTGGAAGGATTGGCTGGCCTTGGTGTTTGTGTTGGTGATGATCACGTTGAACCCCTGCATGGGTTCGTAGCTTGATTGGTAGAAGGTGATTCCCTTGTAGTTCAAGGGGTCGTTGACGATAATGGAGCGCTTGTCAATCGTGGTTTTTCCGTTTTCCTGTACGGTGAGGATGGAGCGGAACTCCTTCGGGGTTGCCCCGTCCGCGTAATATGCGACATTGAAATCGTCGCACTGCACGGTGAAACCAAGGGGGATGGGGGTTCCTGTTCCGCTTTCGTAGACGGTGTCGCTGGCGCTCCCCTCTGGAATCATAACGCCCGCCTTGAAGCCGAGCAGGGAGCCGATGATGGCCCCGGCGAAGATGACGAGGATGCTCAGGTGCACCGCGTAAACGCCCAGACGGCTCCACGGGGTTTTCTGGGAAAAGATGAGCGAACCGTCCGGTTTGTGTTCATGTGCGGCTTTCCAGCCGTTCTTGGCAAGAAGGGCAATGGCTGTTTCCGTCAGGTCGGCGGTGCTTCCGCGGGCATGGAAAAGCTGGCGCTGCGGCATTTTTTCCAGCCGTTCGGGGTCGGTTTCCAGATTATTCAGCACCACCATCTGCCAGACGTTGGGGAGTCGGTCGATGGTGCAGACGATGAGGTTGATGCTGAACAGGGAAAGAAGGGAGAGAAACCACCAGGAGTTGTACATGTCCGGCACATCGAGCAGTTGAAAGAACTGCGCGGTGCGTTGCCCAAACGACTCGATGTAGAAATCGAGCGGGTTTTTTTGGGGAATAAGCGTGCCGATTACGGAGGTCGTGGCAAGGATCAGCAGGGTAAAAAGGGCAAGCCTGACCGATGCAAAAAAACGCCACACCATGTTTTCTGTTTTTTTCATATGCGCCTTGTGACGAGGATTTTTTTGGGAAGGAGGGGCTGGGGGAAAGACGGACAGCCCTGTATTGTAATAGGGTATAACCTGTTAGATTTATAGTCTGTAATCTCTACCTGTGTTTGCCTTGAGCTGTCAATAAAAAACTCCCCGCAGGGGGGGGTGTCCCATCTCCGGATGCGTTTTGGCGGGGTGTGCGCCGGGTTGTGTTCAAGGGGCGCCGGGGAAGCATTGCCAGTGATCCCGTCTGTTGGGGAGACACTTCTTTTTCTGGTTTGTTCCGATCTTTTTGTTGTTGTCGCGTTTTCTTTCGGTGGATAAAAAAAGAGGCTCTTCAGCAAAATTTGTGGGTACCCGTCAGGGCCGATGGCAGAGTTGACCGATTGAAATCATTCCCTGACGGAGGTTGAAAATAAAGCATCCTGTT
>PHAW01000119.1 GCA_002841785.1 Deltaproteobacteria bacterium HGW-Deltaproteobacteria-3 | reverse complement strand
ACCGTTTGGCTATTACTGTGTTCTTCACTGAATACCTCCCACCTTTTCAAGAGACAGCTCAACCATCCTGCTCTGATCCGCAGGCTGAATATTCTTTTTCACCAGCTCTTCCGCCAGCAGCACGGCTTGTTCGGCAATCTCGCCCTTCAGCCGGGTCTTGGCCTCGGCAACTTCATGGGCCACGGCCATCTCGGCCTGACGCTTGATGTCGCCCGCATTGCGCTCGGCATCGGCAATGATCTTTGCCTTCTCGGCCTCGCCCTGCTTGACCGCCTCGGTAATAATGGAATTCACCTCGTCATCGAGCCTGGCAAGCTTGGCTTCGGCCTCCTTGTACAGTTGCTCTGCTTCGGCCTTGCGGGATTCCAGGGCCTCAAGCTGATCCTTGATCCCGTCCCGCCGGCTGCTTAAGCCGTCGGCAAATGGTTTTTTCAAAAAAAAGACCAGAATAAAGAGCAAGCCGGCAAAGTTCGTGGTCCGCCACAGGAGATCCAACCACTTCTCCTTGGGGATGGCGCCATCGCCGGAGGCATATGCGGTGGCGGCAACCGCAACCGCCAGCACCATGAGCACCGACAGGGCTGCAGAGCTGATTTTTTTCCAGGATGCGTTTTTCATTTACAGAGCCCTCCCCAAAACCTTGCCGGCCATCTCGTTGGCAAACCCGGAGACCTGGCCCTGCAACTCTGCTTGGGCCGCGGCAAACTCTTTTTCTATTCCGGCCAGTTGACCGGTTTTCTGCGCATCAACCTCCTTGCGGATCCCGGCCAGTTTTTCCGTGCTTTCGGCCAGGGCGGCATTGCGGGCGGTTTCGTACTCTTTCTTGGCCCTGATCCTGGCCTCCTTCATCTTCTGCCCAAACTCATCGAGACGCAGCACGGCATTCTTCTTGAATTGGTCAATGCCCTCATCAAGGCCGCCGATCTTTTTTTGCCGATCTTCGAGAATCGAGCGGATCGGTTTGTACAAGACTGCATTCAGGACGACAATAAGCAAGAGCATATTGGCAATCTGAATGAGCATGGTCAGGTCGATGGTAATCATTACTGGCCCCCGTTTTTCTTGACAATTAATATGTTAAAAAATCTTGGTATGTGCGCGTGAAATGAATGCCTGTTCATTAACAATTGAACGGTTCTAATCGAATTTATTTTGCCTGTCAATACATTTTCCCGTTGCTTTTTTTCCCGTTTTTCCCTGGGTATTTCTACAGAATCATCGCCCAACCGATTATTTTTTCAACGTCCCGGTTTTCAGGAAGACGCTTTCGCTCCTTGGGCGGTGATGATGGATGGCACTGCCGCAAGCGCCTCCGGCAATTTATCCGCCATGGTTCCCCCGGCCTGGGCCATGTCCGGGCGCCCGCCCCCGCTGCCGCCCACCATGGCCGCCACCTCTTTGACAATCTGCCCGGCATGGAAACGGCTGCTCAGATCCTTGGTGACCATGGCCAACAGGCTCACTTTGCCTTCGAAGACGCCGCCTAAAACAGCGATGCCGCTGCCCAGTCCGTCCCGCACCCTGTCGCCGACCTCACGCATGGTTTTCGGCGAATCCATGGCGATCTGGGAGACAACCACCTTCACCCCCCCGATCTCCTGGGCGTTGCCGAGCATGGAATCGAGATCATTGACGGAAAGATCCGCGGTGAGCCGGCTGACTTCCCGTTCCAGCTCCTTCTGCCGAGCCAGCATTTTTTCTATCTTTCCGGGAAGTTCCTCCGGGGAGGTCTTGAGTTTGGCCGCCAGCATTCCCAACTGCGCCTCGACCTGCTGGAACCGCTCCATGGCGCCGGGGCCGGTTACCGCCTCAATCCTCCGCACCCCGGCGGCGATGCCGGTTTCGCTCAGAATCTTGAACATGCCGATCTCTCCGGTCGCGCCCACATGGGTGCCGCCGCACAGCTCCTTGCTGATCTCCCCCACGGAAACAACCCGGACTTTTGCCTCGTATTTCTCGCCGAACAGGGCCGTGGCCCCGCCCTTGATGGCCTCTTCCCGGTCGAGCACCGCGGTGGACACCGGGGCATTGGCCCGGATGGCCTCGTTGACGATCTTTTCCACCCGGCCAAGCTCCTCGCGGCTGAGGGGGGAAAAATGGGTGAAATCGAAGCGGAGCCGGTCCGGATTGACCAGGGAGCCGGACTGTTTGACATGCTCGCCCAGAACCTCCCGCAAAGCGGCCTGCAAAAGATGGGTGGCGGTGTGGTTGTTGGCCGTGCGCTGGCGCTTGCCTTCCGCCACCTTGAGCTCGACGGTCTCGCCGAGGGCCAGGCTGCCCTCGACAACCTCGGCCCGATGGAGGACGAGCCCATCCCCCGCAACCACGGTATTTTCCACCCTGGCCTTGCCCTGCGGCCCGATAATCATGCCCCGGTCGCCGCTCTGCCCGCCGGATTCGGCATAAAACGGGGTTTCCGGGCAAACTACGGAGATCTGCTCGCCGGTGCCGGCCTGCGCAAGACTGTCTCCGCCGCCGCTCAACAACCCGTTGATTACTCCACGGTGATGGCGCGTTTCATACCCGACGAAGCGGGTCCGCAATCCCGTGTCGAGCAGGGCGCGCACCCCTGGCCCCATTTCGGCAAGCGAGGTGGCTTTCCAGGATTTTTTGGACTGATTGCGCTGCACCTCCATGGCCGCGTTGAATCCGGATTCATCCGCCAGCATTCCTTTCTCGATGGCGATGTCCTTGACGATATCCACGGGAAAACCAAAAGTATCGTAGAGCTTGAAGATGAACTCCCCTGCCACCACCTTTTCCCCCGCCTCCCGCAGCCGCTTCATCTCCTGATGGAGCATGGCCAGCCCGTTGTCCAGGGTTTCCAGGAAGCGCGCCTCCTCGTTGTGCACCACCTTGGCCAGGAGCTCCCGCGCCCCATGGAGATGGGGATAGGGTTCGCCCATCTCCGCGATGACGGCCTCGGTGATCCCGGTCAAAAAAGGTTTTTTCAATCCCAGGGAGCGGCCGAAACGGATGGCCCGCCGCATGATGCGCCGGAGCACATAGCCTCGCCCCTCGTTGGAGGGCAGCACCCCGTCGGCCACCAGAAAGGTGGTGGCCCGGCTGTGATCGGCGATGACCCTTAAAGCCGTGTTGACTGCAGCATCCTCTCCATACTTCACCCCGGCGGCATCGGCGATGGCCGCGATGATCCCGGCAAAGAGATCGGAGTCGTAGTTGGTGAATTTCCCCTGGGTAACGGCGGCAATGCGCTCCAAGCCCATGCCGGTGTCGATGCTCGGCTTGGGCAGCGGAGTCAGGGTGCCGTCCTCGCTCCGGTTGAACTGCATGAACACCAGGTTCCAGATCTCCAGAAAACGGTCGCAGTCGCAGCCGAGCTTGCAATCCGGCCTGCAGGGCCGCAGGGGCCGGTATCGCCCATGGCCCAGAAGTTGTCCTTTTCCCCCATCCGGACAATGCGGCCCTGGGGCAGATCCTTGACCTTTTCCCAGAGAGCGAAGGCCTCGTCGTCGTCTTCAAACACCGAGACCCAAAGCTTTTCCGGGGGAAGGCCGATCTCCTTGGTGAGAAAATCCCAGGCATAGTGGATCGCATCTTTTTTGAAATAATCGCCAAAGGAAAAATTGCCGAGCATCTCGAAAAAGGTGTGATGCCGCGCGGTGTAACCCACATTTTCCAGATCGTTGTGCTTGCCGCCGGCCCGCACGCAGCGCTGGCTGGTGGCCGCCCTGACGTAATCACGCTTGTCCTCGCCCATGAAAACCCGCTTGAACTGGACCATCCCGGCATTGGTGAAGAGCAGGGTGGGGTCGTCGTGGGGAACCAGGGCAGAGCTTTCCACCACAGTATGGCCCTTGTCGGCAAAATAGGTCAAAAATCGCTTGCGTATGTCGTTTCCGGTCATTGGGACATTCCTTCAAAGTACAGAAGCGGGATGCATCCGCACCCCGCTTCTTGATAACAACCTTTCCCTGTGTAACGGATCAGTCAGCAGCCGCAGCCGGCACGACAACCGTTCCTTTTTCCCCCATCACCGGGAGACCATACCCGAGGCGCACCTTTCTTTCAAGGTCATCGCACATCTCCGGGTGCTCCTTGAGGAAAAGCTTGGAGTTCTCCCTGCCCTGGCCGATGCGTTCGCCGTTGTAGGAGTACCAGGCTCCGCTTTTCTCGACAATATCCTGGGCCGTGGCCAGATCGAGCAGATCGCCGACCTTGGAGGCGCCCTCGCCATAGATGATGTCGAACTCCGCTTCCTTGAAGGGCGGCGCCATTTTGTTTTTCACCACCTTGACCTTGGTCCGGTTGCCGATCACCTCCTGGCCGTCCTTGATCGCAGCCTGCCGCCGGATATCGAGCCTCAGCGAGCTGTAAAACTTGAGGGCGTTGCCGCCGGTGGTGGTTTCCGGGTTGCCGAACATGACCCCGATCTTCATCCGGATCTGGTTGATGAAGATGATCGCGGTATTGGTGCGCTTCAGTACCCCGGTGAGCTTGCGCATGGCCTGGGACATGAGCCGGGCCTGGAGCCCGACATGGGAATCCCCGGCGTTGCCGTCGATCTCCGCCTTGGGTACCAGGGCCGCCACCGAGTCGACAACAATGACATCCACCGCCCCGCTGCGGATAAGGATCTCGACGATCTCCAGGGCCTGCTCGCCATAGTCCGGCTGGGAGACCAAAAGATCGTCCACCTTGACCCCGAGGCGTTCGGCATAGCCGATGTCCAGGGCATGCTCGGCATCGATGAAAGCGGCGCTGCCCCCGGCCTTCTGAGCCTCGGCAATGATATGCAGGGCCAGGGTTGTCTTGCCGGAAGACTCAGGTCCGTAGATCTCCGTAATCCGGCCGCGGGCCACGCCGCCGACCCCGGTGGCGATATCGATACTCAGGGTGCCGGTGGAGATGACCGACACCGCTTCCCGCTCGTCGGTGCCGAGCCGCATGATCGAGCCCTTGCCGAACTGCTTCTGGATCTGGAAAATCGCGGTATCAAGGGTTTTGTTCTTTTCGTCGGCAACGGCCATGGTGTATGTCTCCCAAAGTATAATGAAATCGTAAAAACGAAAAAAATAACACAAAGACGCAAAAAATATTTTAAAGAAACGAGGCGATCATTTTGCCACTCCTGGCATTCGACAGGCTCAGGCCACACGGTTTTCGTGGTTATTCGACGAACCGATCTTTCCTTTAATTTTGCGTCTCTGCGCCTTTGCGTTAACCCTAAGAAATTTATAGTCGGTTCTTTTTACTCTGTCCTGCATCCATTATCAAGACCAAGCTATTCAGCCCAAGCAGGTGCCGGCGCAAAAGATCAAGCGCCGTCTGGCTGGCCTGGGCCTGCACCTGGCTGCGGTCTCCGGAAAAACGGAAAAGAAAGGTCTGGGTTTTTTCCGGGCTGGCCAGGCCGAAATAAACCGTGCCCACCGGCTTGTCTTCGCTGCCGCCGCCAGGTCCGGCAATGCCCGTTACGGCAAGGGCATGGTCAACGGGAGTCACCCGCCGCATCCCCTCGGCCATGGCCCGGGCGGTTTCGGCACTGACCGCGCCGGACCGCAGAAGAATCTCCCGGTTGACTCCGAGCAACCGCTCCTTTAGAACATCGCTGTAAGCCACCACCCCTCCGAGGAAATACCCGGAACTCCCGGCAATGCTGGTCAGGGCATGGCCGATGAGTCCCCCGGTGCAGGATTCCGCCACGGCCACTGTCTGACCGCGCCCGGCAAGCAACCTCCCCACTACGCCTTCCAGGGTGTCGCCTCCTGAGCCGTAACAGCAATCGCCAAGAGACTCCGTCACCTTCCCGGCATATTTTTGCATCGCCGCCTCGGCCTCGTTGCTTGTCGCGCCGGTAACGGTGAGGCTGACATGCACCTCGGGAAACACGGGATAATAGCCGATCCGGACCCTGGGGTCACGGCCCTCCAGATGGGCAAGACGCCGGTTGATCTCGGACTCGGCCAGGCCCACCACCTTATACACCTTCTGGCGCACCTGCCGGACCTCCTCGCCTTCCCAGACGGCGAGCCGGGTGATCACCGTTTCCAGGAGCAGATCCTCCATCTCCTGCGGCACCCCCGGCAGAAAAAAGATGGGCTTGCCGTCCTGGACCAGAAAATATCCGGCCGTCTTCGCTTCGGTGTGCAGGGCGTGGGCGCCCGCCGGCAACCAGGCGAGTTTTTCAAGGGAAACCCGCTGACCGGCCGGCAGACTGTTACCGTGGGCCTGGATCTTTTTCAGTATTTCCGGATACAAGGTGGCGGGGCGGTCAAGGGCCGAGGAAACCGCGGCATTGGTCAGATCGTCGGTGGTCGGGCCCAGCCCGCCGGTGACAACAACAAAATCAGCCCGCTGCAAAGCCCGTTGCAGGGTGCGGCCGATGAGTTCCGGCTCATCGCCGATGGTGGTCATGGCCAGGATCTCGTGGCCCGCTGCAAAAAGGTGGCTTGCCGCGAAATAGCTGGTGGTGTTCAGCACCCGCCCGGAGGTAAGCTCATCGCCGATGGCAATTATTTCCCCAATCATAATAAAAGAACCAATGTTTTGTTGCCACGAAACCCACGAAAATCACAAAAAAAGAGCGCAAAAAATTTGGCTCGCCGCAACTGATGAACCGGAAAACAACCAACCTTTTTTCGTGTCTTTCATGGATTTCGTGGCGAAACATCAATCAGACAATCCGCCCCAGCACCCCATCCTCGGTGAGCTCTTCCAGTCGCACCGTAACCAACTGGTTCACCAGCCCGCTGCCCCCCTCGCAGGAGACCGGGATATAATTGCCGGTATAGCCCTTCAGCAGACACCCCTGCTTGCGTCCTTCCACCAGGATCTGGCGGACGCTGCCCAGATGCTTGCGGTAAAAGGCGCTCCGTTTTGTATGATCCAAATCCCGCAAGCGCGCAACCCTTTCCTCCTTGACCGGTTTGGGAACCTGATCCGCCATGGAGGCGGCCGGGGTTCCCGGCCTTTTCGAATAGGGAAAGACATGGAGATAGCTCACCGGCAGCGACTCGATCAGACTGTAGGTGTTGGAAAAGGCTTCTTCGTCCTCGCCGGGAAAGCCGACCAGCACATCCACGCCGATGGCTGCGTCCGGCAGACACGCCACGCTCCGTTCCACCACTTTAGCGAAGGCGGCAGCGGGATAGCGGCGGTTCATCCGCTTGAGTATCCCATCATCCCCGCTTTGTAACGGGATATGCAGATAGGGCATCACTGAGGCCGATTGGGCCATGAGATTCAGGAGCTCCTCCGTAATCTCGGTGGGCTCAAGCGAACTCAAACGATAGCGCGCCGGCAGGTTCCGGGCCAGGAGCTGCGCCAGCAATTCGCGCAGGTTGGTCCGGGGAGTAAGATCCTGGCCATAATGGCCGAGGTGGATGCCGGTGAGCACCTGTTCCTTGTAGCCCTGCGCGGCAAAGATCTCGGCCTGGGCCACCACCTTGTCCGGGGCAAGGCTGCGACTGCGTCCCCGGGCATAGGGCACGATGCAGTAGGAACAGAAGCTGTTGCAGCCGTCCTGCACCTTGAGATAGGCCCTGGTCCGCGATCCGAAGCTGGTGACGGTAAGGGGGCAGATCTCCTTGTGTCCGGCGATATCGCCCAGGTGCATTTCCAGATCACAGTGGCGGTCGGCCAGGGCCACTTCCACCAGGCGATGCTTGCAGCCGTTGCCCACGATGCAGATGGGGCTGTCGGCGATCTCCAGGATCTCCTGGGCTCCAATCTGGGCATAGCAGCCGGTCACGATCAGCCGGGCCTCGGGGTTGGCGCGCAAGGCCCGCCGGATCAACTGGCGGGACTGCGCCCCGGCCCTGGCCGTCACCGCGCAGGTGTTAATGATATAGATATCCGCCGGCTGGGAAAAGGGAACCAGCTCCACTTCCCGCTGGGCAAGTTCCGAAAGGAAGGCCGCCGATTCAAACTGGTTGACCTTGCAGCCGAGGGTGGTAACGGCAATCTTTTTTTTGTTCCGGCCTGTGATATTCATGCCTGTGCCATACGGTTGAACGGTCACGAAACATCGATGATTTTGAGGCTGTTGGTGGTCCCCGCCACCCCGGAGAGACTGCCTGCGGTGATCACCAGCCGCCGCGTCCCGGAGCGGATCAGCCCGGCGCCTTTCAGCAGCTCGGCCAGCTCATGGTCCGACAGGGAGACGGAGGATACGTACAGGGGAAAGACCCCGGAAGAAAGGGCGAGAATATTGCGGACCGTCTGGTTATCCGCCTGGCCGTAGCCCCGGTGGCGGTTGGGGTAACGGCCAGGTCCACGGTGCGGTTCTCCAGAACATCGCAGGTGGCGCTGCTGATCAGATCATCGATGCTGTCTTCGGAGCGGATCGCGGCCCGGACCTCCAAGGCAACCCCGCCGCTCTTGACCAGGCCCCGCTCGGTCTGCCGGGCAATTTTTTTGGCAATGCGGACCACGGCCACCGGATCATGGCCAATGGCCGTCTCCTCGGAAAACATGATGGCATCGGCGCCGTCCAGGATGGCGTTGGCCACATCGGTGACCTCGGCCCGGGTGGGCCGGGCATTGTCCACCATGGACAAAAGCATCTGGGTGGCGACGATCACCGGCTTGGCCGCCATGTTGGCCCGGTGGATGATGTCCTTCTGAAGCCCGGGAATCTCTTCGATGGGCAGCTCGATGCCCAGATCGCCCCGAGCCACCATCACCGCATCGGCCTGCGCCAGAATGGAGTCCAGGTTGGCCACCGCCTGCCGCCGCTCGATCTTGGCCAACAGACAGGGGCGGTAGCTCCCGGTTTGCGGCAGGAGAGCGCGGGCGGCCAGCATATCCTCCGGGCTGCCGACAAAGGAGATGCAGATGACATCGGCCTTGTGCTGTATGGCAAAGGCGATGCCGCGCTTGTCTTCCTCGGTGAGTGCCCCGGAAGGCGCATTATAGCCGGGGATATTGACCCCCTTGTTGGACCGGACCACCCCGGCCACCAGGGCCTCTGTTTCGATGATCTCTCCCTCGACGGCCTTGACCTTGAACTGCATCATGCCGTCGCCGACAAAGATGATGGAGCCGGGCCGCACCCCTTGGGCCAGCCCGGAAATTTCATGGGGCAGAAAGATCCCCTTCCCTGGACGGGGCTGGCTTGCGGGCCAGAAACGGACCTTGGCCCCCCGCCGCACGGTAATCGGCTTTGGCACCATGCCCAGCCGCATCTTCGGGCCGGGCAGGTCAACAATGATGGCCACCGGCCTCCCCACCTCCCCGCTGATTTTCCGCAGGCTGGCGATCACCGCGGCGTGTTCCCCAAGGTCTCCGTGGGAGAGATTCAGGCGAAAGCCATCAACTCCGGCTGCCATCAGCCGCCTCTGCACGGCCGGCAAAAAAGAGGCCGGGCCCAGGGTGGCCACAATCTTGGTCTTGGAGATGAATGCGCTCATGTATGTTCCTTGGTTTTTCCGGTTGATCAGGGCTTGTTTGCGAGCCTGGCAAACAAGGGACTGGCAAAGGCTGCATCGCTACCAGTGTATCTTTTTTCCGCTGCGGCTGCCAGACACAAATTTCACCTCATCGCGCAATCTCGCCGCACCCCAGAACCTCCTCTCCCTCATAAAAAACCGCAAACTGGCCGGGGGTCACGGCCCGTTGCGGCTCGGCAAAAGTCAGCCGCACCCCGGTGTCAAAGCCCACGATCTCTGCCTGGCCGGCCGGATGCCGGGAACGGATTTTCACCGCGCACACATGGGGCAAGGGCGGGGGGGGGCCGCTCACCCAATGCACGACAGGCAGCACCATCTCCCGCTGCCAGAGATCCGCGTCCTTGCCGACCACCACCACGTTGCGCTCCGGATCAAGCGTTGCCACATAAATCCCCGCCGCTGGCCGATGGTATAGTGATGGATGCCCGCGTGTTGCCCAAGTTCCTTGCCCTGCAAGGTCAGCATCGGGCCGGGTCGCCCTTGCCCCTGGGAATGGACAGCGAGAAACTCCGCCACCGACTGATGCTTCAGAAAACAGATATCCTGGCTCTCCGGGGTATCCCCAAACGCCAGGCCGAACCCGGCAGCCAGCTCGTACACCTCCTCCTTCCGGAATGTGCCCAAGGGAAAGCAGAGGCGGGCCAGTTGCTCCTGACCGAGCATCGCGAGAAAATAGGATTGATCCTTTTTGGGATCCATCCCTTTGAGCAACCGGTATCCGGCTTTCTCATCCCCGCTGATCCGGACATAATGCCCGGTGGCCAACAGATCCGCCCCGAGATCCTCACGGGCCCGAGCCAACAGGAGGCCGCACTTGATGGTGCGGTTGCATACCACGCAGGGGTTGGGGGTTTTCCCGGCAAAATATCCACCACCTCCCGTTGGAAAGGTTCGGCCAGATCCACCACGGTCAGGGGAATCCGCAAGAAATCGGCCACCGCCCGGACCCGCTGCAGTTGCTCGGCCAGATCGGGCTGGGCCAGGGCCATGAAAACGCCCTGCACCCGCGCCCCCTGTTGTTGCAACAGGGCGGCGGCCACCGAGGAGTCAACCCCGCCGCTCATGGCGACAACAATTTTTTTTTGGTGTATAGTCGTCTCGAAACTCACTGCCATCCGATCCCCTGCACGAAAAGGCTTGTCGATGAAACTCCCGGAACTTCTTGCCCCAGCAGGCAATTTTGAAAAAATGCAGACCGCCATCCACTACGGTGCGGACGCTGTCTATCTCGGCGGCAAAAAATTCAGCCTCCGGGCCCATGCCACCAATTTCAGCGACGAGGAAATAGTCCAGGCCACAGCCTATGCCCACGAGCACGGTGTCCAAGTATACACCACCCTCAACATCTTTGCCCACAATGACGATCTTGCCGAGCTGCCCGGTTATCTGGCCGCTTTGCGCGAGGCCAAGGTAGACGGGTTGATCATCTCCGATCCGGGCATCCTCGCCGTGGCCCAACGGGTGGCGCCGGAAATCCCGATTCATCTCAGCACCCAGGCCAATGTCACCAACCTGGAAAGTGTCCGTTTCTGGGTGGGCCAGGGGGTCAAACGTCTCAATCTGGCCCGAGAGCTTTCCCTGGCCGAGATCACCCGGATCCGGCAGGCCACCGAGGCGGAGCTGGAGATCTTCGTGCACGGGGCGCTGTGCATCTCCTACTCGGGCCGCTGCCTCTTGAGCCTCTACCTCACCGGCCGCGACGCCAACCAGGGCAACTGCGCCCATCCCTGCCGCTACCACTACCGGCTGGAAGAGGAAAAACGGCCGGGCCAGTTCTTCCCGGTGGAGGAAGACAGCCGCGGCACCTATATCTTCAACGCCAAGGATCTCTGCCTCTTGAACCGTCTGCCCGAGCTGGTCCGGGCCGGGGCGGACAGCCTCAAGATCGAGGGGAGGATGAAAAGCGTCTACTATGTGGGGGCCATAACCCGCCTCTACCGGGCAGCCCTTGATTACTGGGGGGCGCAGGGGCTTGATGCCGCCCTGCCCGAGTCCTTCCGGGAGGAGTTGCTGAAGATCGGCTCCCGCGGCTACACGGAAAACTTCTTCGACCAGCCGCCAGGCACAGCCGACATGCTCTACGACGGGCCCATGATCAGCTACGACTATGCCCCGGTGGGCATCGTCCGCCAGGCTGCGTCCCAGCCGGTTATTGAGACCCGCAACCCCATCGCGGTGGGCGACCGGCTGGAATACCTGGGGCGCGGCCTCGTAAACACCGCCCACACCGTGCTTTCTCTCTCCGGCCCAAACGGAGCCCAACTCTCCCAGGCAAATCCCAACAGCATTATCACCCTCACCCTTGACCCAGCGCCTGCAGTCTGTGAGAACAACGGTCTTTTTCGGAAAAAAATGGCCTCCTGAACAAATAATGCCTATACTTAAAAAATATGATGGACGCGCAACAACGGTGCTTCGACAGGCTCAGCACGAACGGAAAAATCAATAATTTCAAGATAACTACCGTTCGTGCTGAGCCTGTCGAAGCACCGTTCGGGTTGTTACAGGTTTCATCTGTTGCGCGTCCATTGGCATAGCATGTATCAAATCACGAGGAGCGTCCCTTCGCCATGCAGCACATCCTGAGCATCGCCATGATTCTTGCCGGAGCAGTTGTCATGCTCATCAGCCTTGTCAAGGCCAGGGAACTGCACGTCCTCACCCCCTTCATCCCCGAGCGCAGCAAGCCGGAAATCATCCGCTCCCTGCGGTTGCACCGCGGGCTGATGCTTTTCTTCCTGGTGGGCTACTGCGTGGTGGCCGGGGTCTTTGCCCTGCGCCTCCCCTTTGTCGGCGAGTTCCTCGTCGGTCTGGTCTTTCTGTCCGGGGCGATCTTCGTTCTCCTCGGCCTTCACGTCCAGACCAGAATGCTTCTTGAGATAAAGAACACCCTGCACGGCCTGTTGCCCATCTGCGCCTCCTGCAAGAAAATCCGCAGCGCCGATGGCGACCCCCATGACCCGGCCGCATGGAGCAGCGTGGAAACATTCATCTCCGCCAAGACCTCGGCCGATTTCACCCACAGCATCTGCCCGGACTGCCTGAAAAAACTCTACCCGGATCTCTATAAATAATTATCGTCATGAGTTCTCCTCGCTTTGAGCCGTTTCAGGATCGCCTGAGCCGCGATATCCGCAATGCGCTTTCCTCGGCCCTGCCCCTGGCGTTGGCCCAGAATGATCTTGCCCCGGTCCGCACCGTTGCCGCCCGATATCTGCACCCGGGGCTGGCCGCACCCTATGCCGCCTATATCGAGGCGAGACTGGCGGGGTACGCCTTGGCCCTGGCGACTATCAACCGCACCAAGGCCACCACCCCCCTGGCCAAGGCGCTGGTGCTCTGGGATTTGGAGCTTTTTTTCGAGGTCCACGAAATTCTGGAACAGGCTTGGCATGGGGCGCATAGCGCGGAAAAAGAGATCCTCCAGGCCATGATCCGGGCAGCGGGCTTCTATATCAAAGGGGAGTATGGGTATTTCGAGGCAGGGGCCAAGATGGCCGCTCGGGCCGTGGCAACACTCGAAAAAAACCGGCGGGAGTGCATCGGGTTCGATGTGGATACGCTTGTGGAGAGTTTGCGCGGTCTGGATCCAATCCCGCCCAAACTATTGCGGCAGGAGCAGTCTCAGTGAATGACCCGGTTGATTTTTCGTTCGAGAATCTCCAGGGTAAAGGGCTTGAGGATCAACTCATCCACCTTGAGCTGCACGGCCATGCTGATCTTGGCCGTGGTGGCCTCCGCCGTCACCATGATAAAGGGGAGATCTTTCAACTTCTCGCTGGAGCGGATCTCCCGCAGCAGTTCAAACCCGCTCATCACCGGCATGTTCCAGTCGGAAATGACCAGATCTATCCTCTTGGCATGCAGGATTTTCAAGGCCTCGCTGCCATCCGGGGCCTCGTGAATATTGAAAAATCCCATCCGTTGCAACTGGATCTTCATGATATTGCGGAGTACCGCCGTATCGTCCACGATGAGGATCTCTCTGTTCGCCTGGATCATTTTTCCTTTCCCCTGTCGTCGGTTGGTTGCGGGCTGCTCTCACTTATCTTCTCGGCATGATTCGAAAAAGATATGAACTATATTTTCGAATCATGCCGGATCACCTGTGGCGGACAGCGGCTTTGCCGAGCCGCGGCTCCATGGTTTACGGAAATAAATGATTCTGTTATGATCAGCACTTTTCGTGCGCTGTCTGTGTGATATTTTCGCCGAATTTCGGCACACAAGCCCTACCAGGGAGGCTTCTCATGGCTGACTCGACCTTGCCGCCATTCATCCAGGCTCTGCTTACATCCGACGCATACCCGCATCCCGCGCCGGAAATAACCCTGGTGCAAACCCATATCTCCTATGTGCTGCTGGCCGGCGACTTTGTCTACAAAATCAAAAAACCCGTTGATTTCGGCTTTCTCAACTTCACCACCCTGGAACAGCGCAAGCATTTCTGCGAAGAGGAGCTGCTCCTGAACCGGCGGCTGTGTCCCTCCCTGTACCTTGGCTTGGCGGCGATCACCGGGCAGGACGGGACCTTTTCCCTGGACGGTCCCGGGGCTCCGGTGGAATACGCGGTGAAGATGGCTCGGATGCCGGAAGAGCGGATGATGGCCAAGGTCATCGCCCAGGGCGGGCTCACCAAGGATATCCTCGACAGGATCATCGCTATCCTGGTCCCCTTTTACGCCAAGGCGGAAAGCGGGCCTGCCATTGAAAAATTCGGCACGGCCCAGGCGGTGAGCGTCAATGTGCTGGAAAATTTTGAGCAGACCCAAAGCTTCATCGGCTGCGAGGCCCTGAGTCAAGGGCAGTTCGAAGCAATCAGCGGCTATGCCCGCGATTTTCTAAAAAAAGAAGACCTCTTTGCCGCCAGAATCGGAGCGGGAAGGGTCCGCGACTGCCACGGCGACCTCTATTCCGCCAACATCTGCCTGGCCGACGAGATCTACATCTACGACTGCATCGAGTTCAACCAGCGGTTCCGCTACTGCGACGTGGCCAGCGACGTGGCCTTTCTGGCCATGGACCTCGACTTTCACGGCCTGCCCGAGCTTTCCGGATATTTTATCGAACGGTTCTGCCAGGCTGCCGGCGACACCACCCTGCTGCCCATGCTCAACTTCTATAAATGCTACCGTGCCTATGTGCGCGGCAAGATCGGCCTGTTTACCGCCCATGCCCCGGAGGTTGATCCGGCCACCGCCGAGAAGTGCCTGAACCAGGCAAAAAAATACTTCGCCCTGGCCGAGCGCTATGCCGCAGCCTGAGCTGTTTATCTTTTTCGGCCTGATCGCCACGGGCAAGTCCACCGTGGCCCAGGCCTGGGCCACGCGACGCGCGCTTCGCTATTACAATTCCGATGTGGTGCGCAAGGAGCTGGCCGGACTCACCCCGCAGACCCGCCAGCGGGAAACCGCGGATCAAGGGATCTATACCAGCGAGTTCACCGCCAAAACCTATGCGGCCCTGCTCGAACGGGCCGAGCACGATCTGACCCAGGGCCAAGGCGTGGTGCTGGACGCCTCTTACCAGCGCAAGGCCGACCGCGACCAGGTGCGGATGCTTGCGCAGCGGTTGGGGGTTCGGCTATACTGTGTTCTCTGTGTCTGTTCGGAAGAAGAAATGAAACGCCGCATGGCCCAGAGGGCTCTTGACCCGCAGGCGGTGTCGGACGGGCGCTGGGAGATTTATCTGAAACAGAAAGAGCGGTTTGAATCCCCGGCAGAACTTGCCCCGGACCAGCTCATAACCCTGTCAACCGATCTGCCGGTGGAGACTGTTTTAGCGCAGCTTTCCGCCCACCTGGAGGCGCAGCCATGAATACGCGAATCTATGTCCTGAAGTTTCCCAAGGAAGTCATCGACCAGCCCATCATCAGCAATCTGGTCAAGAAATACGATCTGGAGTTCAACATCCTCAAGGCCACCATCCTGCTCCAGCAGGAAGGGGTCATGGTCCTCGAATTCATCGGGCATAAGGCCAATGTCAAAAAGGGTATCGCCTATCTCAACGAGATGGGGGTTTCGGTGAAAAGCATGGCCGGCAATATCCACCGCGATGAGGAAAAATGCTATCAATGCGGGGCCTGCACCGGC
>PHAW01000118.1 GCA_002841785.1 Deltaproteobacteria bacterium HGW-Deltaproteobacteria-3 | reverse complement strand
GAACGTTCTGCTCCATCCCACCCCCAACTCCATGCTGTTCTGGGATATGATCGTCTTGAACGGCTATCTGTTCCTCAACATCCTCTGCGGCTGGGTGGTGTTGCAGTCCGAATACAAGGGGATCAAGTATCCCAAGTGGATCAAGCCCTTTATCTACCTCTCCATCCCCTGGGCGATCAGCATTCACACCGTTACCGCCTTTCTCTACTGCGGTCTGCCGGGCCGCCATTTCTGGCTCACCGCCATTCTCGCCCCGCGCTTTCTCGCCTCGGCCTTTGCTGCCGGGCCGGCCCTGCTGATGATCATCGCCATGGTCCTCAAGAAGACCACCAAGTTTGACGTGGGCCGCGAGGCGCAGGATAAACTGGTTACCATCATCGGCTATGCCGCGATGCTCAACTTTTTCTTCCTGGGCTGTGAATTCTTTGTTGCCTACTACAGCCAGATCCCCGGCCACATGCATACCCTGGATTACCTCTACTGGGGCCTTGGTCATGGCGAGGAGGTATTCAATAACCTGGTGCCCTTCATGCGGGCCTCGGTGATCATGGGGTTGGCCGGCATCGGCCTGATCTTTGTCTCCCGGGCCAAGCAATCCGATGGGCTGCTGGTGGTTTCCTGCCTCCTCATCTTCATTTCCTTCTGGATCGACAAAGGCCTCGGCTTGGTGCTCGGCGGTTTTGTCCCGAGCCCGCACTCGGCATTACCGCCGCCATCTGGGCCACGGGCTTCTTCATTCTCTCCATCCTCTACAAGGTGGCGATCAGCGTCAAGCTGGAAAAGGAAGCCTAAAATCCGTTTTACCCTGCGGC
This sequence comes from Deltaproteobacteria bacterium HGW-Deltaproteobacteria-3, assembly GCA_002841785.1. Taxonomy (GTDB): domain Bacteria; phylum Desulfobacterota; class Desulfobulbia; order Desulfobulbales; family Desulfurivibrionaceae; genus Thiovibrio. The sequence goes on along the minus strand of PHAW01000118.1, from coordinate 10,665 downwards.
ATGGTTGATTCAAGGCAAGCTCCTTCCGGGGCTTGCCTTTTTTTACGCTTTTTCCGCTGCAAACCACCCCTTTGCGGACAATAATATGGGTGGTTTGCCCGAAGGTTCTGTTATATTCTACCGATATCGTTGATATTTGACCCTGCTGTTTCCCAGGATGTTGACACCAAAAGCTGAGTCCGCCATGACGCCATCGAACACGCCCAACAAACCGGTAATACACTCCATCCTCGACAAGATCGGCAATACCCCGCTGATTCCAATCAAGCGCCTGAATCCCTTGAAAAAAGTGACCATCTACGCCAAGCTTGAGGCCTTCAATCCCGGCGGCTCGGTCAAGGACCGGGTTGCCCTGAACATGATTGAAACTGCCGAGGCGGAGGGCGAACTGACCCCGGACAAGATCGTGCTGGAGGCCACCAGCGGCAACACCGGCATCGGCCTGGCCATGGTCTGTGCGGTCAAAGGCTATAAATGCCAGTTGATCATGCCGGAATCCGCTTCCATCGAACGGCGCAAGATCATGGAGGCCTTTGGGGCCGAGATCCTGCTCACCCCCGGCAAACGCGGCACCGATGGGGCCATCGAACAGGCCTATGCCTTGGCCCGCCAGTATCCGGATCGCTATTTCCTCACCGACCAGTTCAACAATGCGGCAAACTGGCTGACCCACTACAAGACAACCGGGCCGGAGATTTGGGAACAGACCGGGGGCAGGGTGACGGATATCGTCGCCACCCTGGGCACCTCCGGCACGGTCATGGGGCTGTGCCGGTATTTCAGCGAGCACCACCCGGAAGTGCGCATTACCGCGGTGGAGCCCTTTCTCGGCCACAAATTGCAAGGGCTCAAGAACATGAAGGAGTCCTATACCCCTGGCATCTTTGACAAAAAACTCCCCTTTCAGATCATCAATATCCCGGATGAGGAGGCCTTTACCACGGTCCGTCTCCTGGCCCGCAAAGAGGGGATTTTCGCCGGCATGAGCTCCGGCGCCGCCATGTCCGCGGCCCTGACCCGCGCCGCCCTGTTGAAGGAGGGGCCATCTTCCCCGATGGCGGCGAGAAGTATCTGTCCACCGAGCTTTTCACCAAGCAGGAAACGGAGGAATCCCAGCAGGCGGAGCTGCGTTTTTTCAATACCCTCTCGCGGAAAAAAGAGGTGTTTCGGCCCATTGTCGCGGATACCGTTACTTTTTACGCCTGCGGCCCCACGGCCCACGAACTGGCCCACCTGGCCCATTGCCGCCGCTTCATGGTTGCCGATCTCGTGCATCGGGTGCTGGTGCTGGAAGGGTATCAGGTCCGGTTCTATATGAATTTCACCGACCTGGACGACAACACCATCCAGGGCGCGGGCAACAACAAAGAGAGCCTCGCCGCATTCACCGGCAGATATATCCAGGACTTCAAACAGGACATGGCTGCGCTGGAGATGCTCGAAGCCGCCGGATATCCTCGGGCCTCCGAGCATGTACCGGGCATGATCGCTCTGGCCAAAAAACTGGTGGACAAGGGGTATGCCTACGAAAAACACGGCTCCATCTATTTTGACATCTCCAAATTCGCCAAATACGGCAGGCTGTCCGGCGTGGACCTGAGCAAGATCCAGGTGGGGAAAACCGTTGATCTGGACGACTATGAAAAGGAAAACCCGGTGGACTTCACCCTGCTCAAGCGTTCGACCTTGAGCGAACTGAAAAGCGGTATCTTTTTTGCGACCGAGTGGGGCAACATGCGCCCCGGCTGGCATATCGAATGCGCGGCAATGACCCTTGCTCTGTTCGGGGAAACCATGGATATCCATACCAGCGGCCGCGATCTGCTCTTCCCCCACCATGAGAACGAGAACGCCATCGCCGAGACGCTCACCGGTAAACCCCTGGCCAATTTCTGGCTGCACAGCGAACTGCTGCTGGTGGACGGCAAAAAGATGTCCGCGGACAACCGGAACCTCATCACCCTGCGCGATGTCCTGGACAAGGGCTACACCGGCAGGGAGATGCGCTATTTCCTGATCCGGACCCATTACCGCAAGCCGATCAATTTCTCCTTCCGCAGCCTGGACGCAGCCCGCAAGAACCTGCGCCGCTTGGACGGCTTTGTCGGCAAGCTGCTCTGCCTGCCGCCGGGGCTCCCCCACGCCGAGGTCGCCGCCTATCTCTCCGACATGGAAGACCGCTTTTTTAATGCTCTGGACGATGATCTCAATGTTTCCAAAGCCTTTGCCGCGCTGTTCGATTTTATTAAAAAGACCAATCCGATCCTGAGCCAGGGGCTCCTGGACCGCGAGCAGAAGGATTATATCCTGGAGGCCCTGCGCCGGATCAATTCCGTGCTGGGAATCATGCGGCTCGAGGAATGTCCCCTGGCCCCGGAGATCGACAAGCTGATCCGGGACCGGGAAGAGGCGAGGAAACAAAAAGATTGGCAGAAGGCGGACGGGGTGCGCCAGGAATTGGCGAAAAAGGGCATCGAAGTGGTCGACACCGCCAAGGGGCCGGTCTGGAAAGAGGTGGAGAAGCAAGAGTAGGGAGCGACCCGCAATGCAGGGCGAAAACGGTATTGCTTTCTTGGCCCGATCGTTCTAATATCTGTCGCACATGGGCGCCCGTAGCTCAGCCGGATAGAGCACCGGCCTTCTAAGCCGTAGGTCAGAGGTTCGAATCCTCTCGGGCGCACCACACTGCACAAATCGGTTTGCAAAACCCTCCCCGCTAGGTGTCCATCATCTCCCAGAGCGTCTGCGCCAAGGCAAAGAGCGGCGCGACAAACAGGGTGACAATAAGCAGCGCCTGCCTCTGCAGCCAGGAATTTGTAAGCAGTTCGATCATCCCGCCGGAGTCGCCACCCAGCCAGAAGGCCAGGAGGGGAAAGAGCAAGGCCCCCAGTCCCAGCAAGGCTATCTCGGTGATGAGCAATTTCCGGCCAAAGAGCTTTGCTCCGTCACATACAATTCGTACCCAGGCCATCCTCGCCGCAAGCGGCTTCAAGGCGTCGCAACTCTCCCGGACCTGCACCAGCCTTTCCTGGATAGTCTGGTACAGGTGGCCATGCATGTTCTGCTTGGCCAGCCCTTCTATTTCATTGAGCTTTTGCCGTCCGTTCTCGAGTATTTCCTGAAAATTCACGAAAAAAGACTGGTAGGGATACTCCTGCCAGTACCGCCGGAAGGAGTCCCAGGTGGCCGTCATTCCGGCAATATCGGCTTGCATGGCATCGAGGGTGTTTTCCTGGAGGCGGTAGCAGGCGCGCAACAAAGCCTGTGCTTTATGCGCCACTTCCAGCAGATCGTAGTAGCTTCCCTGGGCAAACTGCGTTTCCAGGCCGGAAAGATCGGCAAACAAGGTTGCCGGGCTTGCCTCCTCGGCAAACCAGGTCTGGAGATCCTGACACACCTCCTGCGCCTTCACCAGGTTTTCTTCGGCCTCCTGCCGCTGGACCTGCAGCCGGACGGAAAGGAGATCCTCAACCGGCCCGGCAACAGCAAGAAGTTGCGGATCCATGAGCGCGGCAATAAACAGCTCTTTGCGATCGACAACCAGGGCTCGGAGCTGCCGGAGGCTTTTTTCCGACATATCGCCCTGAACCATGAGCTGAACCTGGCGATACAGAGCCTCGGACAGATCGCGGCGCACACTGAAAACAGTGTCCAGGGCATGGCCCGCCTTCCAGTGGTCCTTGCGAAGGGCATAGTATCTGGACTGCAACAGGGCGATATAGATCTTTTCCTTGTCCGAGTTCGCCATGATCGCGGCATGTTCCAGAAAATGTTCCAGATCGTTGTCGCGTTCGAGCTCCAGGGCGATAAAGGCGCGGCCGATTGTGGCATAAAACTGCTTTCCCTTGGGCCGCCTGCTTTCCTCGACAAAGAGATCCTCGGCCTGGGCGTGCTGGCCCACCCGCAGACAATCAAGACCCAGATGCAGGCTGTGGCTGTCCACCGAAACCATGTCCGGCTTGGTCAATTCCTCCCATTTGGAACTGCTGTTAAAGGCTATGTTCCACAAAAATCTGGGCTGATAGACCAAGTTCAGGTCAAAATAGGCCAGATACACCTGAAGGATGGGGCTCTGCCTGACCTGGGACACGGTGAGACCGGACGCCATGGTATTGGCCAATTTCTCTTGGGCAGACATGGCCTTGCCAAAGAGTTCGCTCAATTTTTCAAGAGGCAGATAGCCGGCCAGGGAGATTCCCTGTGTGGCCATGGTCAGCATCTTCCCCGGGCAGTCCGCCGGACGGTGGGTGGTCATCCCGCAGTAGAAACAGGGCGAAAAGGAGCCGGCAAGGGGAAGGGCGCGATGGGGAAAAATCTCGACCCGGGGAACTTCCGGAATGGACAAGGAGAGCAGATATAAGCCGTTGCCGGCCTCGGCAAAGGTGTGGGACAACGAATTTTCCCCGGCCTGCCCCTCGGGCCACTGCTGTTTCAGGGAGGGGGTGGCGTAGGGCTGCTCGTAGTGGAGAAGATCCCAGAAGATTGCCGCCGGGTCATGCACGGAGCCGGGCGGCTCGCCCTCTTTTTCAAGGTGCAGAACAATGTGTAGGGGCAGGGGGCCGAAATTCTCCTTCCACTCGTACACCTTTTTCAGCCGGGCCAGATTTTCCAAAAGCGCGATGCAGGCGACATCCGGTTGCGCGAAGGAGAAAAGGAGCAGGGACTCCGTGCTGGCGGGATCTTCCTTCCCTTTTACGGCAAGACCCTGGCGCAGATCCAAAAGAAAATCCGCCCAGTTTTCTCCCAGGATATTCTGCCCCTGGTAGTTCAGGGCATGGAGGACGAGGACAGTGGTGAATTCTGCTGCCATTGGTTTAATCAGCCTGTTTCTTGCCGGAAAACGTCCAACCCTGGCTCATAGACATTTATCCAGGATGGAGCGGGCTTCCTTATGGCCGGGATCGAGCCGGAGAACCTTCGAGACCCACTGATCGGCCCGGACCAGTTGTTTCATGGCATAATAGGCCTTGCCCAGGACCAGGAACAGCTCGATGTCGTCGGAGGTTTTCTCCGCCGCCTTTTCAAGCACCTTGACTGCTTCGCTGGCATCGCCCGCGGTAAACAGGGCCATGCCGATCTTTTTATTCAGATAGATGCGCTCCGGATCCGCCTTGAGCACCTCACGGTAGCATTTGACCGCCAGAACCCCCAGACCGCAGCCAATGCAGGTCTCGGCAATATCCTCCTTGAAGTCGATATCGTTGCTCTTTGTTTTCAGGACCAACCGCAGAACCTTTTCCGCCTCGGGCAACTGGTTCTTCTTGATGAGCAGCTTGGCAAAATTCATGGCCCGGTCCGCATGCCTGGGGCTGATCTCCATGGCCCGGTTGAAGTTTTCCATGGCCATTTCCATCTTGCCCTGACGGTAGTAAATCTGGCCCAAGGCATGGTAGGAGCTGACATCGAGCCGGTTGATCTCCACCGCCTTTTCAAAACAAAGCTGGGCTTTTTTCAGATCGCCCTTTTTCCCGAAAAGACGTCCCAGCTCCCGGTAAGGCTTGGAAGAGCGGTCATTGATCTTGGCCGCCTCCGTGGCCTTGGCAATGGCGCCGTCAAGGTCGCCCTTTTCATCCAGGGTGCGCGCCTGGAGCAACAACTGGTTGAAGGGCGAGGGATTGTTGATCTGGCCCAGCAGCTCCATGACCTTCTGCTCCAGGGTCGCGGTGACAAAAGGCTTGGTCATGTAGGCATCAACATCATGCTCCGCCGCTTCGGCGACAATATCCATGTTGGCTTCCGCAGTGACCATGAGAAAGGGGATGTCGCGCCATTTCTTGGTGGAACGGATCAACCCCAGCAGCTCGGTGCCCGACATATAGGGCATGTTGTAATCACAGATGATGAAATCAATGACGATATTCTCGGTCTGAAGAAGCTTCCAGGCATCCCTCCCATTGGCCGCCTCGTAAAACTCCTTGCCGAAGTGGACCAGCTTCAGCATGGCCTTGACCGAACGGCGCATGTTGTCGATGTCGTCCACGACAAGAAAAACCATGTCTTTGGGTGCTTTAAGCTTCATCCGACCTTTCTTTTCCCTTTGCTGAAAACCGTCAGCTCCCCATTACAGGGGCAACCTGAAATAAAAACGAGACCCTTTTCCCGGTTCGCTCTCGACCCCGATGCGGCCCCGGTGAATCTCCACGGCCAGCCGGCAGAAATAGAGGCCAAGGCCGGTGCCCACCAAGGCATCCTGCTTGTCGGAGATTCTGGCGTCTTGTCGGAGATTCTGGCGTATTTCTCAAAAATGGTGCGGTGCTTGGCGGCGGGGATGCCAGGGCCTTGGTCCTGCACATAAAATTCAAGCTGCTTTTTACCCGGAACCAGCCGACAGCCGAAACGGATGGTGGTGTTGTCGACGCAATACCCCAAGGCATTGGTGAGCAGATTCTGCAGCACCCGCAGGATGAGGATCCGGTCCAGGGCGATCCGCGGCAAATCCTCATCTGCCTCCAGAATCAATTGAATGTCCTTGATCCTGGCCATGCCCTTGATGCTGCACAGGCATTCGGCCAGCATCGGGCGGACCGCGACCACCTCCTTGATGGGCGTGAGCTTGCCGTCTTCAATCTTGCCGATGCTCACCAGGTTTGAGACCATGCGCACTGCCCGGTCGCACCCCATCTGGGCGGATTCCAGAAACTCGCGGTTTTCCTCGGAAACGGTGTAGGAGAGGATGTCGAGATTGGCCACCACCTCGGACAACGGCCCCTTGAGATCGTGGATCAGCATGCGGGAGAGGTCGGCCCGCAAGGTCTCCTGGTGCCGCAGCTCCTTGTTGCGCTCCCGGAGAATGCGCTGCTGCCGGCGGAGATCCTGCTGCAGGTTTTCCTGGACAAGCAGGGAGAGGATGACGCTGCTGAAATCAAAAAGACGGGTGATGTCCTCCTTGAGCAGATCCCGGTCCCCGATCTTGTCGGTGACATTGATGACGCCCAACACCTTGCTCTTATGGAGGATCGGCATGGAGAGCAGCGAATTGCGCCGGTATTTGCCGCGGCATTGCCCGCCAAAGCGCTTGTCCTTGCAAATATCCTTGATAAACAGAGGCTCCTGATACCTGGCAACCCAGGAGGCCACGGAACGTTCATCTTCAATGGTCTGCTCATGACCGATGAGCTCGGCGCGGCTTGCCGCCCGGACCACCAGATATTTCTTGCGCTCAAGCACCATGAGGGAGCCTTGCTCCACCCCCAGATACTCCAGAATAACCGCAAGAATCCGTCCCAGACGCCTTGGATAATCAAGGCGGGGGGCATTGATCACCCCGGCAATCCGGGAAAAACTGTCCAGGAGCCGGTTGGCCAGCTCCAGATCCCGCACATTTTTCTCTCCACCCTTCACGGCAGCCCCTTTCCCCATAGGATTTTGTCGGCAACAATCCGGTGCCCCTCAAAAAAACATTCCGCCCCCATGGTATCACAAAAAAAACGGCGTGGTAAAGCGGCAACTGAGACTATTCCCACTCATGACCATCTAGCTTGGCAGACCCTGCGAAAGGAACTGTTCAGCAGTGCCGCAGATGCGCGGAAGAGGTCGGCGAAGTGTGCTGCTGCACATGAGCCGACCGATGACAATGCAGATGCTGTGCTGATGGACAGTTACTCCCATTCGATGGTTCCCGGCGGCTTACCGGTGATATCGTAGACCACCCGGGAGACGCCGCGCACCTCGTTGCAGATGCGCCGGGTGACGTGGTCGAGGAATTCGTAGGGCAGATGGGCCCAGCGGGCAGTCATGAAATCCACGGTCTCCACGGCGCGCAGGGCGATGACATGCGCGTACTGGCGGTTGTCGCCCACCACCCCCACCGAGCGCACGGGCAGGAAGACGGTGAAGGCCTGGGAGACCTTGTCGTAGAGTTCATTCTTGCGCAGCTCCGCGATGAAGATGTCATCGGCCAAACGCAGGGTGTCGGCGTAGTCCTTGCGCACCTCCCCCAGGATGCGCACCCCGAGGCCCGGTCCGGGGAAGGGATGACGGTAGACCATCTCCGACGGCAGCCCCAGCTCCACGCCGATGACGCGCACCTCGTCCTTGAAAAGCTCGCGCAGGGGCTCCACCAGCCCCAGTTTCATATGCTCGGGCAGACCGCCCACGTTGTGGTGGCTCTTGATCACCTTGGCCTTGCCGGTCTTGGCCCCGGCCGACTCGATGACATCCGGGTAGATGGTGCCCTGGGCCAGCCACTTGACGTTGGCGAGCTTGGCCGCCTCCTCCTCGAAGACCTCGATAAAGGTGTTGCCGATGATCTTGCGTTTCTGCTCCGGATCTTCCACGCCTGTGAGCTTGGTCAGAAACCTCTCCTCGGCGTTGACCCGGATCACCTTGACCCCCATGTGCTTGGCAAAGGTGGCCATCACCTGTTCGCCTTCGTCCAGGCGCAGGAGCCCGTTGTCCACGAAAACGCAGGTGAGCTGGGTACCGATGGCCTTGTGCAGCAGGGCGGCGACCACCGAGGAATCAACGCCGCCGGAAAGCCCCAGCAGCACCTCGTCGCTGCCCACCCTGGCACGGATCTGCGCAAGGGAGTCATTGATGATGTTGTCCGGGGTCCAGAGGCGGCCGCAGCCGCAGATGTCGTGGACAAAGCGCTCGATGATCCGTTTGCCCTGACGGGTGTGGGTCACCTCCGGGTGAAACTGCAAACCGTAGAAACGGCGGGACTCGTCGGCCATGCCGGCCAAGGGAGCGCTGTCGGTCTCGCAGATGGCCACGAAGCCTTGGGGCAGCTTGTTGACCCTGTCGCCGTGGCTCATCCAGACATCGAGCAGCCCATATCCCTCGGGGCTGGTGTGGTCCTCGATGTCGGCAAGCAGCCTGGAGTGGTTGCGGGCCCGCACCTGGGCATAGCCGTACTCGCGGTGGGCGGAAGGTTCCACCTCGCCGCCCAACTGAGCCGCCATGGTCTGCTGGCCGTAACAGATGCCGAACACCGGGACGCCCAGGGTGAAAACCGCCTCGGCGGCGCGGGGGGTCTCGGCCTCATGCACCGACTGGGGTCCGCCCGAGAGGATGATCCCCTGGGGGCCGAAATTCCGGATATCCTCGGAGGTCATGTCCCACGGGTGCAGTTCGCAATACACCCCTGCCTCCCGCACCCGCCGGGCAATGAGCTGGGTGTACTGGGAGCCGAAATCAAGAATCAGTATCTTTTCACCGTGGATATCCATTGTTCACCTTTTGGTAATGAAAAATGAATAGTTAAAAATGGATAATACAGGGACAAAAACCCGTTCCATTCTTTTCAACTCTTCATTCTCCATTTTTCATTCTTCATTGTCTCTTTAGCCCAACCGGTAATTCGGGGCCTCTTTGGTGATGATCACATCGTGGACATGGCTTTCCTTGAGCCCGGCGGCGGTAATCTTGACAAACTTCGCCTTCCGGCGCAGCTCCTCGATGGAGGCCGCGCCCAGATAGCCCATGCCGGAACGCAGACCGCCCATGAGCTGGTAGATCATATCGGAGAGCGGCCCCCGGTAGGGCACCTTGCCTTCGATGCCCTCGGGCACGAACTTGGCCTGGCTTTCCACCCCTTCCTGAAAGTAGCGGTCGCTGGAACCCTCCTTCATGGCGCCGAGCGAGCCCATGCCCCGGTAGCCCTTGTAGGTGCGGCCCTGGTACAAAAAAGTCTCGCCGGGGGATTCGTCGGTTCCGGCAAAGAGGCTGCCGATCATCACCACTCGGGCGCCGATGCCGATGGCCTTGGCGATCTCGCCGGAGTATTTGATCCCGCCGTCGGCGATCACCGGCACGCCGAATTTTTCCGCCGCCTTGGCGCAGTTATGGATCGCGGTCATCTGCGGCACCCCGACCCCGGCCACGATGCGGGTGGTGCAGATGGAGCCCGGCCCGACCCCGACCTTGACGCAATCGGCCCCGGCCCGGATCAGGGCCTCGGCCCCTTCGCCCGTGGCCACGTTCCCGGCAATGACCTGCAGCTCGGGAAAGGCGTCCTTGATCCGGGTCAGGGCGCTCAGGATGTTCCGGGAATGGCCGTGGGCGGAATCGAGCACCACCACATCCACTCCCACGCCGATCAATTTCTCCACATGCTCCAGGGTGGAGTTCACGCCGATGGCCGCGCCCACCCGCAACCGGCCCAGGTCGTCCTTGGCGGCATTGGGGTATTTGCGCACCTTTTCAATGTCTTTGATGGTGATCAGCCCCTGGAGATTGCCCTCGTCGTCCACCACCAGAAGTTTTTCGATCCGGTGCTCGTGGAGCAGCGCCTTGGATTGCTCCAAGGTGATGCCGACCTTGGCGGTGACCAGGTTCTTGCTGGTCATGACCTCCCGGACCAGCAGATCCTCGTCGGAAACAAAGCGCAGGTCGCGGTTGGTGACGATGCCAACCAGTTTAGTCCCCTGCAGAACCGGCACCCCGGAGATCCGGTAGGTGCGCATGATCTCGTTGACCTCGCGCACGGTCTGGCCGTCGTTCACCGTGATCGGGTCGATAACCATGCCCGACTCGGACTTCTTGACCTTGCGCACCTCGCGGACCTGCTCTTCCACGCTCATGTTCTTGTGGATGATCCCGATCCCGCCCTCCCTGGCCATGGTAATGGCGGCCCGGTGCTCGGTGACCGTGTCCATGGCCGCGCTGACCAGGGGAATATTCAGGGTAATGGACTTGGTCAGCATCGTGGCCAGGCTCACCTCG
>PHAW01000117.1 GCA_002841785.1 Deltaproteobacteria bacterium HGW-Deltaproteobacteria-3 | reverse complement strand
TCCGGCCCCGGCCACGGCAAAAACAAAGATCAGCTCCGGCGCGGTCTGCACCACAAGGCCGCCGGCCAGGGGGCCGAGACCGAAGCCCAGATAGGTGCTCAACTGGTAGGTCGCCACCCTGCGGCTCCGCTGAATCTGCCCGAAATGCTTGAGATAGAGGGATTCGCTCACCACCACCAGGGCCGCGCTCCCCAAGCCCCCGACGCAGACCGCCGCCAGAATCCAGCCAAAGGAGCGGGCGGTCAGGAGGGCGCCAAAATACCCCCCATAGAGCAACGCACCGCAGAGCATGGTCCGCCGGGGCGAAAAAATATCGGAAAACAATCCCAGCGGCAGCATCAACGCCATGGAGGAGAGGGAAAAAAAGCCGATGGCCATGCCGATCTGCAGGTCGCTCAAGCCGTAGCCCTTGAGAAGCAGGGGCAGATAGGCCAGCACCAGCCAGTGCGTGAAGTAGATGAGAAAACGGATGGCGATGGACAGCAGGATCTGACGGCGCATGGGGAGTCCCTGGTAAACGGAATCTATCCTCCCTTCTAGCATGCTTGCGCTAAAGAGGCAATTCCTGATGGATCCGCACGCAGGGAAAAGGGTGACGGATGCATTGCACCCCCTGCAGCGACCCGATGTCCGGGCGAGAGAACCCGACATCGGGTCGCTATTGCCCCAACCACGCCCCATGTCGGCTGGAAAACCCCCTTATTCCGGCGTACGGTGAAACTGAAAACAGGGTGTGCACTTTTTGCAACACAGCCAAAAGAGTTTATTCTCGCAAGGAGGGAATATGCTGAAACGAACACTGCTCGTAACATGTGCCGGATTATTGCTTGCGACCCAGAACGTCCAGGCGGACAGCGCCGCGCAAACCGGGGCCTTGGGCGGCGCGGCCGGGGGCGCCATCCTCGGCCAGGCCATCGGCCGCAACACCGAGGGCACCCTGCTGGGCACCGCCATCGGCGGGGTGCTCGGCTATATGGTCGGCAATGAAATGGACAAGGACCAGGGAAGGACTGGCCGGGTGTACTCCACGCCACCCAGGGTTGTCCGGCAATACGAGGATCCCGGCGATTGCCGGGAGGTGGAGGTCTTGGCGCAGGTGAACGGCCGGCCGGAACGGGTCTATTCCACCGCCTGCTACGAAAACGGGGCCTGGGTTCTCCAGGACAACAGCCGGAGGGTGGTGAGCCAGACGGTAATCATCGACCGCGACTATTATCCGCCGGGCAGAGGGCATTACCGGCACAAGGAAAAGCACCGCTGGCAGGAAAGCAGATACCGCCCGGCATACCTAGGCCGTCCGGGCCGGGACCGCGACAATACCCTGATCATCTTCCGCTGAGCAGCTCTTTTCCGGCACCAGCCTTGGCCGGACCACAGGCGGCTTCCCCTTCCGGGGCGGGCCGCCTGTTTTTTTTCAGGAGCCGCCTCGGTTCTGCATACCTCCTTGCCCGGGAAACCGCGGCTGCCTGCCTGCAACTCCTTTATTCCGCCTCAAACGTCTGTTGCTGTTGTGCCAGGATCTTCCGGGCCCCGGCCAGGGCGTCATCGATATGCCCGAAAATATGCTCCTGACCGATTTTTTCGGTGAATCGGTTGCGGTCAAGGGAGACCCGGAGCTGTGGCCGGACGCCGGAGAGGATCAGGGCCGTGCCATCCTTGCGGGTCTTGGCCAGCAGATCCTCCAGGGCTTGCAGAGCCGTGGCGTCGATGGTCAAAATATGGCGCATCCGCAAGATCAAGACCCCGGCCGGGGTCTTGACGATGTTCAGGGTATCCTTGAACTGGGTGACGGCCCCGAAGAAAAACGGCCCGTAGATCTCAAACACCTCCACCCCCTTGGGGACCTCGCGGGTGGCGATGGCCAGGGCATCCTCCTTGCCGTACTCTTCGTTGAGCTCGGCAGTGATGTTGCGCACCTCGGTGACCTGGGCCATGCGGTTCATGAAGAGCAGAGCGGAAAGGACGACGCCGGTCTGGATGGCGATGGTCAGATCGACGAAAACCGTGAGGAAAAAGGTGCTGAGCATTACCAGGATATCCGACTTGGAGGCGCGGAACAGCTTGACGAAATGTTGCCATTCGCTCATGTGGAAGGCGACCACCAGCAGGATCGCCGCCAGGGTGGGCATGGGGATGAGCACGGCCCAGCGGCCGAAGAGCAGCAGGATCAGCAGCAGGGTAACGGCATGGACCATGCCGGCCACCGGGGTGCGGCCGCCGTTCTTGATGTTGGTCGCGGTCCGGGCGATGGCGCCGGTGGCCGGAATCCCGCCGAAAAAGGGTGAGGCGATGTTGGCGACCCCTTGGGCCACCAGCTCCATGTTGGAACGGTGGCGCATCCCGGTCATGCCGTCGGCCACCACCGCGGAAAGCAGCGATTCGATGGCGCCCAGCAGGGCGATGGTCAGGGCGGGCGAGATCAGTTGCGGGAGCATGGCCCAGTCAAGATGGGGCAGGCGCGGCATGGGCAACATGCTGGGCACGCTGCCGAACTGCGAGCCGATGGTCTCCACCGGCAGGGCCAGGAAATGGACCATCCCGGTACCGGCCAGGATGGCGATGATGGAGCCGGGCACCTTTTTGGTCAGCCTGCTCCAGAAGACGATGATCAGCAGCGAGATGACTCCGACCAGCAGGGCCGAGGCATTCAGGGTATCGGCATGGTGCGCGTAATCGCGGATCTTATGGACAAACTCCCCGGAGATTGCGGGGATGGTCAGCCCGAAAAAATCCTTGATCTGGGTGGTGGCGATGATCAGGGCGATGCCGCTGGTAAAGCCAATGGTCATGGGATAGGGGATGAACTTGATCACCGCCCCCATCCGGGCCAGTCCCATGCCGACCAGGAACACCCCGGCCATCAGGGTGGCCATGGCCAGTCCGTCGTAGCCGAACTTGGCGACAATGCCGAACACCACGACGATGAAAGCGCCGGTGGGACCGCCGATCTGCACCCGGCTGCCGCTCAGAAACGAGATGAGAAAACCCGCGATGATGGCGGTGAAAATCCCCTGCTCGGGCTTGACCCCAGAGGCAATGGCAAAGGCGATGGCCAGCGGCAGGGCGACAATGCCGACCAGAACGCCGGCCATGACCTCCCGGCCCAGATGCTTGCGGGCGCAGCCATCCTTGATGCAGGAAAAAAACTCAGGAACCAAACGGGTGCTCATCGGATAATTCCCTCCAGAATACTTTGCAGTATCGGGTAGATATCAGATGGTCGGGGAGCTTTACGCGAGGGACAAGCGCAGGGTAAAGGCGGGGCCAGGTGATAGGTACCCGACGAAAACACATTGCCATGCACGTCAGGCAGAAAACAACAGGGCCTTATATTTAGAAAAAGCGGCTTGAATTTGCAAGGAAAAATTCAGGCCAGGCCGCGCTGATAGTTGAAAATCGTGGTTTCCGGCAGGGGTTGATCCACACTAAGGGCTCCCAGCACCTGTTGCCCCTTGGCGGACATCGCCCCGCAATGGCTCAGGTCAACGATGATCCGGGCGCAGCCCATGGACTTGAGTGCCCCGAGATGCCCCAGCAGGGAGAAATCCTGCTCCGCCAGAACCTCGGTGAGGCCGTGATGCTGGAAAACGCGGTACCCCTCGCCCCCTTCCGCCCGCAGCACCGCGCCGGGCCGCACCCCCCGGACCGGGATGCGAGAAAGCATCACCACCAGCGGGCTGTAGACCGTGACCGCCAGGGGAGGCAGATGTTCTGCCCGGCGGAAAAGCTCCTGCAGGTTTTTGCGGTCATCCTCCAGATCGGCGGTGAGTCCGGCCAACCCCAGCTCCTGCCAGGCAAGGGCGGCCTGGCTGTTCAGGGTGTAGCAGCGGAAGCCGCCCAGCAGGGTCAGGTCGGACAGCCCGCTAAACAGGGGAAGATGCCCCAGATTGTTGAGCCGGAAGCGGCAAAAGCCCTGCCCGGCCAGCATCCCCACCGCCCTCCGGTATTCGTCCCATTCCGTGCCGAAGAGCATGGGGGGGATTTCCCAGATGACCCGCCCCTGCCAATCAGCGCGGTGAAGGTCCATCTTTTTCAACCCCGCCAGGGTCTCCGGGGTCAGCACCAGCTCAAGCTCGGCAACCCCAGGCTCATCGAGGATACGAAAATCCTGGGGTTCCCGGCCGCGCACAGTGAGGGTTTGGACAGAGGCGACCGGGGGGGCAGCGGCCGGCAGCAGACTGGCAATGGCCTGGACACGGGCTTTGGTCAGGATTTCCTTTTGGGCCGGGCTCTTTTCCGGCACCGCCACCTGAGCGAGCGTGGCGCGGCAAGCCTCCGGGCTCATGGTAAAGGCGGCCTTGCCCCCCACCTTGAAGATCGTGTCCCCCACCTGGAAAAAGCCGCCCTTGTCAGGGATTCGCACCCGGACAAAATCCCCGGCCTTGACGACTTTCTGTTTTTTCTGCTCAAGCCACAGCTCCCGCACCGTAAAACCGGTGCCGGCCTGGTCGTTTTTCGGCTGGACGCGGATCCGGTCGCCCACATGCAGCCGGTCGCTGGTCGTAAAGCCCAGCATGCCGCCGCGCAGCGAGGTCACCTGGCCGAGATGCTTACCCAGAGTTCCCTGCGTGGCGGAATCGGCAATCGCCGAGGGAATAGACCCGGTGAGAAACCCCTTGGTGGACTTCCGGCCAAAGGAAAGGGCCAATTGCTCCTCGGCCTCCTGCATCGCCTGCTTGCGCCCGCTTTCCGGGGCATCCAGCAGCAGCCGGTAAGCCGCCACCACCCGGGCCACATACTCGGCACTCTTCATCCTGCCTTCGATCTTGAGGCTGACAACCCCGGCCTTGAGCAACTGGGGTAGCAGGGACAGGGCGGAGAAATCGCTGGTGGAAAAATGGTAGCCCGGCTGTTCCCGGTTGAGATAGCGGCGGCGGCAGGGCTGGGCGCAACGGCCCCGGTTGCCGCTCATCCCGCTCACTGCGGAAGAAAACAGGCACTGGCCGGAAACGGAAAAACATAAGGCGCCGTGGACAAAATGCTCCAGCTCGATGGCGCTCTGCTGGCGGATGGCCCCGATCTCTGCAAGAGAGAGCTCCCGGGCCAAAACCGCCCGGGAAAATCCCATCTGCTCAAGCATCCTGACCCCGGCCGCGTTGTGCACGGCCAACTGGGTTGAGGCGTGCAGGGGCAAACCGGGAAAATGAGTGCGGGCCAGCCGCCAGACCCCGAGATCCTGAATGATCAGGCCATCGACCCCGATCCCGGCCAGATCGGCCACAATCCCCACCACCCGGGGCAGCTCC
>PHAW01000116.1 GCA_002841785.1 Deltaproteobacteria bacterium HGW-Deltaproteobacteria-3 | reverse complement strand
CTCCCCCGGAGTGAATGACCCGTTTACGGCGATTACATGCGTAGACCATCTGGGGTCCGCGTTGAGTCGGCTGGCTACGCGAGAGATGCCATCTCCCTATCGCCATGACAGCCAGGATCAACTGCGGATGATTGCGCTGGCTGCCACATTCCCGGAGATCACGGACGTGGCGTTCAACGAGATCCGACAATCTGCCCGCTCCAGCACGGCGGTTACCATCCGTCTGCTGGAAACGATTGCCGTAATCGCGCGATTCTCACATCGGCCGGGGGACCGGGCCGCGCTGATTAGGCACGCGGAAATGATCGCCCGGGGGTCTCGCGACGGGTTATCGGAAGTCGAGGACCTCCGGGCAGTGGAGGAGCGTTACCAGAGAGTGCTCCAGTTGTGCAGCGAATCATCCGGATCTAGCCACTAAAACGCATAAAACTGGGACGGAGCACTATTTCCTGGGTGTGGTTTGCAAAAAGAAAACATATCTGATCTTTCTTCAAAAAAATAAATGGGGACGCTTGAATACATATTGCGCCGGCAGATTGGCTTGAGGAACTTAACCCAACCTGCGCGACTCGCTGCCGAATGGGGATAAGAATAAAAAAGTAGGGACGGAGCCCGGTTGCCAGAATGAAGCTTGCGGGAAGAAAGCACAATATCGAAACACTTCGGGCTCAGACCTGATTTTACATAGTACCTCAGCCCACAAAACCCCGGAGACGTGGTCGATTCGTTGACTGTCTCGGTCAAGGCGCGTGAAATTATAACCGGAAACCCCGATTTTATGGTAAGTTAGTCGATACAGCAACAGCGTCCCGCTCAGCCCGTTAGTTTTCTGAAGGAGCAAAAGCCCATGGAAAACAAAAAACCAAACGATTTGAAAATTTCAGACTGGTTGGATGAAAAAGAAGCCGAGAATGTGGATGTATCTCAAATCGCCTTGCCTGAAGACCAGTCTTATGATGAAGACCCGGATGAAACTATTTTTTTCGAAGAGTTTAAACCGTGCGGGCTTCTCTGCACGGAGAATCATCCCTTTTCCACGGTCGAGCGCTTCGGCCACTGGTATTACAGCAGAGGGCAAGACAAAAAAGCCGGTATTCACTCAACAAAAATGAAATGGCGGTTGCTTACCAGGGATAAAGATCTCGCCATCCAAACGGCTAAAGCACACATCGAATAAAAAAAGGGGGATGATCCCCGGAACAAACCACCGCTCCCCTTCCTCGCCCCTCTTGTTTTTCTCCAGCCATTGATCGGTACAGATCAAAAACCAAGCCCCAAAAGGTAAAGATGTTTAAGAGTATAACAAACCTTATTTACCACATTGCAATCCTTGTCTTGAGTGCAACCATTGCTCTCTCGCTGCCGTACACCGGCAAGCTCATTGCCGACAATTACCTGACCTACTGGACACTCATCGAAAACGAAAAACCCTTCCTCATCTCCGTGGAAATTGCGGTGGCGGTACTGCTCATCATGCTTTTCAACTATTTGGTGAGCAATTGGAAAAACAGAAAATTCTCTAAAATGGCGCGCAATGACATGGGCCTTGTGCTTGCGGCGCATCCAAAAAGTTTTCGGGTAAAAAAACATCTCAAAAAGTTCAAGGAACAGCAGGGCCTGGAAAAGGATGTGATGCTGATCGGCTCAACGGGTTTCAATACCTTTGTAAGCCCGGAGAGCGACCTGCACCATATCATCCAGAATTGCAGGGAAGCAAAGATCATGCTGCTGAACCCCTTTGGTGAAGGGGCATGTCTCCGGACCAAGAGCATTCCTGATCCGGAGATCACCCTTGAACATTTCCGGGAGCAGATAACAAAAAGTATCGATTTTCTAAAGAGCCTTAAAATTCTCCAAAAAGACATAACGCTGAAGCTGTATGAGGAAACACCGTTATTCAAGCTTACCGTCCTCGGAGATTATGTCTTCATGAAGTATTACCACGCCGGGCTGAACGTCCAGGAGATGCCGGAATATATCTTTAAGCATTCTTCCAACCATTGCAGCATGTTCCACCCCCTCTATCAATTTTTTCTTTCGAGATGGCGCAATCCGACTATTCCGGAATACGATTTTGAATCGGACGAGCTGGTGTACAAGGATAATGCCGGAAATGAGGTCACAAGAGAAAAGCTTGCCAGCAGAACCATGAACCAAACCTGCGTTGATGGTTCCGCTGCGCCGTGAAAAAATCCACCATTACGGGGACACCTGATTATTTTCGGGAAATTAATTGGGGGTATGAAAAAGATCATGAATGAGCCTGCCATAGTCAAAAAAGTAAAAAGGCCCATCCCCAGGGGAGTTCGCTGCCTCGCCTTGTATGCAGTCCTGATGTTTGCGCATCTTCCCGCCATTGCCTTTGCCCAAACGGCATGCCCCGGAATCCATGTGAAGATTCTGAACATTAGAAACAGCACCGGAGCCGTGGCGTGCGCGCTTTTCGAATCGCCCGCTGGTTTTCCTACCGAGTTTCTGCACTCCGCAACCAATATCATGATAATAAAAGTCCGGAATACGCAGGCGCGTTGCGACTTTGAAGACATCGCGCCGGGAACGTATGCGCTTGCCGTCATCCATGATGAAAACATGAACGGCAAACTTGACACCAACTTTCTGGGGATCCCAACGGAAGGCTACGGTTTTTCAAACGATGCGACAGCCTTGTTCGGCGCGCCTTCGTTCCCGGTCTCCTGTTTCCAGTACGACGGACACAACCTGGATATGACGATCAGCTTGCATTACTGAGCGCTCGTTGTTTGAATACTGAAAATTTTCACTTTCCTTTTCTTCGAGTCGGCACACCCTTTCAGGGTTGCTGCTCCCAACCGCTTGTTATTCATTTTTTAAGGAGCAGGATATGACTGAAACCATGTACAAAGCCGCCGATGAGAAATTCTGTTCCGAGTGCGGCGCGATCATCAAGGCAAAGGCCGAAATATGCCCCAGGTGCGGGGTGAGGCAGTTCGCACCACCGAACAGCTTTGCCGCAGTGGCGCCAAATGGCAAAAGCAAATTGGCCGCAGCCCTGTTTGCCTTGTTTCTGGGCGGTTTTGGCATCCATAAATTCTACCTTGGCCGCATTGGCTGGGGCATTGTCTATTTGTTGTTCTGCTGGACCGCTATTCCCTTCATCCTTGGAGTTATCGAAGGCATTCTTTTACTGGTCATGAGCGAACAGGATTTCAATCGCAAATACGGCAACATTTAGCATTGCAATCAAGTGGAACGCGGGCAAACGGAGCCCTCTTTGCGTTTCCGCCAGAGCCCTCTCCAAAAAATTGTTATTACGCCTGACATATCAGGAAATTCCTGATATGTCAGGCGACAGCGCCCTTCAAAATATTTCCTGCCTATCGTCTGAATCACTCAAGTTTCAACTGTTCCAGCAGTATGGAAGCGTATGCCGTGGCAGCAACATTCCTGGCACACATCCTGCAATGTTTCCAAGATAACGTGCCGGAAAAGTACTAAAAAAATGGTGCCAGAGCACTTTTCGGCGCCGCTCGCAGATGCGATCACCGGACAACTCGTCGGCAAAAATAAAAAACAGTGGGCCGGAGGAGTAGGGTTCGGGAGGGTCGTCCGTCACAAAAAAAATCATCCATAAAGAGGCGATTCATCAGGGAGTTGGAGAAAAATCAGTAATCAATAAACATCACATTCAAAAGGAGCTCTTATGAAACCGTTCAAACTGTTTTCTAGCTTGTTTCTCGTTGTTCTGCTGGTTTCTTTTCTGGGTTGTGCCTCGACGGCAACACAAGAAGGAACCGGAGAATATATTGATGATTCCGTGATTACCACCAAGGTAAAGGCGGAAATTTTCAAGGATGATTCGCTGAAGTCGAGCGAGATCAATGTCGAAACTTTCAAGGGCGTCGTTCAGTTGAGCGGGTTTGTCAATTCTCAGGCTGACATCAACAAAGCGGTCGCAGTTGCACGCACCGTCAAGGGAGTGACCTCGGTCAAGAATAACATGCAGCTTAAGCCGCAACCGAAGAAAAAGGCTGTTGAGGGCTGCTAAATAGACTCCATGCAAAAATAACAGCCACGATACATAGTCAGTAAAGCGGTTCTAGCTTCGACACAGCCCCTTTGCTTCCCGCGCAACCCTCCGGGAAGCAAAGGGGTTGGCATGTTTTTTATAGGAGACGATGATCACTGGTCTCTGCTTGGGCCAGGAGTTTGTTTTCCGTAAGGATACCTCTGTGAAAACAAACGTGAATTTGAGCACCGCGCATTGCATACTCTCCGGGTTCACCACAAAAAGGAATACAGGAGCAGCATATGTTGTGGACGATTGCCGTAATACTGATAATCCTGTGGGCGCTGGGACTGGTCAGCTCCTACACCATGGGAGGATTCATTCATATCCTTTTGATAATTGCTATTGTCGTTGTGCTGCTCAACATCATCAGGGGGCGGCGTCGCAGTTAACCGGCAATGCATCTTTCCATCACCACAGGGGGAGCAAACGATGAACAATGACACGAGCGAAAAAGCAGCTCCGCATGTCCTGCCGTTCCTACCCTACGCGGACAACGCGCTGGACCCCGTAATCTCCGCAAATACGATTGGCTTCCACTATGGCAAACATCACAAGGGATATGTCGAGAACCTGAACAAGCTGGTAGCAGGAACGGAGTTTGCGAACCTGACCTTGGAGCAAATCATCGCCCAGACCGCCGGAAAAGCTGACAAAAGCGCGATCTTTAATAATGCAGCGCAGACATGGAACCACACCTTTTACTGGCACAGCCTGAAGCCCAAGGGTGGAGGTGAGCCACCCGCAGTGTTGAAGAAAAAAATCGAGATTTCCTTCGGTACCTTGGATGCATGCAAAAAGGAATTGGCAACCGCGGCGATGGCCCAGTTCGGTAGCGGCTGGGTGTGGCTCGTGCTGAATGGCGACACGCTTGAGGTAACCAAGACCGCCAACGCCGAGGTACCGATGACCGCTGGCCTGAAACCGTTATTGACCATCGACGTGTGGGAACACGCCTACTATCTGGATTATCAGAACCGCCGTGCCGACTATGTGAGCGCCATCCTCGACAAACTGATCAACTGGGAGTTCGCCTTGCAGAATGCCAGCTAGCAGGGTGTTGAAAAACTCGTTTTCCAACACCCTGCCGAGTTCTAACTCGTTGAAATTGTGAGATCGGACAGAATTCACTTCTGGCCGATCGTGGTTGAAAAAAGCCAGGACGGCTTTTTTCAACATCCTGCTAGTTGCGGGCACATTCAAGACACGCCGGATCTCCCATAATCCACGGCAGGATCTTACGCCTTAGCAAAACAGCCCTCGCCCCCTGAAACAAGGAGACCCGTCAATGAGCGCGATTACGACAAAAGACGGCACGCCGATCTATTACAAGGATTGGGGCCATGGCCAGCCCGTGGTCTTCAGCCATGGCTGGCCGCTGAGCGCGGACGCCTGGGAAGGCCAGATGCTGTTTTTGGGTGCCCATGGATACCGCTGCATCGCCCATGACCGCCGCGGCCATGGGCGTTCGGGCCAACCTTGGGATGGCAACGAAATGGACACCTACGCCGACGACCTCGCTACGCTCGTGAAAAAGCTCGACCTGAAGAATGCGATCCACGTCGGGCATTCCACGGGCGGCGGCGAAGTGGCCCGTTACATCGGCCGCCACGGCACAGAATTAGTGACCAAGGCCGTGCTGATCGGCTCGGTAACGCCGCTGATGCTGAAGACGGCCGCCAATCCCGGAGGCTTGCCGCTCGACGCCTTCGAGCAAATCCGCGCCGGCGTGCTCGCCGACCGCTCGCAGTTCTTCAAGGATCTCACCGTGCCCTTCTATGGCGCCAACAGGCCCAACGCCAAGGTCTCGCAAGGGCTGCGGGACTCGTTCTGGCTGCAAGGGATGCAGGCCGGCTTCAAAGGCGTCATCGATTGCATCAAGGCCTTTTCCGAAACGGATTTCACGGAAG
This sequence comes from Deltaproteobacteria bacterium HGW-Deltaproteobacteria-3, assembly GCA_002841785.1. Lineage (GTDB taxonomy): Bacteria > Desulfobacterota > Desulfobulbia > Desulfobulbales > Desulfurivibrionaceae > Thiovibrio. The sequence goes on along the minus strand of PHAW01000116.1, from coordinate 2,825 downwards.
ATCTCAAAAAATTCGACGTCCCGACGCTCATCATGCACGGCGACGACGACCAAATCGTGCCGATCGGCGCCTCGGCCATGCTCTCAACCAAGATCATCAAAGGGGCCACGCTGAAAGTCTATCCCGGCTTGCCGCACGGCATGTGCTCTACCCATAAGGATCAAATCAATGCCGATCTGCTCGCATTCCTTCAGGATTGACGACGTTTGCCGTTCTCACACCATGAGAACCAGCCCACAATTCAACTACCATTCGAGTGCCACTCGGGACGCCCGCCGTATGTTGTCCCGTTATGCTTCAACTTGACAAACTCTCGCCTCCAGCTTAGAACTTAGACAGACTGGACAAAATATGGCAGTCGATCATGAGCCCCGCAGGGCAATTGCAAAAAGCAAAAACAAGTTCAGCAATTTGGTCGAACGCGCACAGCAGGAAGAACCCCAGATAGTCACAACGCATGGGAAATGGGCCGTTGTCGTTTTGTCGGTGGATGATTACAAAAAGATCACCAAACCGAAGGAAAATAGGGTCTCGCTTCTCGATCCATGGAAATAATAACGATACGGAACCATCCTCGAGCCATGCATCGTTCTAAAACCTGGCTCATCCTGGCTCTCGCCTTTCTTGCCATAATCGCTGGCTGCAATTCCCGCGAAGTGGTGGTGAGCCTGACCCGCGACGAGATCCAGGCCCGCGTAGCGCCCCGGTTTCCCATCACCAAAAACTGGCTGGTCCTGAATGTCGCTCTCAGTGAGCCGGAGATTTTTCTCTCCGAGGGCGCCAATCAGATCGGGATCAATACGCTGGTGGAGCTGAATATCCCCCTGCTAAAACCGATCACCGGATATCTGGGGCTTGCGGCGGTGCCGCGTTACGATGCGGAAGCCAAAGCGTTGTATCTCGATCAGGCCACGGTGGAACGGTTGGACCTGCCCGGGCTCATGCCCGAGCTGCAGGACAAGGCCCGAAACGCCATCGAATCCATCGCCCGGCAGGAACTCGCCAAACGCCCGATCTACGAACTCAAGGGCAGAAATCTCAAGGAAATCACCGCCGCCTATGCCCTGCGCGAGGTGCGGGTGCGAGACGGGAAACTGCAGGCGACTTTTGTTCTGCCGATGTAGCCCTAGACAGCGCCCGCCCTCCCAAGAAACAGCCGAAGGCCTTTTCCCCTTGCGGCTCAGGGGAAACATCTCTATTATAAGAGCATGATTTCCTACCTTCATCCTTGGCTCACACAGGAGTAACGAAAGTGACCCCTTCCGAATTTTTCTCCCTGCTCAGCGCCCTAAGCCTTTTTGCCATTGCCATCACCTTGGTTCCGACCTTTTTGCAGTTCCGGCGAACCTTGCAGAAGCTGGAAGTTTGCATTGAGAGCGTAAACAAGCATGTGGACCCGCTGTGCCAGTCCCTGACCGAGGCGGCCAACGAGATCCAGCTCCTCTCCATTTCCCTAAGCGACAAGCTGGAGAAGACCGATGCGGTCATCTACACCGCCCAGAAATCGGCGGATGCCCTGCTCACCACCACCACCCTGTTCAAGGAATCGGTGCGTCCGGTTATCACCACCCTGGGCAGTGTCAGCGCCGGAGTCATGGCCTTCTCGCATTTCCTCAACCGATCATGGACAACACCCAAAAAAGGAGAATGATATGAGCAGAGACAATTGTGACAATTCCAGCACCGCAGTATTGGCCTTCCTGGCAGGCACCGTTGTCGGCGCGGCCATTGCCCTGCTGACCGCCCCGAAAACCGGCCAGGAAACCAGGGAAATGCTGGCCGATTATGGGGCCGAGCTGAAGGACCGGGCCAAGACCCTGCCCGATGATTTTCAGGAGTACAAGGAAACCGCGATCGAGCGGAGCAAGGAGATGATCGCCAAGGGCAAGGAACTGATCAGCAGGGGCACGGACCTTGCCGCACAGGGAAAGGACTTTCTCGACGAAAAGAAAAGAACCCTCAGCGAAGCCATCGAGGCGGGGAAGATCGCCATGCAGGAAGAGCGGGAAGCCCTGGCCCACAAGCTGGAAGACAAAGATTAACTTTAATCCCAGGCTTTTCCTCTTGGGTTTTTCCTCCCCTCCCTTGACGGGAGGGGATTGAGGGGTGGGTGACGTTGCGGACTGAGTCCGCACTGGCAAGTTCCCCCACCCCCTAGCCCCCTCCCGCAAGGGGAGGGGGAACTTACAATAAAAAAGCGAAGGCCTCAAACCAAAGAGACCGCCGCTTTTTTTGTTATCTCAAACCACACCCCTCACCGCTTGTTTTTCCGTACCTCTCCTGCCCTCCCGCCCCAATTCAGTTTGTTGCGCAGGATTTCAAAATAATCCTTCTGGGGCGAGCAGATGAGGTGCAGGGGCCTTTCCGAGGCCACCACCTCCAGGGTTTCACTGGCCGACATTTCCCAGGCGGGCTGGCCATCGACAATAACCTTCGCCTTATTGACCTGCTCGGCAAGTTTGGTGGTGAGGCAGACCGCTGCGGGGAGAAGCACCGGCCGGCTCTCCAGCATGAACGGGCAGATCGGCGTGACCAGGATGGACTGCAAGGCCGGATTGACGATGGGCCCCCCGGCGGAAAGGTTGTAGGCCGTGGAGCCGGTGGGGGTGGAAAAGATCAACCCATCCGCCCGGTAGGTTGTGATGTACTTCTGGTCGGCCCAGGTGCTCAACTGAAGCAACTGATCAACGCTGCCCTTGCTGATCACCACATCGTTAAGGGCATAGCGCCAAGCCACCGCCTCGCCGCCGCGATGAATCCTGGCCTTGAGCATCAGCCTTTCCTCAATAACCATCTCCCCGGCGAGAATCCCTTCCAGAACCTCA
>PHAW01000115.1 GCA_002841785.1 Deltaproteobacteria bacterium HGW-Deltaproteobacteria-3 | reverse complement strand
CCGCAAGTGGGAACTGACCTTCACCACCCTGGTCCTCTTCGGCGGCGCCCTGTTCGCGGCCTTCCCGCTCTTTTACGCCACCAGCTTCGGCGGGGCCTATTGGGTGTGGATGCTCATTCTCTTCACCTTTATCCTCCAGGCGGTGAGCTACGAATTCCGCAAGAAACCGGACAACGTTCTCGGGGCGCGGACCTATGAGATCTTCATGTCCATCAACGGCAGCATCGGGCTTCTTCTGATCGGCGCGGCGGTGGGCACCTTTTTCACCGGCTCCCGCTTCAGCCTGAACCTCTACAACTCCGTGACCTGGGGCACGCCCTACCATGGCCTTGAAGCGGCGCTCAACCCGTTCAACCTGGCCTTCGGCCTGTTTCTGGTGTTCCTGGCCAGGATTTTGGGCGCCATGTACATCGTCAGCCACATCGACCATGCCCCCCTGGTCAAACGGGCCCGCAAGGCGACCTGGATCAACCTGCTCTGGGCCCTGCCTTTTTTGCTCACCATGCTGATCAGCTTTGTCACCATGGAGGGGTTTGCGGTGAATCCTGAAACCGGCACGGTGTTCATGGAGAAGGGCAAATATCTCAACAACCTGCTGGCCATGCCCGTGGTGCTGGTCCTGCTCCTGACGGGGTTGGGTTCGGTGATCTATGGCGTGGCCGCCACCGGCGGCATCGGCACCGTGCTGGTTGGGCTGGCGATCTTTTCCCTGGCCGGCTACAACAACACCGCCTTTTATCCGTCGTTAAGCGACCTGCAGTCGAGCCTCACCATTTATAACGCCTCCAGCAGCAAGTACACCCTCACGGTCATGAGCTATGTGGCCCTGGCGGTGCCCTTTGTCCTGGCCTATATCGCCTATGTCTGGAAGCTGATGAATGCGAAACAACTGACCCTGGCCGAGCTGAACGGCGAAGACGCCAAGGAAATGTATTAACCAAATAAAGGAGCACTCCATGAATACAATTCTGCTTGTCGGCTGGCTGCTGGTGCTGGTTGTCTCGTACCAGGGCGCCATCATCGCCCTCAAGAAAACCGACCTGCTGTAATCCACGGTACCCTGGAAGTCGAGACCGGCGCGGAAACTATCCCGCGCCGGTTTTCTTCTTCCCTCCAATCTTCTTCCGGCCCAATTATGTTGTTTGACAAACAAACATCTTGACAGTCAAACAACATGCCGGTATTTTCCCCTCTCTTTGACCCTTGGCTTCCTGCGGAGAATGACTTTCACCGGAAGCGCATCAAGCAACACTTTTTAAGAGAGAGGCCCCAATGCACGCCCATTCCCTTGACGCCTGGCAGCACCCCCACGATTTCGCCGTAATCCAGAAGCACGGCGAAAAGCGGACCTTCCAGGTGCTGATCATCACCGCCGTCACCATGCTTTTTGAGATCGCCGCGGGCATGGCCTATGGCTCCATGGCCCTGCTGGCCGACGGCTGGCACATGGGCACCCATGTCGCCGCCTTTATGATCACGATCTTCGCCTACCGTTTTGCTCAGAAACACGCGGACAGCAAGGCCTTTGCCTTCGGCACCGGCAAGGTCGGCGTCCTGGGCGGCTTTGCCAGCGCCATCGCCCTGATCGTGGTCGCCCTGTTCATGCTCATCGAGTCGGGCCAGCGCATCCTGGCCCCGCAGCCGATCCATTTCAACGAGGCCATCGGCGTGGCGGCCCTGGGCTTGCTGGTCAATATCGCCTGCGCCTTTCTCCTGCAGGGCCACCATGATCACGGTCATGCCCACGACGACGATGACGACGGCCACCATCACCACCACGACCACAACCTCAAGGCCGCCTACCTGCATGTCCTGGCCGATGCCCTGACCTCGGTCCTGGCCATTGGCGCCCTGCTCTTCGGCAAATATCTCGGCTGGAACTGGCTTGATCCCCTGATGGGCATTGTCGGCGCCCTGGTCATCTCCCGCTGGGCCTATGGCCTGGTGCGGGAAACCGGCGGTATCCTGCTGGACGGCAGCATCAGCGGGCAGGAGCTTGCCGCCATCAAAGAAAAAATCGAGGGGACGCTGGACAACCGGATTGCGGACATGCATGTCTGGAAGGTCGGCCCGGCCCATTACGCGGCCATCCTCTCCATCGTCACCCATTATCCGCAGAAGATCGACTACTACAAAGGACTCCTGCACGACTTCCCCAATCTTGCCCACCTCACCGTGGAAGTCCACCCCTGCGAGAGCGAGCCATGCCTGCCCCAATGAGCGAGACCGCGAAACTTTCCCACCAGCTCGTGGAACTGTACGAAAAGCTTTCCTCCTGGGAGCAGGACGTGGTGAAAAGCTCCGGCCTGTCCACCGCCCAGATGCACACCATCGAGATCGTGGGCCACGGAGCCGACGGAGCCCACGGCGCCCCCTTGCGCATGAAGGAACTGGCCAAGAAGATGGGAGTGACCACCGGCACCCTCACCGTCATGATCGACCGGCTGGAGCAACAGGGGTTGCTCAAAAGAACCCCCCACGAAACGGACCGCCGCTCCTACCTGATTGCGCTGACGGAAAAGGGGCAGGACCTTTTTGCCGAACACCACCAGTACCACCTGCGGCTTACCGAGGAAATCACCGCCACTCTCTCCCATGAGGAACAGGCATTGTTCAGCGGTGTGCTGGAAAAGATCATCGGTCAGATGTGAGGGGAAGGAATGACAAACTAGATCTTTTGCAAGAGTCGCTATGGGGAACTGATATGGAAGCTAAGCAGAAAAGAGACATCGACAAGGAATATCCGAAAGCTGCTTTCGTGGCAAAGCTGCGGCGTCTGGCGGATGCGATTGAAAGCGGCTCTCGTTTTGAGATCCGGATTGAGGGTGAACGAATCTCTGTGCCTGTCCGAGCCGCCTTTTCCATTGAGCACGAAAGATCTAAGGATGGAGAAGAGATAGAGTTCCAGATCAAATGGGAGCGTGCATCAGGCGCGGTTCAACCGCCTGATTTCAGGGTCCCAAACGACCTTGCCCCTGAAGCGACGGCAGCGCGTCCCATGTTTTGCCCTGCAAGAGTCTTCCATTATGTTTTTTTGCCCGCTTCTTGCCATCGACCCCCCACCCACCCCATTGCTTGAAGAAAAAGGCAGCCCGCTGTTCCTCGCACTGGCGTTTGACATTGAGCACCCATTCCTGTTGCATCGGGCGAGCCTTCGGGCCGGACTCGCCGCCGACGATAACCCAATGAATGCCATTGAGATTCACAGCGCCCAAGTCCTCCAGCAACGGCTCAACGGAGAGAAAACGAATCCGCGCCGGCACTTGGCGAAGCAAGTCGATTCGCGGAACCCCGTATTTTCGATCCTCCACCGTGACCCCCAACCAGGCATTGCGCGGCGGGTTATAATCCCGGAAAAACTCCGCCATCCGTTCGGCCCGCTTGGTCAAAACCTGGAAGGTGTGCTGCGGCGCTCGGCGAATCACCTCGAAGACTTTGCGGATGTAATCGTCGGGAATTTCTTCGTGGAAAATATCGCTCATGGAGTTGACGAAGTAGACGGTCGGCTTGGTCCGTTTCAACGGTTCTTCCAACCGCTTTGGCAACATGGTCAGGGCAAAGCCGTTTTCGTAACCCTTAACACCCATGGCCTGCAAGCGCTTAGCCATGACCTCGGCATAGCAGTGGGCACAACCGGGCGAGGCTTTACTGCAACCAACTGTGGGATTCCAGGTCTGTTCGGTCCATTCAATCGAAGTCTGTGTACTCATAGTGTTACCTTTGCCAACCGTTCATCGTCATTAAAATGTACAAATTTGCTCCGCCGTTTCGGAGTTCCATCGAGATTTTTCACCAAACCCTTCCTGGTCAATTCACCAAAAGCTTCTTGGAAGTCGCTCTCGAACCAGCCGGTTTCTTCTTGCATGTCCGCCAGTTTCTCCATCCCGTAACGTTCTGGCTTATCTTTTAAATTTTTCAGCCAGTACTCTTCGACATCAACGAGGTCCCGTCCAACTCTCTCCCCACTAACATGCTCGGCGGCGGCAAACATTTCCATCTGCCTGCTTCGCTGAAACCGCTCGTCCTGTTTCGCGACTGCACGCGCCCTTTTCTGGACCAACTCCAGTTTATACGATGCCTCCATAAATACGACGATCCCCTTGTGGTGCCTTGTCAAGTAAACAAGATGATAAAGGGTGCGGTCCTTGGTGGGCTTGAGCACCTTGACGCACGCAGTGCGCGGCTTCTTGCCACCAACGGGCAATACCTGCTTGAGGTTGTTCCGGTAAAGCGAAAGGAGATACGCCTCCCGCTGTTCGGGTGACTTCCCCTGATCATCCGGAATTACGCCGAAGATATTCCACATGTCGTCCTGGAATTTCGCCTGGGGAACGGTGCGCGAAAGGAAATCGTACATGAAATTGATGAGGAACTCGGAATCAGGCCGCCTGAGGAGCGGGGCCAGGGTTGGGAGTTCCACCGCGTTCTTCCAGCCTTTCGGATCGATAAAGAAAAAGACAAAACCATGAGGGCCGCACCACTTGAAAATCTCCGGGATCAGTTCATGGAACGATCCGTTGAGAGCTTGGGTGTCGATGCCATCGTCCTTCCTGCTGGACAGGTAGTCCTGAAGCTTGTGGAAGGATTTACTTTTCTGCTCGACAAACAACGCCCGGAACTGCACATTTTTACCAATCTTGCGCAGTCCTCCACGACATTTCTTGATGATATTCAACGATCTGGCGATGGAGGTGTCTCCAAGATCGTCACCCTGTTCCTCCCATGGTCCGGCAAAACAATCGACGTAGCAGATGGTCTGCTCATGATGGCCGACAATCATGAACAATCGCTCCAGGTAAGCCTCTAGCAGGCGATGCTTGAAGTACGTCTGTTCGCGGCCTCTGTATTGGTCAGGAACCCCCATGCTATCTCCTTACCGTATCCATGTGACACAAACCGTCGCTTTCCATCAAACCCGCAAAAGAAGATATGCCATTTTTTTATGCGGTTTCGACAAGTTGCGCACAGCACCATACACCATTTCCCGAAGGAAACACCACCTGATTTCTGTACCATTCTACCCCATCACCTGGGACAAATGGTGTCCGAGACAGATTTTTTTTTGTGGAGGAAGGGAAGAAAAAGGAAGGATTGGCGGCACCACCAAAACAGTCACATTGAGCCAGACTGGCTGCTAATCGCCGCGCCCAATCAGAAAAATGCCGTAGGTGGCCCGCAGGTTGGGGAAAAAGCGGACGATATTCCCGGTTTCCTGCTGCCGGTGGGTGTTGATCGCCACCTCTTTGAGGATGACGATGTCCTTTTCCCTGGCAAAGTTGCGGAAATCCCGGAGGGTGATCACCCGGATGTTGGGGGTATTGTACCATTCGTAGGGCAGCTCCGGGCTTCTCGGGGCATAGCCCGCGAAGAGGAGCTGCAACCGGATGCGCCAAAAGCTGAAGTTGGGGAAACTGACAATGACCTTTTTGCCGATGGCAAGCAGGGCATCGATGAGAGCAACCGGCTCGTAGACCTGCTGGAGGGTCTGGCTGATGACGATGTAGTCGAAGCTGTCCGGCGGATAATCGGCCACCTCCAGGTTGAAATCCCCCTGGAGCACGGAAATCCCCTTAGTGATGCAGACCGCCACCTCGGCCTCATCCTTCTCGATACCGGTGGCCTTCACCCCTTTGCGCTCCTTGAGGTACTGGAGCAGCTCCCCCTCCCCGCAGCCGAGGTCAAGCACCCGCGAACCTGGTTCGATCCAGGAGGCGATGATCTGCAGATCAAAACGCATGGCTTCCCCCCACTGAAGTCCCCTCCCGGAAAATCCGGGAGAGAAACGCCGCCACCAGGGCGTGCAGCCTTTCGCTGGGCAGCAGGAAGGCATCATGGCCCCAATCCGATTGAATCTCACAAAAACTCACATCCAGCCCGTTGCGCTTGAGGAGTTGCACCAGGGCGCGGGACTGCTCGGTGGGGTAGAGCCAGTCCGAGGTGAAGGCCACCACCAGGAAGCTGGTGCGG
>PHAW01000382.1 GCA_002841785.1 Deltaproteobacteria bacterium HGW-Deltaproteobacteria-3 | reverse complement strand
CCCCTGTACAATCTCAAGGGCGAGATGGTCGGGATCAACACCGCCATCTACAGCCGCACCGGCGGCAACATCGGTATCGGCTTCGCCATTCCGGCCAACATGGCTAAAAACGTCATCGACCAGCTCAAGGAACACGGCAAGGTGGTGCGCGGCTGGCTCGGGGTGATGATCCAGCCGGTAACCCCGGAGCTTGCCGCCCAGTTCAAACTCGACCGGCCCATCGGCGCCCTGGTGGGCGAGGTTTCCCCCGGCAGCCCGGCGGAGAAGGCCGGCATCAAACCGGGTGATGTCATTGTCGAATTCAACGGCAAGGAAATCTCCCAGATGAGCATGCTGCCCAATCTGGTGGCGGAAACCACGGTGGGAAGCAGGGCGGAAGTCACCCTGTACCGGAAAGGCGCGGTGAAAAAGCTCCCGGTGACCATTGCCAAGCTCAGCGAAGAACAGGCTGTCGTAAGCGAACCGGCGGAGACGCTCAGCAAAAGCCTTGGCCTGGGAGTGCAGGATCTCACCCCGGAGATTGCCGCGGCCCTGGGCATCACCGACAAGCACGGGGTGCTGGTTACCGGGGTTGAGCCTTCCTCGCCGGCGGCCCTTGCCGGCCTGCGCAGGGGAGACCTGATCCTTGAAGTCAACCAAAGGCCTGTCCGTAAAGGCCAAATCAACGGTTTCCTTTTTCATCAAGCGTGACGGCCGCACCAGATTTTTTGGCCTGAAACTCAAATAAAATCCATTTAAGAGACAAGGAAAGAAGATGAAAAACCTGCATGGCTTCGGAAAACGTCTGGGCTGGCTGGCCACCCTGCTGAGCCTGCTCAGCCTGATCGGCGGTTGCACCTACCAGGATCGGGTCGCCCCCCTCAACCTGCCGGATGCCAAAAATGGCGGCATCGTGGTCGGCGATGGCCTCAAGATTTCCGCCCTGGCTTTCAGCAGCGATGAGGCGGCCAAGCAAGCCTTCGGGTTTGGCGCACGCAAGGCGGGCCTGCTGCCCATTCAACTGACCCTGCAAAACGACAGCCCGGAGAAAGTGCGGCTCAATGCCGAGCAAACCTTTCTCATCGATAACAACAACCGGGCCTGGCCGATCCTCTCGCTGGAGAAGACCTATCAGCGGACGTCAGGACATGTCGATCTGGGGGAAACAGCCAAGGGCGCCGGCAAACCGGCTCTGCTCATGGGCGCGGCCGGAGCTCTGGCCGGGCTGGCCGTTGGGGTAGTCACCGGCCAGAATATCGGCGAGGCAATGGGAACCGGCGCCGTGATCGGCGCGGCGGGTGGAGCTATTGTCGGAGGGGCTAAAAGCTACAGCGACAGCGGGGAAAAAATCAGGGAAGACCTTGCCGCAAAAAGGCTGCGCAACGAGGCCATCCTGCCGCATCAAATCGCCTACGGCGTTCTTTTCTTTCCTGGGATGCCGGGCGAGGAGGCGGACGGGGTGAAGGAGCTGCGCCTCTCCCTGACCATCGGCAACACCCCGCAGGTGGTCGTCCTCTTTCCCGCGGTCAAGTAAGTCCGGCTGACAAACGAAGCGCGGCACCGTCCGCCGCCGCGACTTGGGCAACGGCAGCGCGCACCTTTTCGAGGTTCTTGCGGCCGGGGGCGAACTCCACCCCGGA
>PHAW01000114.1 GCA_002841785.1 Deltaproteobacteria bacterium HGW-Deltaproteobacteria-3 | reverse complement strand
GACCTGCGCCTTGATGCGCAGGGACGCCTCGCCATCCTGGAAATCAACGCCAATCCCTGCCTGAGCCCGGACGCCGGGTTTCCCGCCGCCGTGGCCCACAGCGCCATGGGCTACACGGAGATGATCGGAGAATTCCTCCGGCTGGTTTCCCTGCGGGTCGCCCTATGATCACCATCCGGCCCATTGAACCCAAAGACCGGGCCCAACTCCTGAGTCTGGTGGAGCAGCAGGATAATTTCAACGCCCAGGAGGTCGAGGTGGCCATCGAGGTCATCGACGACACCCTGGACCCGGCCAAAAACGATTATTCCATTCTGGTGGCAATAAGCGAGGGGCAGGGGGTGGTGGGTTTTATCTGCTACGGCGAAATCCCCATGACCGACCGCCGCTTCGACCTGTACTGGGTGGCGGTGGCTCCGGCCCTGGGCAGGCAAGGGGTGGGTCGGCTGCTGCTTGCCCGGATGGAAGGAGACCTGCGCGCACAGGGATCTGCCAAGGTTTACGTGGACACCTCCTCCACGCCGGGCTATGATCGGGCGCGGAGCTTTTACGAAAAAAACGGCTACCAGGTGGCCTGCGTGCTCCAGGATTTTTACCGGGACGGCGACGACAAGGTGGTTTATCTCAAGGAGATCTGAATGTACTCGTAACAACAGCCCTTCGACAAGCTCAGGCCGAACGGATGTTGTCTTAACGATTGATATTCCGTTCGTGCTGAGCCTGTCGAAGCACCTGTTTAAAGCAAATTTCGATTTGTTACGAGGCCATCATGTTTGTTGAAATCGCTCAAACCGCGATTACAACAGTTACGCTTTCATACCTTTGAATATGTGTCGCGGACCTGTGACTTCTTTCCCTTTTTATACGAGGCAATCATGTTTCGCATCCGCCGGATCTACGACGACAGCCTGGCCATCGATCGCGAGACCATCGATCAGGTGCGGCAAATCCTGCGCAGCCAGTTTTCGGCAGTCTCGGAAAGCGAGATCAACAGCCTGGCCCAAAAGCTTTCCAACCCCCTGAAATACCGTTTCCGCACCATTCTCTTCGTTGCCGACGACATGAAGCCCCGGGTCAAGGGGTTTGCCCTGCTCAACCATGCCCCGGACCTTTCCTTCTGCTTTCTCGACTTCATCTCGGTGGACCCGAAGGCCGCGGCCAGCGGCATCGGCGGCGCCCTGTACGCCCGGGTGCGGGAGGAGGCCCGCTCCCTTGCCACAGACGGGATCTTCATGGAGTGCCTGCCCGACGACCCGAAGATCTGCCGCGACCCGGCCGCGGTGAAGCAGAGCCGGGCCCGGCTCCGGTTCTACGAACGCTACGGCGCCTTGCCCATCATCAATACCGCCTACGAAACCCCGCTCAAGCCGGAGTACGATTGCCCCCCCTATCTGGTGTACGACGATCTCGGCAGCACCACCCCCCTTGCCCGGGACAGGGCCCGCCAGGTGGTGCGCGCCATCCTCATCCGCAAGTACGGCAAGGATTGCCCCAAGGGCTATATCGACATGGTGGTGGATTCCTTCCGCGACGACCCGGTGCAGCGCCGCCCCCCCCGTTATATCAAGAAAGAGCCGATCAAGGTGCATTCGGTCAAGTCGCTGGAAAAATTGATCGGCCTCATCGTCAACGAAAAGCACGATATCCACCATGTTCGCGAGCGGGGCTACGTGGAAGCGCCGGTGCGCATTGCCTCCATCCTCAAGGGGATAGAGCCCACCGGCCTGTTCGAGCGGCTGCCGGCCCGCCATTTTTCCGAACGGCACATCAAAAAAGTCCATGACCCGAAATTCGTCGATTACCTCAATCAGGTCTGCACCGGCCTTGAGCCCGGGAAATCGGTATACCCCTATGTCTTTCCCATCCGCAACGCGGCCAAGCCGCCCAAGGATCTGCCGGTGCGGGCAGGCTACTACTGCATCGACACATTCACCCCCTTGAACCACAATGCCTACAGGGCGGCCAAGGGCGCGGTGGACTGCGCCCTGACCGCAGCCCAGCTTCTGGAAAAGGGCTACCGCCTCACCTACGCCCTGGTCAGGCCGCCGGGGCATCATGCCGAAAGCCGGGTGTTCGGCGGCTTCTGCTACTTCAATTCGGCGGCCATCGCCGCCAACTATTTAAGTCGCGAGGGCAGGGTGGCGGTGCTTGACATCGATTATCACCACGGCAACGGCACCCAGGATATCTTTTATCAGCGCAACGATGTGCTGACCCTTTCGATCCACGGGCACCCAAGCTTTGCCTATCCCTATTTTTCCGGTTTTCGCGAAGAGGTGGGGGAGGGGGCGGGGAGGGGGTTCAATCGCAACTACCCATTGCCGGAAACGCTGGAGGGCTCGGGCTACCGACCGGTGCTTGCCCGGGCGCTCAAGCGGATCCGCGCCTTTAAGCCGCATTTTCTCGTGGTGGCTCTGGGGCTTGACCCGGCCAAAAAAGACCCCACCGGCACCTGGTCGCTCATGCCCGCTGATTTTGAGGAAAACGGCCGGATGCTCGGCAATCTGCGGTTGCCCACGTTGATCGTGCAGGAAGGCGGCTACCGGACCCGCTCGCTGGGCGCCAATGCCCGCCATTTTTTCCTGGGCCTCTGGACCGGGATGCACGGGAATAATCACCCCTGAAGTCCTCGGAAAAAAGGAAGCCCCCTTTCCCGGGGAGGAGGGAAAGGGGGCTTCACAGGGGAGGGGAGGAAGAAAACAACTCTCCTCCTGTGCCGGGGCTGCGGCGGAGGAGAGGATGTTCCGTGTTTGCGCAATCGCGCTCACCGCGATTGCGGCGGGATTACTTCAGGGCCTCGTACACATGCCCTACCAGTTTCGGCCCGGGGGTAAGGGTCTTGTCGCCTGCTTCCCAGCGGGCCGGGCACGCCTCTGCCGGATGGGCGGCCACATAGACGCTGGCCTTGAGTTTCCGCAAGAGTTCCTTGGCGCTGCGGCCGACGTTGTAAAAATTCACCTCCGAGGCAACCAGCTTGCCCTCCGGGCTGATGATAAAGGTGCCGCGCAGGGCAAGACCCGTGCTGTAGTCATAGACCCCGAACAACTTGGCCACGGCGCCGGTGGGGTCGGCGGCCATGGGGTATTTGGCGTTTTCCAGGAATTTCTCTTCCCGTTTCCAGGCGAGATGGGTGTAAACGGTGTCGGTGCTCACCGTGATCACCTCAGCGCCCACCGCCCTGATAGTGTCGTACTCGTCGGCCAGGTCACCCAATTCGGTGGAGCAGACAAAGGTAAAATCGGCGGGATAGAAAACCAGGACTGTCCACTTGCCGGCCTTTTTCAGCTTTTCCAGGGAAATGGTGCCGAATCCGTAATCGGTCGGCTCGTAGGTTTCCATGGTAAAATCGGGAACATTCTGACCAACCTGTAAACAACCGCAGCAGTTTTCACCCATGACATATCTCCAGTATAAAAGGATTCCAGAAGGACAAGCATCTCGTGTTTGATAAAAGTTATCATTTGCACGAGCGGCTGTCAAACCTTTTTTGTCCTGTTTCAGAAAAAAAATTACAATGTCGTTGTATTTCAAGACATTACCTGGAAATACGATCTCCGCATTGCCCGGACTCCCAGAGGAATAGCCGATAAAATCCTTGTGCTTTTTCCTGCTTCGCGGTCTATCACGGAAAAGAAAGAGAGGCCGCGCTTGACACCCCCCCTCTCTTTCCCGTAAATTCACTATATGTTTAATAACTGTACAGTTACAGCTCGATGCGCATCCGCGAGTTTTTCGCCCTGGGCCGGAAGAAGAGTTGCCATATGTTCACACCACGGAGAAAAATAATCCTGACCGGCTACCGGGCCACCGGCAAGACCCTGGTGGGTCTGACGCTGGCCGAGCACCTGCACCTCGATTTCATCGACATGGACGAGATGCTCGTGGCCAGGGCAGGGCAGTCCATCCGGCAGATCGTCGCCCAGCACGGGTGGGGGCAGTTCCGTCTCCTGGAGCGCGACCTGCTGGCCGAAATGGTCTGCCGCAAGGACGCGGTCATTTCCACCGGCGGCGGGGCGATCCTCCATCAGGATATCTGGAACCTCCTGCGGCAGACCGGCCTTACCGTCTGGCTCACGGCGGATATCGACACCATCTGCCGCAGACTGGCCGAGGATGCAAACAGCACGGAGCAGCGGCCCACGCTCACCGACTCCGACCTCTATGTCGAAGTGGCCCAGGTGCTGGCCGAGCGGGATCCGCTCTATGAAAAAGGGTCGCACCTTGCCGTGGACACCAGCAACAAAACCGCGGGCGAAATCGTGCATATCATTGAAACGGCCCTGGGAGACGACGCGTTTCTTCGCGCAGTCGAAGCCTCGCTCCCCAAGGACCCAATATTCTGCTAGGAAAAAATAATGGCTGGAAATACCTTTGGCTCTGTTTTTCGCGTAACCACCTGGGGCGAATCCCACGGCACCGCAGTGGGCGCCACCCTGGACGGATGCCCCCCCGGGCTGCCGCTCACCGCCCGGGATATCCAGGCGGAGCTGGACCGCAGGCGGCCCGGCAGGGGGGGGCCTGCCGCCAGCCCCAGAAAGGAACCGGACGCCGTGGAGATCCTCTCCGGCGTCTTTGAGGGGCAAACCACCGGCACCCCCATTGCCCTGGCCATCTTCAACAAGGATGCCCACAGCAAGTCCTACGACAATCTCAAGGATATCTTCCGGCCGGGGCATGGCGACATCACCTATCTCGCCAAATACGGACTCCGCGACCACCGGGGCGGCGGCCGGGCCTCGGCCCGGGAAACCGCGGGCAGGGTGGCGGCCGGGGCGGTGGCCAAAAAACTCCTTGCCCTGCATGGCATCACGGTCAGAGCCTACACCGTGGCCCTGGGCGGGATCACCACCGGCAAACGCAATCTGGCCGAAATCAACGACAACCCGCTTTTCTGCCCGGACAACGAAGCCGCCGCCACAATGATCGGCCACATCGAGACGGTGCGCAAGGAAGGAGACACCCTGGGCGGCATTGTCGAGATCCTCGCCACCGGCTGTCCGGCGGGCTTAGGCGAACCGGTGTTTGAAAAGCTCGACGCGGCCTTGGCCTGCGCGCTGATGTCCATCGGCGCGGTCAAGGGGGTGGAGATCGGCGCAGGCTTTGCGGCCGCCGGCATGCGGGGATCGGAAAACAACGATGTCATCCTGCCCGGTGGCTTTGCCACCAACAACAGCGGCGGTATCCTGGCCGGAATCTCCAACGGCAACCTGGCCCATGAGCCGGTCGCGGTCAGCATCGGCGGCCGGCACGACATCTCCGCCATTCCCCGGATCATCCCGGTCTGCGAGGCCATGGTGGCCCTGACCCTGGCCGATCATCTGCTGCGGCAGAAAGCCATTGCCTGAAGGCGAGGTCGGTTTTTTAAAAAACGTTTTACGCCTTCGCGTGCCTACAGGATCCATACATGAGCACAGCATCTCCACGAAAAGCAGCCATCAACAACGTCTGGATGCTGACCCGCGAGTACGACGGCCTGGCCGGGGCCGGCGGGGTTAAGGATGTGGCCCGGCAACTGGCCGAAGCCCTGGCCCGTTCGGGCCGCACGGTCAGCGTGGTCCTGCCGCTCTACGGCTTCATGGACCCGAAACAACTGGGCTTTGCCGCCCTGGATCTGGGGTTTGACATCGACATGGATTATGCAGGGGAACCGCGCCGGGAATATGTGCGGATTTTTGCCAAAAAGGAAAACCCGTCTCCGAAAAAAGGGACGCTTGCCATCTACCTGATTGATGCGGCCCGCTATCTGGAAAAAAAGAGCGTCTATACCTACACCGCCGAGGACGAGGCCCTGGACCCTTTGCACCACCAGGGCTCCGGCCATTTCGACTACTTCGCCATGAATGTTCTGCTGCAAAAGGCGGCGGCGGCCCTGATGATCCGGTTGAAAGAGCGGCCCGAGATCATCCACTGCCACGACGGCCATACCGCCATCCTGCCGGCCATGCTCCGCGAAGCGGAAGGATTTCGCCATTACTTTGCCGAAACCGGCTGCGTGGTGACCATCCACAACGCCGGGACCGGCTACCACCAGGAGGTGGGCGACCAGCCCTTTGCCGAGGCGATCACCGGGTTGCCAGGCTCCCTGATCACCGCCAATCTGCTGGACAACAAATTCGACCCCTTTCTCGCCGCCTCGACCTATGCGGTCATGAACACGGTGAGCGAAAACTATGCCCGGGAGCTGCGGGAAACCGACGACGATGCGCTGACCGGCATGCTCGGCCACCGGCTCCTGGCCCGGGGCGTGGTGCTCAAGGGCGTGACCAACGGCATCAACCCGGCGGACTTTAACCCGGCCAAGCCAAAACCCCTGGGTCTTGCCGCCGCCTTTGACCCTGCCACCGGCGATCTGGCGGGCAAGGCGAAATGCCGCCAGAGCCTGCTCAAGGATGTGGCCGGGCACTGCCTCAAAACGGTGCGCCAGACCGGCACCCTGGACGATCGGCCCGGAAACCCGCTGTTCACCTTTGTCGGCCGCTTGTCCGCCCAAAAAGGGGTGGACAAGCTGCTGGGGGCGCTTGAAACCCTGCTGCCCCTGGACCAGAACTTCCAGGTCCTGATCCAGGGCTCGGGCAGCAAGGAGATCGAGACGGCCCTGTCCGGGCTGGCCGCTTCCCGCAAAAACCTCGGCCGCATCTGCCTGCTGCGGGGCTACGACCAGCAGCTTGCCAACCGCATCTACGCGGCGGGGGACTTCTTTCTCATCCCCTCCCGCTACGAGCCCTGCGGCCTTACCGACTATATCGCCCAGCTCTTCGGCAACCTGCCCATCGTCCACCACATCGGCGGCTTGGTCAAGGTAAAGGACGGGGAAACCGGCTTTGCCTATCCGGAGCACAAATCCGCCGCCCTGATGGGCGCAATGCAGAAAGCGATGCAGACCTTCCGGGACAATCCCCAAAAAATCCTGGCCATGCAGCAGGCCGCCATCAGGACCATCCACGACACCTACACCTGGGATAAAGTGCTGGTCCATTATTTAGCGCTGTATCGCGAGGCGCTTTCACAGGTACACTAGCAGCAGATTGGAGTACCCACCGCATTTTTCAGCACAGGACAGATATCCCCGGCACACACACAGAAAGGAGACTGACATGACGATACGCATAGGCATCAACGGTTTTGGCCGCATCGGCCGCAACATCTTCCGGGCCATCGATAAAGATCCGCTCTTTGCCGACATCGAGGTCGTCGCCATCAACGACCTGACCAACAACGCCACCCTGGCCCACCTGCTCAAATACGACTCGATCATGGGCGTGTACGACAAAAGCGTGACCCCCTCCGAGGACGGCATTGTCGTCAGCGGCCGCCTGGTTAAAATCTTCAATCACCGCAATCCCGCCGACATTCCCTGGGGCAAGCTTGGGGTCGAGTACGTGGTCGAATCCACCGGCCTTTTCACCGATGGGGACAAGGCGGCCATGCACCTTGAAGCCGGCGCCAAAAAGGTGATCATCTCCGCCCCTGCCAAGGGCAAGGTCAAGACCATCGTCATGGGGGTCAACGAGGACGAATACAACCCCACGGAAGACCACATTATCTCCAACGCCTCCTGCACCACCAACTGCCTGGCCCCCATGGTCAAGGTCATCCTCGACCGCTTCGGCATCAAGACCGGGTTGATGACCACGGTCCACTCCTATACCAACGACCAGTCCATCCTGGATTTTCCCCACAGCGACCTGCGCCGCGCCCGGGCCGCAGCGCTCTCCATGATCCCCACCAAAACCGGGGCCGCGGCGGCCGTCTCCCTGGTGATCCCCGAACTGAAAGGCAAGTTCGACGGCCTGGCCGTGCGGGTGCCCACCCCCAACGTCTCCCTGGTGGACGCGGTCATGGAGGTGGAACGGCCGACCACGGTGCCGGAGGTGAATCAGGCCCTGAAAGAAGCGGCCAACCGCTACCTGGGCTATTCCGAAGAACCCCTGGTCTCCATCGACTACCAGGGCAACCCGCACTCCTCGGTGGTGGACGCCCTGTCCACCAAGGTGATCGGCACCTCGGTCAAGGTGCTCTCCTGGTACGACAACGAATGGGGTTACTCCAACCGGGTGCTGGATTTGATTTTGATGATGGAGAGTCAGAAGCCGCTGTAATCGCCTCAAGACCGGCAATTCGTATCGGTCTTCTGTCTATCCTGCCCGGTTGAAACTTAACAACCACCGTCTAAAGACGGTGGGTTAAAATAAATGACTGAAAGTCAGGATACGGGTCGGATAGACCCGTCATGACTCCGTTTTAAAATCA
>PHAW01000113.1 GCA_002841785.1 Deltaproteobacteria bacterium HGW-Deltaproteobacteria-3 | reverse complement strand
TCCTCAAGGGAGGCCGCCATCTCCGAAGCCATTTCCGCCACCGTCTGGGAGGTGCTGGCCGTGGCCTGAGCCTCCTCGGAAATACGGTCGGCGCTCTCGTCCAGATCACGGACAATGGTGTTGATGGACCGGACAAGCATCTGCACGACAAAAAAGGCGAACAGGCCAACGGCCACAAGAGAGATAACCCCGCCAACGATAAAGAACAGACCGAACATCTTCACCTCGGCCATGGCCTTTTCCTTGGTGATCTCCTGCCCGCCCCGAAGCTCGTCAACCGCAGCCTTGGTGCTTTGCATCAGGCTGTAATATTTCTCAAAAAACTCCCCGTCAAAGGCTTCCAAGGCGGTGGCCTCATCCCCTTTTTCCAGGGAAGGCAGGATCTTTGTTTTGATGATTTCGTCCATCACCGGCCAGAAGGCGGCCAGCTCGTCATAGGAGGCTACGGTTGCCGGAGCCTGTTCCATGGCATGGCATGATCCGCAGTACATTTTTTTACCGGCGGGCTTGGCAATGCTTTCCCGCATTTCTTCAATGGCCTCGTTAAACTTGGCGGAGGTGGTTTTCAGGCCGCTCAGGCTTTCCGGATCGTACTCCATGATCTGGCCCTTTAGGATGCTGTTGAGGAGGTTGAGATTGAGACGAATCCGGGCGACCTTGTCGATGTAGTCCATCTTGAGTTCGATGCCGGTGTACATATCCCCGCCGATCTGCACCCTGTGGATAATGAACTGAGCGATCACGACGCTGGACACCATGGACAACGCGACAAAACCGACCAGCAGAAAAAGTTTTATCCGCAGACTCAAGTTTTCAAACCACTCTCTCATAGCGCCCCCTTTTATGCGTCTTTCGTTAACTCCATCGCAAATTATCTGTGTATTATATCGTATACTCTTGCCTTTTTTACCACATATTTTTCCCAAGTATTTTCCGTTGGTTGTCGGAAACAGCGCTGACCCGGCCACCAACAAAAAGCAGCTCGGCAACCTTTTTCATGAAAGGCACAGGAGGCATTGCTCAAGTATAATTTTTTATACTACACCGCACCATCGCTTCGGGCCGTAGCTCCCCTTGCCCAATTTTCAGCCTTCTCTCCGGAAAAACTCTCTCCACATGCTGGTACAAAAAAACAGCCCCATATAATATGGCGAAACAACTGCATAAAACAAAAAGCAACTCCTTTTCCCCCCATAAGTGTTAAAAAATTTGTACTCCTCTCCTCTTTTGCTTCCTTCTTCGTTCCCACGGCAAGCCCCATGAATCCAGCAAAAACCAACAAAAAACAAAAAAATGAAACTGTGGCACGCTTGTTGCTTTAACACGAAGTCAATAAAACAACTCTTATCTCCTTTCTCCTTAAAAGAAGATCGACTTTCCCGCGAAGTCGATCTTCTTTTTTTTTGCGCAGAGCAAACCATCTGAAAAATCAACGTCATTGCCTGTCCGCCAAGCACTTTTGCCCGCCCCTGCTTTTTTTGCTGTTTGCACTTCCCGCTCAAGCCAGATATAGTATGATCCCTGCGGCAGTCGGCGCCTTGCCCGCCAATACAGACTCCGCAGCCAACCCCCCCGAACCCGGCAAGGGGGTTCGGTTTATCGCCTCCTCTTCCGCGCCGGCCCGTTACACAATTCTCAGTCTCTCGCGGGACGGTGGCATTCCGCGCACGCTGCCCTCCATCTTCCCTGTTCTTTCATTTGTACAAAACCGTTCGACACCATGAGCCTGCGATGACCTGTTCCCTTGGGGCAATCCCCATTACAACTCCATTCATTCTCGCCCCCATGGCAGGCGGCACCGACCTGCCCTTCCGCCTGCTCTGCAAAGAATATGGAGCTGGCCTCTGCTATTCCGAGATGATCGACTGCCGTGGCCTGGTGTCGCAACAACGCGACTGCCTGGAGCTGCTCCTCACCAACGCCGCGGAACAACCGGTGGTCATGCAGCTTTACGGCCGCGATCCCGCCACCATGGGAGAAGCCGCGGCGATCCTGAGCGAACACCCTGTTGCCGGAATCGATATCAACATGGGCTGCCCCATGGAAAAAGTCGTCCAGACAGGCGCCGGAGCCGCATTGATGAAAAATCCGCGCCTTGCTGAACAGATCATCACCGCCGTCTGCAAAAACTCAAAAAAACCGGTAAGCGTCAAGATACGCTCGGGCTGGAATCAGCACACCATCACCGCCCCGGAGATTGCCAGAATAGCGGAAGGAGCCGGCGCGCACGCCATTGCCATCCATGCCCGCACCTGGAGCGACGGATTCACCGGCCCCATTGACCACGAGGTCATACGCCAAGTCATGGAAAGCGTTGCCATCCCGGTTATTGCAAACGGCGACATCACCTCCCATGAGCAGGGGGTGGCCCTGCTGAAAAAAATCGGCTGCGCCGGGGTGATGATCGGCCGGGCCGCCCTGGGCGCACCCTGGATCTTTTCCAGGGGTGTGAACCAGCACCCCTCCATGGCCTACAGAATCAAAGCCCTGCAACGCCATCTTGAACTCGCCGAGATCCACCTTGCCCCGGAACCGAATCTCTCTAAAATCAGAAACCATGCCTGGAAATACTTTCGCGGCACAACCAATGGCCCTGCCGTCCGCAGACAGATCGACGCCGCCACAACCTATCCCGAGCTGAGAACCTGCATCGACACCCTTGCCGAGCAATTACTTCGGCAATGACCCGGCACGGCGCGCGGAGATAACCCCGAAGGGGATCGCTTGATGCGCAAGCCGCACAGCGTGCCAGTGCAAAACAAAAAACCCCGGCAGGCTGTATTGCCTGTCGGGGTTTTTATATTTTCAGTGGTGCGCCCGGAGGGATTCGAACCCCCGACTCCCGGCTTCGAAGGCCGATGCTCTATCCAACTGAGCTACAGGCGCACAGGATTATTCTTTTCACACAAGCCAGCCTACCATCCCGCAATATTGCGCGGATCGGAAAGCACCTGCCAGGTCCGTTCCGCGATCTCGTCTATCTCTGCCAGGGTCACGGAAAGCGGAAGCCAGAGATACATCACGTTGCCGATGGGCCGTAGCAGAAGGCCCTGCTCAAGCCCGGCCAGGTAGATCGGCCAGCCGACCCGCTCCTGCAACGCATAGGGAGCCTTGGTTTTTTTATCCTTGACCAGCTCCATGGCGCAGATCATCCCGATCTGCCGGAGATCCCCGACCCAGGGCAGATCTCCAAAGCGGCGCATCCGCGCCCGGAGATGGCTGATCTTGGCCGGCAACGCAGCCATGGTCTGCTCTGCGGCAAAAACCCGCAACGAGCCGAGGGCTGCGGCGGCTGCCAGGGGATTGCCGCTGAAGGTATGGCCGTGAAAAAAGGTTTTCCCTTCGCCATAGTCTCCATAAAAGGCCTGAAAAACCTCCTCGCTGGTCAAGGTTGCAGCCATGGGCAACATACCAGCAGTCAACCCTTTTGACAAACAGAGAAAATCAGGGACAACCCCGGCCTGCTCCAGGGCAAACATGGTTCCGGTCCGGCCAAAGCCGGTGGCCACCTCGTCAAAAATCAAATGCACCCCGTGTTTCTTGATCAAGCCAGCCAGCTTTTGCAGATACTTGGCGGGGTAGATGATCATCCCCCCGGCGGCCTGGATAAGCGGTTCGATGATCAGCGCGGCAATCTTCTCGCCTTGTTCGGCCAGAAGTTCGGCAAGCGGCTGCAGGCACTGGCAATCACACCCCTCTTGGGCAAGACCGGCCGGACAGCGGTAGCAGTATGGGGATGGCAGACGATGGGAAGAAAAAAGCAGCGGCGCAAAGGGGCCATGGAATTCCGGCACCCCGCCCAGGCTCATGGTGCCGATGGTGTCGCCGTGATAGCCGCGCTCTATGCCCACCAGCCCGCAGCGGCCCGGCTGCCCAACCTGCCGCCAATACTGGAGCGACATCTTGATCGCGATCTCGCAAGCGGTGGAACCGTTATCGGAGTAAAACACCCGGGAAAGCCCGGGCGGGGCAAGCTGCACCAGTTGTTCCGCCAGCAAAATCACCCCTTCATGGCTGGTTCCGGCCAGCAACACTTGGTCAAGCCGCGCCAGTTGGGAACGGATTTTTTCCGTTATAATCGGATGGCCATGCCCATGGACGATGCACCACCAGGAGGAAATGGTATCGAAATACCTCCTGCCCTGCTGGTCGAAGAGGAAAACGCCTTCCGCCCTGTCGATGAGGAGCAGGTCGCGCTGGGCATAATCCTGCATCTGGGTGTAGGGATGCCACAGGAACCGCTTGTCTTTCTCCTGCAGGGTCGACACGGGCTCACACCCCGCCGACAATCTTGTAGATTGCCGGGTACTGACGGTGCTGCTCCGCATGGTCAAGGCCATAGCCGACCAAAAAGCCTTCCGCCACCTCAAATCCGGCATAATCCACGGTCACCTCAACCGTGCGCCGCTCCTTCTTGTCGATCAGGGCGCAAATCCGCACGGATTGGGCATTTCTGGCGGCAAAGAGATCCTTGAGACAGGCAAGGGTTGTGCCGGTATCGACGATATCCTCCACCAGCAGCACATCCTTTCCTGCCAGCTCAAGCTCGGTGTCCTTGGTACACTGAACGGCGCCGGAGGAACAGGTGGAGGAGCCGTAGCTCGACACCCGGATAAAGTCGATTTCAAGGGGTAACGCGATTTCCCGGACCAGATCGGCCATGAAGATGAAGGCCCCGTTCAGAATGCCGATCATAACCAACCGGCGGCCGGCATAATCACGGCTGATGGCCTGGCCAAGCTCTGCAACCCTCGTGGCGATCTCCTGCCTGGAAACAACCTCTTGCTTCTCAATCATCCACCCCTCTCCTTCAAAATCCTGGACAACGCCGGTGCCTGGCGGCGTCAGCGCCCATTGCCAATAAAAATCGTTGACGGTGCCCGAGCTGACCACCTATGATTAACAGATACGGCAGCTCGTCCCGGAAGGTTCGCCTGGCATCCCCATACTGGTCACAAAAAAAGGAGCACCGCCATGAAACGTTATGAATGTTCGGTTTGCGGGTATATCTATGATCCGGCCGCCGGAGACCCGGACTCAGGCATCGCCCCAGGCACCTCTTTTGAGGATCTGCCGGAAAACTGGTCCTGCCCCATCTGCGGAGCCAGCAAGGATATGTTCACTCCCCTGGATTAAGCTCTACAGCAGGATTTCCCCGGTGATGCCGGCCCACGTTTTGTCAAGCTCCGCGGAAAACGAATTGACAAACTGCGGCACGCTGACCTCCTGAAACGGGCGGTGGTATTCCTGGATCAACGCCCAGGAAAAAGAGCGCGCCGCATCTTCCGCTGTGACCTGGGGCTCCCCCAGGCAGACGCCCTTCAGGGAAGCAAAGATGTTCGCCAGATTTATCATGGCCACAGGCACCGGGTTGGTTGTGGCCTTTTCCGGCTGATGGTGGAAGTGCATCACA
>PHAW01000381.1 GCA_002841785.1 Deltaproteobacteria bacterium HGW-Deltaproteobacteria-3 | reverse complement strand
GGCGGCAAGGCCATGAGCTTCGGCAAAAGCCGGGCCCGCCTCCTGGACAAGGACCAGACCAAGGTCACCTTTGCCGATGTCGCCGGCATTGAAGAGGCCAAGGAAGAGCTTTCCGAGATCATCGATTTTCTGAAAGATCCCAAGAAATTCACCCGGTTGGGCGGCCGCATCCCCAAGGGCGTTTTGCTGGCCGGCGCACCGGGCACCGGCAAAACCCTCCTGGCCAAGGCCGTTGCCGGCGAGGCCGAGGTGCCCTTCTTTTCCATCAGCGGCTCCGATTTTGTCGAAATGTTCGTCGGCGTAGGAGCAAGCCGGGTGCGTGATCTCTTCATCCAGGGCAAGAAAAACGCGCCCTGCATCATCTTCATCGACGAGATCGACGCGGTGGGCCGCCACCGTGGCGCTGGGTTGGGCGGCGGCCACGATGAGCGGGAACAGACCTT
This sequence comes from Deltaproteobacteria bacterium HGW-Deltaproteobacteria-3, assembly GCA_002841785.1. Taxonomy (GTDB): domain Bacteria; phylum Desulfobacterota; class Desulfobulbia; order Desulfobulbales; family Desulfurivibrionaceae; genus Thiovibrio. Next base: position 565 of record PHAW01000381.1, on the reverse strand, counting down.
AAACCAGTTGCTGGTCGAAATGGACGGCTTTGAATCCAACGAAGGCGTCATCATCATCTCCGCCACCAACCGTCCCGATGTGCTTGACCCTGCCCTGCTGAGGCCCGGCCGCTTCGACCGTCAGGTGGTGGTGCCGGTGCCGGATGTCAAGGGACGGGAGAAAATCCTCGAAGTCCATGGCCAGAAAAAGGCCATTGCCGAAGATATCAACTGGGAGGTCATCGCCCGCGGCACCCCTGGTTTTTCCGGGGCCGACCTGGAGAACATGGTGAACGAAGCCGCGCTGCTGGCAGCCCGTGCCGATGCGGATAAAATCACCATGATCCACTTGGAGCAGGCCAAGGACAAGGTAATGATGGGGGCCGAACGCCGCAGCATGATCATCACCGAAAAGGAAAAGGAGATCACCGCCTACCACGAGGCCGGCCACGCCCTGGTGGCCATGCTGCTGCCCGGCACCGACCCGATCCACAAGGTGACCATCATCCCCCGGGGCCGCGCCCTTGGCCTTACCCAGCAACTGCCGGTGGATGAAAAACATACCTACGCCAGATCCTTTCTCCAA
>PHAW01000380.1 GCA_002841785.1 Deltaproteobacteria bacterium HGW-Deltaproteobacteria-3 | reverse complement strand
CCACACCGGGTGAGGAGGCAATTATCTTCAAAGCCCGATACTTGCACGGAAGGTGTGGACGTAGATGCGGCGGGCATAAGTGTGAAGGTCACGCGTATTGCCCTGGGAGATCTGACGGCCTGCCATGTGCTACCGGCATCGTAAGGTGAAGGATGCAAGGGTTCTCAGGCTCATCGACGTATATCTCAAGGCCGGAATGTTTGAGGGTGGCGTTGTCTCAGCCCGCAAAGAAGGGACGCCGCAGGGCGGCCCGCTTTCGCCGCTACTGTCCAATGTCCTGCTCGACGAACTGGACAAGGAGCTGGAGACGCGGGGCCATGCGTTTTGCCGCTACGCTGATGACTGCAATATTTATGTTGCCAGCCGGGCAAGCGGCGAACGGGTGATGGCCTCGATCAGCGGGTTTCTTTCCGGGCGTCTCAAGCTCACGGTCAACCGGAACAAGAGCGCGGTGGATCGTCCGTGGCACAGGAGTTTTCTGGGTTACAGCATGACCTTTCATCGGCGACCGCGCCTGAAGGTGGCTAGGAAATCGGTGGAGCGATTCAAGGCGACAATCCGGGAAGTCTGGCGCCGGGGCAGGGGGCAGAGCCTCCGCACCGTGATCAATGAACTCAGTCAGAAACTGCGGGGTTGGGTCAATTACTTCCGGTACTCCGAAATAAAGGGTCTGTTTGAGGAGCTTGACGGGTGGGTGCGGCGGAAGTTGCGGTGCATACTCTGGCGGCAGTGGAAGCGCCCCTTTACGCGGGCAAGAAATCTGATGCGGTTTGGTCTTCCCGAGGAAACGGCATGGAACTCAGCCAGCAATGGCCGTGGCCCCTGGTGGAACTCCGGGGCCGCGCACATGCACAAGGCCGTCAGGAAGTCGTTCTTCGAAAAGCTGGGCCTGGTGTCACTAATGAACCAGTACCGTCGGCTTCAAGTTGTTTCATGAACCGCCGTGTACGGAACCGTACGCACGGTGGTGTGGGAGGACGGCGGGGGCAACCCCGCCTCCTACCCGATC
>PHAW01000379.1 GCA_002841785.1 Deltaproteobacteria bacterium HGW-Deltaproteobacteria-3 | reverse complement strand
CGGGGAGAGAAAGCCGAAGGGGTTCATGCCCATGGACATGCCGCGCGGATTCATGAGCAGCGAGAGGACAAAGAGGGCGATGTTGAGACCGCTCAAGCCCGTGAGAAAGAGATTCTGGTCGTGGAACAGCCGCAGGAAGGCGTGGTTCTTCCACCAGACGCCGGGAGTCCTGATCCCGCAATAGGGGCAGAAGGGTTCATCCCGGCTGATGAGGCGGCGGCAATTGGGGCAGAGTTGCGAGGTCTTGCGGGAGTCTGTCATATGTGTGCTTGGATGGTTGTTGGGCTCATTTTTGTATCGCTTCAGCTAACCACACCCGGCCTGAAAAAACCAGAAAAAGCGTGACTGCATGGTCTGGGTCATTGGCGGAGACCACGTTGGGGACGCAGCCTCGTTTTTCCATGCAGGATTTGTACGGCACCACCATCCAGGCCCGGCTCGGTGTGGCGCACCGGTTGCATTCCGGGCTGGCCCCGGAACTCGGAGCCAATGAGGCGGTTGCCGGGATGCTGGCCCAAGCCGGGCTTCTGCAGCGCGAACTCTCCGGGATCATGGCGGACCTGGACTTTGGGTCCCTCTGCTCCGTCTGCGGAGCCAGGGCTGGCGGCGGATGCTGCAGCAGTTTCATGGCTGGGGAGAATGACGTGATCCAGTTGCTGATCAATCTCCTGGCAGGGGTTTGTGTGCGAATCCTGCGGGAGGACGGGGAGTGCTGTTTTCTCGGGGAGCGTGGCTGTCTGCTTCTGTTCAAGCCCATGTTCTGCCTGAATTATAACTGCCGGCACATCAGGCAGACCGCCGGTCCAGCCCCGATGCACAGGCTGGACCAGGGAGTCGGCCGCCTGCTCCAGCAGCAGTATGGCCTGGAGCAACTGCTGCTGGAGTTTCTGCGGCAACGGGGTACGCTGACGGGTTGAGCCGCCGGTTAGCAGCCTTCCACGGCCTTGCCTTTTTTCTTGGCCGGGGCAGGAGCTGCGGCCGGGGTATCAGCCTGTGCCGGAGCAGCGGCAGCC
>PHAW01000378.1 GCA_002841785.1 Deltaproteobacteria bacterium HGW-Deltaproteobacteria-3 | reverse complement strand
ATCGAGAGTAAAGGTCTCTCCCGATTCACAGAGCGAATCCCCGGTAATGGAAAAGCGCAACCCAACCACAGCCCCGATGTCACCAGCCCTCAGCTCGCCGACCTCTTCCCTTTTGTTGGCGTGCATCTTGACTATCCGGCCAATCTTTTCCTTCTTTTTCTTTCCTGGATTGTACACCCTATCCCCGACCTTGATTACGCCGGAATAAACGCGTACATACGCCAGAATATCCACAAAAGGATCCGATGTCAGCTTGAAAACAAGGGCGGACAGACTTTCGTCGTCGCTTGCCCTTCTCGTTTCCGTCACACCATCCGCATTGACGCCCTGCACCGATGGGACATCGACAGGCGAAGGCAGATATGCGACTACTGCGTCAAGCAATGGCTGCACCCCTTTATTTTTAAAGGAGCTGCCACACAAGACAGGCACGACATCAAGGTTCAGAGTTGCAGTCCTGATAGCCCGGTTGATCTCATCAACCGTAACAGGTTGCTCATTCAGAAATTTTTCCATGACCCAATCATCGAAGTCGGCCAACTTCTCGATAAGGGCCATTCGTGCGGCCGCAGACTCTTGTTTGAACTCATCAGGGACAGGCTCGTACTCAATCCTGGATCCCTTTGTATCCTCATCAAAGCGCATCATTTTCTCTTGAACGAGATCAATGATGCCCCTGAATGTTTCTTCTTTTCCAACCGGCAACTGAAGGGGCAAGGGATTTGCCCCCAACCTCTCCTCAAGCATCTCGACGCAACGAAGAAAATTTGCCCCGAGCCGGTCCATCTTGTTTATGTAGGCAATCCTGGGGATCCGATAATGATCCGCCTGCCGCCATACGGTTTCCGACTGGGGTTCAACCCCTCCCACCGCACAAAAAATTGCAACGACGCCGTCCAAAACCCTGAGGCACCGTTCCACCTCAACGGTGAAATCAACATGCCCCGGTGTATCTATTATATTGATGGTGTGGTCTTGCCACTGACAGGTTGTGGCCGCCGACGTAATGGTAATG
>PHAW01000112.1 GCA_002841785.1 Deltaproteobacteria bacterium HGW-Deltaproteobacteria-3 | reverse complement strand
TTCGGTTCCGCGGCCCATTCCCTGCTGCCCCAGTATACCGCCAATCCCGGCGCCTATGCCGCGGTGGGCATCGGCGCCTTTCTTGCCGCCGCCACCCATGCCCCGCTCACCGCCATCTTTTTGCTCTTTGAGATGACCGGCAACTACCTCATTATCATCCCCATCATGCTCTCCAGCATCATCGGCACCGTGGTGGCCTCCCGCCTGAATCCCGATTCCATCGACACCGTGGATTTCAGCCGCGACGGCATCGATCTCCATGAGGGGAGGGAGATCTCGGTGATGAAGTCCATCAAGGTCGGCAGGGTTATCAGCGAGGATGTCGATTTTATCAGCGAGCAGGCCAACGTCAACCAATTGCTGACCATCTTCAGCATGGCCAGGGACAGCTTCTATTTCCCGGTGGTGGATGAAAGCGGCAGGATGACCGGAGTTGTCTCGCTGCAGGATGTGAAGAGCATTCTGCACGACGAGGAGCTGCGGCTCTCCGCCCGGGTGGGAAATATCTGCACCCGCAAGGTCGTGGTGCTCACGCCGGGAGACAACCTCCACACCGCCATGGGTTTGTTCGATACCAAGGGACTGGAAGAGATCCCGGTGGTGGAGGCGAAAGACAACCGCTGGGTGGTGGGAATGCTCAAGCGGCGCGAGGCCATCGCCGCTTACAACAAGGAGGTTCTCCGGAGGGGAATCAGCGAGCGGGTTGCTCCGGCTTCCTCTGGTTCCGCGGAATAGCGAGGGTTGGTCAGGCTTTTTTGTTCTTTGACTTTCCCGGTCAAGGGCTCCTATAATCACAGTACAGTGTGTTGTTTTCTCTGAGAGGGAAGGCTGTTCTCATGCGTTTGTCAGACGGGAGAAGCGCCCCATGCCCAAAAAGATTCTGGTGGTGGACAACCATCCGCTCATCCTTGAACTCCTTGCCAACTTCCTGGGAAAGGAGGGGCATGAAGTACGCGTTGCCCAGGATGGCCTCTCGGCCCTCGATGTCCTTGAGGGGTTTGTCCCGGACATCATGTTTGTCGACCTGGTCATGCCCAACATCAGCGGGGACAAGCTGTGCCGCATTGTTCGCGCCATGCCCCGTCTTCAGGATGTTTTCGTGGTAATCCTTTCCGCCATTGTCAGCGAGGGGGAAACGGATTTTCTTTCCTACGGCGCCGATGCCTGCATTGCCAAAGGGTCGGTCAAGAACATCTTCCTCCATGTGCAGGAACTCATCTCCAGCTCCGGGAAACGGGCAACGCGGGAGTGGGAGCCGCGGATTCTCGGGCTTGACGGAATCTGTCAGCGGGAAATCACCAAGGAACTGTTGCATTCGCAACGGCATCTTGAGCTGGTTCTTGATCACATGTCCGAAGGCGTGGTCCGGATTACCCGGGAGCAGAAGATCATCTATGTAAACGCCAGCGCCACCGGTTTGTTTGGGCTGCCGGAAGAAAAGATCCTGGGCGCGAATTTCCCCGGCCTTTTTCAAGAGCCGTATGCCTCCTCGGTGCGTCATCTTGTTGAGAATGTCAATCATCACCCTGTTCATGTCGGGGAGGATGAGGAAATTCTTCTCGGGCACAAGCGGCTCCTGCTCCATTTTCTTTCCATTCCTGAAGACGAAAACGGCGCGATTCTCGCCCTTGTTCGCGATATTACCAAGAGCAAGGAGGATGAAGCGCGGATGCGGGAGTATGGCGAGCATCTCTCCAGGCTGGTTGAGGAGCGGACCCTCAGTCTGACCGAAACAAACAGACGGTTGCAGAAGGAGATTGTCGAGCGGACCAAGGCTGAGAAGAGCCTGGGCAGAGCGCACCGCCGGCTGCTCACCGTGCTCGACAGCCTCGACGCCATTATTTATGTGGTCAACATGACCAGCTATGAAATTCTCTTTATGAATCGCCATGCCCGGGAGACTTTCGGGGAAGGGGCCGGGCGGATATGCTGGACGGTGATGCAGTGCGGCAAGGACGGGCCGTGCGAGTTTTGCAGCAACGAAAAGGTGCTGTCCATCAACGGCGTCAAGCGGGACAGGGGCGGCGGCGTCTTCGTCTGGGAAAATTTCAACAGCATAACCGGACGCTGGTATGAGCACCACGACCGGGTTATCAAGTGGATTGGCGATCTTCGGGTAAAGCTCAGTATCGGCACGGATATCACGGAGCGGAAGAGCGAGGAGAACCAGGAACGGGAATTGCGGGAATTGTTGGAGGAGCGGGTCAGCCAACGCACGGCGGAGATAGAAAAGATTCACCGGCAGTTGCTCCATGCGGAGAAGTTGAGCGCGGTGGGCAAGCTCGCCGCTTCCATCGCCCACGAATTCAACAACCCCATCTGCGGTATCCGCAATGTGCTGGACGGCTTGAAACGGCAAAGCTGCCTTGAGGGGGAAAATCTTCAGATGGTGGAACTTGCCATCCGGGAATGCGAGCGCATTGCCAAGCTCACCAAGGATCTGCAAAGTTTCAACCGGCCGACCAGCGGCATAGAGACTCCGGTGGATGTGCATGCCGCCCTGGAGGATATTCTCTTGCTCTGCCGGAAGAACCTCAAGAACAAGGGGATTTCCCTGTTTAAGGAATTCGCTCCGTCATTGCCGAAGGTGCGGGCGGTTGAGGATCAGCTCAAGCAGGTTTTCCTGAATCTTCTCACCAACGCAGATGAGTCTATAACCGGGAAAACCGGCACAATAACGGTGCGGACCGAAGGCAGGGAAGGATGGGTCGCGGTGCAGTTTCAAGACACCGGCCACGGTATTGCCCAGGAGGATCAACCCAGGATTTTTGAACCGTTTTTTTCCACAAAATCAGCGGCCAAGGGCACCGGGCTCGGGCTGGCGGTAAGTTACGGCATCGTGACCAGGCATGGCGGAACAATCGAGGTTGAGAGCGCCATTGGCATCGGCTCCATCTTTACCGTTCTTTTGCCGGTGGAGGGGCGGACATGAACGAAAAAACAGGCCAATGGCGGAAAAACATCCTCCTGGTCGACGATGAAGAGATCATCCGTTGCACCCTGCGCCGGGATATCGAGGAAATGGGGTATGGCGCCACGGCGGTCGCCGATGGGAAAACCGCGCTTGCCGCCTTGCAGGAAAATTACTACGATCTGGTGCTGACGGATCTGTGCATGGAAGGCATATCGGGGATCGAAGTTCTTAAAGGGGCAAAGGCCAGGAGCCCGGAGATCGGGGTAATCATTCTCACGGGCTTTGGGGATATCTCTTCAGCCATTGAAGCCCTGCGAAACGGGGCTGATGATTATCTGCTCAAGCCCTATGTCTTTACGGACCTGGCTCTGCGTCTTCGGAATTATTTTGAAAAACAGGAGATGAAAAGACGCCTGAAGGTCTATGAAGGCTTTCTGCCCATCTGCTCGGTATGCAAGAAAATCAGAAACGACAAGGGGAAAGAGCCTGGCAGCGGTGACTGGCTGAGCGTCGAGGAATATATGCAACGGGAAGCCGGGGTTCTGGCTTCGCATTCCTATTGTCCTGATTGTTACGAGAAGGCCATGCAGGAGCTGGAATCCTACCAGTCTGCCCACAAGAAATAGGGAGGGTGTATCCGGCAAGAGCGTACTATTCTTGTCTGTTCGTGAAAAATTTTCCTGTGCCGGCCTCCCTGCCAGGGGGGTGCCCCGTATTTTTTCCGTATTGTGTTTGGTGGGCGCCATGTGATAGGGTTGCGCAGTTCTGCAACCTAAGCGGTCGGCCTCAAACGGCAGGGAAAGTTGAATGGATGAAAAGAAGAAGCCCCTCGCCCCTCTGTGCAAAAAAGCGTATGCCTGCCGGGATGCGTATAGCTATTGCCGGCCGGCTTTCCCCATTGACGGCGATACTTTTTATTTTGTCGGCCAGGGGGATACAGATTGCCCCTACCAGCGGAAATACGGCAGCCTCTACACCTGTGACTGTCCGGTGCGATTGGAAATCTATCAGCGCTACAAAATCTGACCGTCCGCCCTCGCCGCCTTCCCGTTTTCGATTGAGTCCCCAAAAAAATTCGTAAGCCCAGCCTCCTGTTTGCCGGAATCTACGGAGTTCGTCCCTGCACCAGGCAGCGGCAGACGTTCTCCTGCCACTGTTCGATCTGTTCCCTGTAGAGTTTCGCCGAAGATTTCATTCCGCACACCGTGCAGAGTACTGTGGCGTTGTGTCAGCGTCCGCGAAGAATTGCTTCGCCTCCGCAGAAGAGGCAGGCAAGGCGAAGTTGCTGATATCCTGTGGCGGAGGCCGTGGTGTTTGCCAGGTCGTTTGGGGGCATGGACGCGCTCTGCGGATATGTTTCAGGGCCTTGGCAGGGAGAGGATGCGAAAAATATACAATATGCCAGGTCTTCAAGAAAGCCAATGTGTTTTTTGTCTTTCAGTGAAAGCAGCGCACCAGTTCCTTCCCGTAAAATTCGCTTTGCAAGGTGACGGGGAGCGTGCTAGTCTGGCCAAGTCTCTGCTGCATGAGATGCGTAAGTCCGCCTCCGCTACTTTCTTGGAAAAACCTGGCTCATGACAGAAAACGTCCCGCAAAAAATCCGCATCTACATCCTTGACGATGAAATCGTCACGGTCCGCCGTCTGGTGCAGGCCTTGGGCAAGGATGGCTATGAGGTCGAAGGCTTTGTCTCCGCTTCCGAGGCGATGGAGCGGTTTTCGGAAATACCCGCGGAGGTTTTGGTCACGGACGTCCGCCTCAACGATGCCGACGGTCTCGACATTCTCCAGCGGGTCATTGCTCTGGCTCCGGCGACCAAGGTTATCCTGATGACCGGTTATGCCTCGGTCGACCACGCGGTCCGGGCCATGAAGGCCGGCGCCTATCACTATCTCGCCAAGCCTTTCCGTCTTGAGGAGCTTCGCCACGCCGTGCGTGACGCACTGCAGGATGCCGGCGCGGGCGGAGGTCTCGAGCCTGAGCCGGGAAGAGGCGACCGCTTTGCCGGGATCATCGGCTGCTCCCCGGCCATGCAGGAGATATTCAAGACCATCCGTCAGATCGCGCCGCTCAACTGCAACGTGCTCATTCAGGGGGAGTCCGGCACCGGCAAGGAGCTGGTGGCCAGGGCGCTCCACAGCGCCAGCGGGCGAGGCCGGGAGCCCTTTATCCCTTTCAACTGCGGGGCCTTCAGCGAAGAGCTGGTGGCCAACGAGCTCTTCGGCCATGAAAAGGGGGCTTTCACCGGCGCGGTGAGCACCAAGCTGGGATTGCTGGAGGCGGCCAACGGCGGTACGGTTTTTCTCGATGAGGTTGGCGAGATGCCCATCCCCATGCAGATCAAGCTGCTGCGGGTTATCCAGGAACGAACGCTGTTGCGGGTGGGGGGCATCGCCCCGGTCAGCATCAATGTGCGGCTCATTGCCGCAACCAACCGGGATATCGAGAAGATGATCGCCGCCGGTGAGTTCCGCCAGGATCTGTTTTACCGTCTCAAGGTGGTGATGATCAATATCCCCCCCCTGCGCAAGCGCCAGGAGGATATCCCGTTGCTTGTGGAGCATTTCGTCTCTTTTATCGCCG
>PHAW01000377.1 GCA_002841785.1 Deltaproteobacteria bacterium HGW-Deltaproteobacteria-3 | reverse complement strand
CGGCTTCAGGAGCTTTGATGTGCTGAAAATCGCCCTGTATCATACGGTTGGCAAGCTCCCTGAGCCAGAATCAACCCACAAATTTTGCTGAAGAGCCAAAAAAGAGAACAAAATACTTGTCAAGTGATGGGAGAAGGTGTATACATTTTCCTCTTTGAAAAGGGATCGGCCGGGAGAACTCAGGCTGTCTCTGTCTGGTGATTTCAAGATGCCCGCTGGTGCGGTTTGTTAAAGGAGTTTGTCATGTCAAAAAAATGTGCGATTTGTGGAAAAGGCCCGACCACCGGTAATAATGTCAGCCATGCCAACAACAAGAACAGAAGGCGCTGGCTGCCGAATCTGCAGCGGGTTAGAATGGCCACCTCCGGTGGCAATGGCATGCAGGTTCGTGTTTGCACCCGTTGTATCCGTTCCGGCGCCGTGGTCAAGCCTGCCTGATATTCTCCGGCATTGATGTTTTCAGCCCCTGCTCCCCCGTTAGGAAGCAGGGGCTTTTTTTTGTTTGTATTTGGGAAATCCCTGGCTGGATCAGTCCCGGCGGTGGGGCAACTTCACTCCCTGCCTGCGGCAGGCAGAAAACCAAGCCCCTCTAAGCTCTCCTGGCTTCCAGGACACCGTCAAGCTGCTGCACATGCTGCAACAGGCGCAAGAGATGTTCCCGGCTGTTTATCTCAACGATTATGGAGAGCTTGGCGATTCCGCCGCTTGAGGTTGTGGCTTCAAGGGTGAGGATGTTGGCGTCGTCGTGGCTGATCGCATTGCTGAGCGTGGCCAGCAACCCTTTCTGGTCCCGGGCGACAACCTGAATCTGGGCCCGGTGGGTGGCCTTGATGTTTTCCGCCCAGTTGACCGCGATAAGCCGTTGCTGGTCCGAGGCCGCGAGGTTGGGGCATGAAACCTTGTGCACGGAAATGCCCCGGCCCGAAGTGATGAAGCCCACGATCTCATCGCCGGGCACCGGCATGCAACAATGGCTGATCTTGGTGAGGACATTGTCCGCGCCGCTCACCAGGATGATGTTGTCCTTG
>PHAW01000376.1 GCA_002841785.1 Deltaproteobacteria bacterium HGW-Deltaproteobacteria-3 | reverse complement strand
CTGATCGAGTGCGAACGCAATGCCATTGGCGCCGATCATGCCGAGGTGGGCTATCTTCTTACCAAGGACTGGGGATTGCCCCAGGAGGTGCTCGGCTCCATCAAGTCGCATCATCTTGCCAAGCAGGTGAAATCCGTTTCCAGCACCGCCAGTATCCTGCAACTGGCCGAATTCATGGCGGGAAAGATGCAGTACTGGGCCATCCCCGGACCCATCGAGCCATTGCCCCCCGAGTTGACCGAGCATGTGAAGGAGAAGATGGCGGATTACAAGATCATCATCAGGGATCTGCCCGGAGAAATGGTCAAGGCCAAAGAATTGTACGAGTCGGACGAGTGAAACGCTGATGACCGAGCCCACCTTTGATGCCATATTTGAAGATCTGATCGACGCCAATGCCGAACTGCAAAGTTTTTTGGCGATCCTCGATGCGTTGTTGCCCGAGGCCTCGATGCTCATGGTCAGTGAGTCCGGGGCTGTGCTTGATGGGGCGCGTCCTCTCGCTGTCGCCTTGCCGGTGCGCGAAAAGATGGCTCGCGATGCCAGGGGGACCGATGGCTTTATCACGGGAAAAGCGGATAACGGCACCCGGTGCCACGCGATATCGCTTGCCAAGTTTTCAGCGGTGCTGATCATTTCCTGCACTGCGTCCCCGGAAGATGATTGGGAGCCAGGTTCCGCGATCGCCGCTCTTTTGCGCAATACCCTTGAGCTCGCCCTGTACAGGCAGGAGCGGGAGATGCTTGTTGCGGATCATGAGCAGTCGGTCCGGCAGATCAGCATCCTCCAGCAGCAGCACGGGAAGTTGATTGAGGACAACTATCGTCAGTACCGGCTCAATCAGGACCGGGAAAAAGAGTATGCCCGCAAGCTGGAGAGCGAAATCGCCAAGCAAACCGCCGAGTTGCGGGAGGCCAATGTGCGGCTTGAGGAGATCAGCCGTCTGAAGAGCGATTTTCTGGCCAACATGAGCCATGAATTGCGAACGCCCATGAATGCCATCATCGGTTTCAGCGAACTCCTCTCCGAAACCCC
>PHAW01000111.1 GCA_002841785.1 Deltaproteobacteria bacterium HGW-Deltaproteobacteria-3 | reverse complement strand
CCTTGTCGGCCATGATCGCCACCTCCTGGGCCAAGCGGAGGGGGTCGAGGTCAACCCCCTGCAGGAGAATGGCCAAGCGTTCCTTCAGTTTCTCGGTCCGCCGTTGGACAATACCGGGGATATCTCGGGCAATTCCCTCCACGGTTGTGGCAAACTCCTGCAACCGCTGCTGTAGTTCGTTCTTGAGCGCCTCTCCTTCCTGTTCCCGCATCCCCTGCGCCATGGTCAGCGCCAGGGCAAGGGCCCCGCAGACCTGCGGCCAGACCGCCTCGAGGTCTTCCTCCTCCTCGTGGGCAATGATGATTTCCTTGTAGTTCTGGATCATGGCCAGAGTCGGCCCGTCGGGCAGGGAGAGATCCTGGCGGATTGCTTCCAGGCACTGGTGATAATTCCGGGCCAGGGGCAGGTTGGCGGCCAAACGGATATTGTCGCCCGCCTCCGCGCCGGGGTTGACATAGACATCCACATGGCCCCGGCTGTAGTAGGCGGAAATCTCTTTTTTGATCCGGTCTTCCAGGCCGAGATACTTGCGGGGGATCTTGATGCTCAGATCAAGGAATTTGTGGTTCACCGAGCGGACTTCCACGGTCCAGCTTTTGGCCCCGGTGACTTCGCCCCGGCCGTAGCCGGTCATGCTCAACGGTCTTTTCATCCGATTGCCTCAAGTAATTCGGTGGTTGAGGCCGTGGCCGTGCCCACCTTGCCCACCACGATGCCGGCGGCGAAATTGGCGATGGTGGCGGCGTCGGCAGCGGTCAGGCCTACGGCCAACCCCAGGGCCAGGGTGGCGATCACCGTATCCCCTGCGCCGGTGACATCGTACACCTCCTTGGCCATGGTGGGGATGGTGAAGAGGGGGTGGCCTTTTTCGTACAGGGCCATGCCCGCCTCGCCCCGGGTGATGAGGACCGCGTTGCTGGCCAGTTTTTTCTGCAGGAGATGGGCTGCGGTCCGCAGGTCTTCCTCGGTTTTGATGGCCATGTCGGCCATGCGCTCGGCCTCGTGCAGGTTGGGGGTGATGATGGTGGCGCCGCGAAAGCGTTCCGGGTGCTGGGGCTTGGGGTCGATGATGAGCGGGATGTCCCGCTCCTTGATCCGGCTCCGCAGATGCTCCATCAGGGGCAGGTTGATCATGCCCTTGTTGTAATCGGAGACGATGACCGCGTCAAAGCTCTCCAGGTGGTCGTCGATGAACCGGCAGATCTCCGCCAGCCGCTCCGGACTCGGTTCCCCGGTTTTTTCCCGGTCAAAGCGGACCACCTGCTGGTGCTGGGCCACGATCCGGGTCTTGAGGGTGGTGGGGCGGTTTGCGGTGCGGACGATGCCCGTGGCAGGGGAGCCGAGTTCCGCCAGAAGGCTTAGGAGGTGGTCGCCCATGGCGTCGTTGCCGATCAGGCCGCAGAGGGAGGCCCGGCTGTTCTGGGCGTAGATGTTGTGCAGGACATTGGCCGCCCCGCCCAGCAATAGATTCTCATGGGTGACATCCACCACCGGCACCGGCGCTTCCGGGGAGATCCGGGAAACAGAGCCCCAGATGAAGTGATCGACAATGATGTCGCCGAGCACCAGAATATTGGCCTTGCTGAATGTGCCGACAGCGGCGCGCAGTTGTTTTTTCTTTGCACTGGACAGGGTCACGGACCGGCTCCTGGAGGTCATGTTGCGGAATGGGCACGGCTGGGGCAATAGGGCGCAACCGGCCGGAAGGTTACAAGAAGCGCAATTATAGACCGCTTGGGGGTGTTGGGCAAGGAAAGAATGTCCCGGCGCGCGTCCCGGTGATTGATAAAAAAAGGCCCTGCCGGGGGGATGGTCCCGGCAGGGCCTTGCACAGCAAAAACAGCCCCGGCGAAGCGGCTGTTTCTTAAGGAGCAGTGGAATTAGTCCGTGATCTCACATTTGCCCTGCTCGCATTCCACGTCGGCGATCAGAACCCGGCTTTTGATTCCCGCCTTGTCCAGAGCGGCTTTGGCCATTTCGGCCCGGGCCCCGGTGGAGCAATGGATCAGCATCTCCTTGCCCTTGGGCAATTCGCCGACCCGTTTTTCGATTTCGTCCAAGGGGATGTGCTTGGAGTTCTTGAGTATCCCGTCCTTCACCTCATCCGAGGTGCGGACATCAAGGATCAACTGATTGGCGCCGTCATCCATGGCCTTTTTGAACTCAGCTAGGGAGACCTCGTTCTTGCCCAGTTTCCGGGTCCAGGAAATGGAGGCAGGGGTGGGGCCGGTGGCCAGCTTGTTGCCCTTGTCCGTCCAGGATTTCACCCCGCCCGGCCAGATGGAGCCGGTTTTGACGCCCCATTTTTTCATCAGGTTATAGCCCTGTTGCGCCTCAAGAAAGGTGTTGGCATAGACCACAACAGGGGCTTTGATTGGGAGAGAGTCTTCTTTTGCGGCCAGAGAGGCCATGGGGATGTTGTGCGCTTTGGGGATATGGCCCGCTTCGTATTCTTCCTTGGAGCGCAGATCCACCAGGACTATGTTGCCTGTTTGGACAAATTTTTCCGAGGCGGTGACGCTCTTGCCGGCTTTTTTCCAGGCGGGGATGCCTGCAAGGAAAACGCGTACATCGGTATGACCCATTTTTTTCGCCAGACCGGCGGATTTAGGGCTCATGCCTCACGTGAAACCCCCGCAATAGAAGATCAGGGTGGTCTTCTTCAGGCGGGCGTCGCCGGGCAGGTAGGCGTCGCCGGTCTCAACGTGCACCGTGTCGGGAAGCGAGATGGCGGTGGGGATGTGTCCTTCGTGGTAGCGGGCTGCAGGCCTGGAATCGACCAGCACATAGTTGCCCTCGGCCGGACCCATGGCAATGAGCTTGGCCAGCTCATCGGTTTTCATCTCCGCGACTCCTTCCGGCAGGGTGGCGAGCTTGGGCTCGACGGAGGTGGCGAAGCGGTCCGCCCCGCGCAGTTCAAATTTGACGATCGCGGCCTCGCCTTCAACCGCGTGTTCCAGCCCCTTGGTTGTGTCGTCGAATTTGAGGAATTCGTTCTTGCCCTTCACCTCGACGGAGATGGTTTTGGCCTTGTTGGATTTGCCGGTGATCTTGCCGGTAAAGGCGTTGGCATCCTGGGCTGCTGCCTGCGGGGCTGGGTCCGCCGCAAAGGCGGGCGAGCCGGAGAGGCTCGGGCCGCCCGCGAGAAGCCCGGTAATGAGCAGGAACGGAATCCATCTGCGTAACGGTTTGTTGTGCATAATCGTTCTCCTTGAAAAAATGATGATTATCCGGGTTGGTTCATGGGGCTTTCGGTCCTGGTTATCGCTGGTTTCCTCCCTGGTTGGTGTCCGTCTTGTTGTTTCAGCCGGTCCAGAGCCTCATGCACGCTCCGGAGAAGGGTTGCCGGTTCGAATGGCTTGGTGATGCAGGCCAGGCAGCCGTGTTTTTTCAAGGCATCGCCGGTTGTGTCGCGGATATCTTCCGCCAGGACGAGATAGGGTATGGCAAGGGTGCTGGCGGACAGGGCATGCATGAAGGTGGCGCATGCCTCCGGCGAGGCCGAATCGAGATCAACGATCAGCAAATCAACGGGATCCGGGGTGTTGGCCAGGGTCTTGAGCAGCACAACTGCGTCCTCCGCGTTTTCCGCAAGGCTTACGCGGTAGTCCGCCTGTTTGAGCATGAGGCCGAGGCTGTGCTGCAGATTGGGCCTGTTTTCCGTGAGAAGGATGTGTTGTGTGGTCATGCGCTCCACAGTGTAAAATTGTTTTGCTCAAAAAAAGGGACTGGCCATGCTCCGTCCTGATAGAAGCAAGATGGATGCCAGAGGTTGTGCTTCCGTGATATCTATCTGGAATTATTCTAGATAATTTTTCAGGTGGGCTGGGAATTTTGGGTGAAGGGGTGCAAGGAAATTTGCGCGGGAGAACTGAGAGCTGAGTGCTGACGGCTGCTTTCCCTCACTCACCCCTGTCCGCCTGCTTGAGCCGCCAGTTGAGGGCCTGGCGGGTAATGCCGAGCATTTCCGCGGCAATGGCCTGATTGCCGTTGGCCCGGTTCAGCGCCTCCAGCACCAGGAGATAGCTCGCCTCCTTGATGGAGGGAAGCTGAGGGAGATCGGTAAACGGGGTCCTGGCTTCCGGGTGTTTTTTGACCTCCTCTTCCAGATTGGGCCTTCTGATCCGGAGGTAGTCCTTGAAGGAATCCATGGACAGGGTGCGATTCTTGTGGGTGCTTATGGTGTCAAAGACCATGTTTTGGAGCTCCCGGATATTGCCGGGGAAATCATAGGTGCCCAGCAGGGTGATCAGCTCCTTGGGAAAGCTCGTTTTTTTCTTGTTGAGCCGGGCTGCCCCCTCCTCGAAGAAATGATCGACCAGCAGGGGCAGGTCGTCGAGCCTTTCCCGCAGGGGAGGGATATGGATGCGGTGGGCATGGAGCCGGTAGTAGAGATCCTTGCGGAAACCGCCGGTTTCCTGCATCTCCTGGAGGTTCTGGTGGGTGGCGAAGATCATCCGGCAATCGGTGCGTTTGGGGAGATCCGAACCCAGAGGCAAAAACTCCCGTTCCTGGAGGAGGCGGAGCAGTTTGGTCTGCGAAAGCTGGGAGAGATCGCCGATTTCATCCAAGAACAGGGTGCCTCCCGCAGCCTGCTCGATGAGCCCCCGCCGGGTCTGGTCGGCCCCGGTGAAGGCCCCTTTCTTGTGGCCGAACAGCGTATCAGAGAACATGGTGTCGTCGAGGCCCGCCACATTGACCGGGACAAACTCGCCCCGCCGTTTGCTCAGCACATGCAAAGCCTGGGCGATGAGCTCCTTGCCCACCCCGGTTTCCCCGGAGATCAGCACCGGCTCGCTGGTGTCGGCAATGGATTCCATGTACTGGAAGATGGAGCGCATTCCCTTGTTGTGGGTGGTGATCCGGCTGAAGGCCTCGGGGCGGTCCAGCTTGTCCTTGAGGAAATGCTCCTTGAGCAGGTCGTTTTCCTGGCGCAACCGGCTGAGATCAACGGCACGCTGCACCCCGGCGATGAGGCGGGTCTCCTCGCTGACCTTGGTGTAGTAGTCAAAGGCCCCGAGTTTCATGCACCGCACCGCGGTATCCACCAGATCGAGACCGGTGATGATGATCACCGGGATCTGCGGGTGTTCGCGCACGATCTGAGGCAGCAATTCTTCCCCGGAGAGGTGGGGCATGGTGAGATCCAGAACGATAGCCCCGATGTCCTCGGCGGCCAGGATTTCCATGACCCTGCGGCTGTCGGCGCAGCAGCGGATATTGCTCAGGCCCACGGAGCGCAGGGTCAGGCTGAAGCTGTGCAGCCAGGCCTCTTCATCGTCAACCAGCAGGATGGGCCGAAACGGGGAAAGCTGTTTATCCATGGAAAAAATCCTCCTGAAATTTCCTGCGGGGCGCCCGGCAGGGCGTGCCGTTTACCCTACCCGGCTTGCGCCATTTTGTCATCCGGCTTTGGGGGGACGGGGGCCGATGCGTTCTCCCGCGGTGGTGCCTGCTTCCGGGCTTGAGGCAAAGCGCAGTCTGCCCTGGTGTTCCTTGATGATCCCGGCGGAAACCGAGAGGCCGAGGCCGGTGCCGCCGTAAGATCGCTTGGTGGTGAAGAAGGGATCGGTGATCTGGTTGGTGATCTCTTGGGCGATGCCGGTGCCCTGATCGTGGACGCGCACCTCCACTTCGTCGTTGTCCGCGTCATAGCGGGAGGCGATGGATATGGCCGCCTCCGGGTTGGCCAGGGCCTCGCAACTGTTTTGGATCAGGTTGATCAGGACCTGTTCCAGCCGTTGTCTGTTGCCCCGGATGGGCGGCAGGTCGGGGGCCAGATCGGTGCTGAAATTTTTGGTGGCGTTCTTGATCTTGTTGTGGTTGAGGCGCACCGCCGCTTTGGCGACCTCGTTGATCTCCACCGGTTCCATGTGGCGGCTGGTGTCCTGACGGGCATAATCCTTGAGGTCATGGACAATATTCTTGATCCGCCGGACGCTTTCCTCCAGCTCGAGAAAAAGCCGGGGGATCTGCTCGCACATTTCGCTGTATTGCAGCCCGGCAATGAGAAAATCGCCGTGTTCGCGATAGTATGCATCAAGAATCGGCTTGGCGCTTTCCCAGGCCTTGAAGAGCATGGAGGTGTTCAGCATGGCGATGCTGTTGGGGTTGTTGATCTCATGGGCCACTCCGGAGATGAGCACCCCCAGCGAGATCATCTTGTCCGCCTGGACCAACTGCTGCTGCTGGAGCCTGGTTTCGTCCTCGGCCCGCCTGCGTTCGGTGATGTCCCGGATGATCCAGATGGAGTTCCACTTATCCTTGAT
>PHAW01000375.1 GCA_002841785.1 Deltaproteobacteria bacterium HGW-Deltaproteobacteria-3 | reverse complement strand
TATCCGGACGACGACAGCACCTTAAATACAACGGCTTTAGGCAAAAAACATGAACAAAAAATTGTATCTTGCGGGCAAAGAGGCCCGCCACCTGCGCGGCCTGGGACACCATCTTTCCCCTCTGGTCATGATCGGCAAGGACGGCGTTACCGGCAATCTCACCGATGCCCTGGAGGCAGTGCTTACCGCGCACGAATTGGTCAAGGTCAAGATCCAGGACGGCTGCCCCTACGCCCGGGAAGAGGCCGCCGAGCTGCTGGCCCAAAAAACCAAAAGCCGGATCGCCCAGATCATCGGCAAGACCTTTCTGCTCTTCCGCGAAAACAAGGAGCAGAAAGAGGACAAGAAAATCAAATTGCCGGCTGGCAAGTAACTTTCGCCTGCGCCCCAGCCATGCGCGATTATCTTGACCTGCTGAAAACCGCCGACACGGATGCCATCCTCGCCAAGCGGGCAGACACCGCCACCCGGCTGGCCCAGCCCAAGAAAGGCTTTTTGCGCTTCCGCGAACCCTATGAGGCCTTGCGCCACCTGCGGGCACGGTTCACCGATTTCAGCACGGATGCGATAACCATCGGCCGGGCCGATGAGTTGGGCGAAACGGACCTGTGCCTGGTGCGGGAGGCCATGCGGTCCTTCATGCCCTGGCGCAAGGGGCCATTCGAGGTGTTCGGGGTTGCAATCGATGCCGAATGGCAAAGCTGGCGCAAATGGAACCGGCTGCTGCCCGTTCTGCCCGACCTCACCGGCAAGGTGGTGGCCGATATCGGCTGCAACAACGGCTACTACATGTTTCGCATGCTGGAGCACAGGCCGCGCTGCGTTATCGGGCTGGAGCCCTTTCTCCAGCATTATTACTGTTTCAAGACCCTCCGCCGGATGGCCGGGGCCGACGAGCTGTTCATCGAGCTGATGGGCGTGGAGGACATCCCCCTCTTCCCCTACTGTTTTGATGTGGTGTTTCTGATGGGCATCATCTACCACCGCATCTCGCCGGTGGAGATGCTGCGGGAAATCCGGGCAGCCATGCGCCCCGGCGGGGT
>PHAW01000374.1 GCA_002841785.1 Deltaproteobacteria bacterium HGW-Deltaproteobacteria-3 | reverse complement strand
ACGCCCTTCAGGGAAGCAAAGATGTTCGCCAGATTTATCATGGCCACAGGCACCGGGTTGGTTGTGGCCTTTTCCGGCTGATGGTGGAAGTGCATCACATCCAGATACGGCTGCGGCAGGCCAATGCCTTCGGCAAGCCAAACCCCGGCCTGTCCATGATCCACGCCGATATACTCCTTTTCCGCCCTGACCACATCCCGCAGTTCTTCTGAAGGTTGGCAAAATTGCGGGTAAAAATTCGGCGAAATTCCATCCAGCACCAGCATCCCCAGGTCATGGAGAAGGCCGCACAGATACAGATCGGCAGAGGTGTTTATCCGGATTACATCCCGCAACATCTCGGCAATTCGCCCCACCACCACCGCATGTTGCCAGAAATCCCTGGAAACCGGGGTAAAACCGCTGAAGGCTTGTGATGACTTGGCCGCCCTGATGGTATCAACCAGCACCTCCTGCACCTGCTTGACCCCGATAATAACCATGGCCAGCGGAACTGTGCCCACCATGTTGGCCCTTCTGAAGAAAGGCGAATTGGCGGTCTGGATCACCCGGCAGCTCAACACCGGATCAAGGGAGATTAAATCGGCCAGCCGCCGGGTATTATCAATGCCTGCGCCGCCTTTCATCATGGCGGTCAACTCGGCGGCAACCGCTGGGTTCACCGGAAAAACAGCCTCCGGATGCACCCGAGGATGCAGCTTGGCGGGAGTCTGCCGCTGCTCCTTATCGGGCATGGGAGGAAGGGTGATGGTTGTCCTGTTTTTTTGTTCCTTCCCGGACCGCTCCATGCCCAGGTGCGGCTTGACCGGAGGCCGGGCCGGTTCTTCTCCGGCCTGAGCCTGGGCGTCATCGGAAAGCACCTTCTGCAAAATGGACGGCTTGGCCTCTTCCCCATCACGCCCGGCAACTCTTTTATTGGCCAGATCCAGTCTGGCCACCAGCCGTTCGCAGAACCGCTTATAAAACTTCAGTTGCAGAAAGACATTTGAGGTGCTGACAATCTCCGGCTCAACCCGCAGGATAAATGATTCCGCGCTTGCCACC
>PHAW01000373.1 GCA_002841785.1 Deltaproteobacteria bacterium HGW-Deltaproteobacteria-3 | reverse complement strand
TGTGGTCGAGGACGACCCGGTAAACCAGATGGTGACAAGTCAACTCTTGACAAGAGCCGGCATTCTGGTTGATATAGCGGGCAACGGTCATGAGGCGCTTGCGGCCCTGCAAGAAAAAACCTACGATGCGGTGCTGATGGATGTCATCATGCCGAAAATGGACGGATTGACCGCCACCAAGGCCATCCGCCAGGGCCTGCGGCTCGATCTGCCCATCATCGCCCTCACCGCCAACGCCATCAAGGGCGACCGGGAAAAATGCCTTGCAGCCGGCATGGACGAGTATCTGACCAAACCCGTGGAAATACAAAGCATGTACCAGCTTCTGGAAAAATTAACCGCCGTGCGCCCATGATCGCCCCCACCATAACGACACTGAACCTGCTCCTGGAGGAAAGCGCCCGATCCTTCGGAAACCTGCCCGCGGCAGGCCTCGCCTTTCAACCGCCCCTGCACTACGGGGAGTTCCGCCAAAAAGCCCTGGAAATCGCGGCCCTGCTCAAGGAACAAGGCATCAAAAAAGGCGACCGGGTGGCGATTCTCGCCGACAATTCTCCCCAGTGGGGCATGGCGTATTTCGGCATTGTCCGGCTTGGGGCGATCGCGGTTCCGATTCTTCCTGATTTTCCTGAGGTCGACGTCAAGCACATTCTGACGGAAGCCGGAGCAACCATTCTCTTCACCACCCAGCGCCAGCTTGAAAAGCTCTACGAGCTTCCAGGCAACACACTCAAGGCCGTGATCACCCTGGATGACGCCATCGACCCGAACAACCTCTTGGCCACCCTCCCCTTCAGCCGGTTTCTCCTTACCGCCAGGGATCTTCCGGAAAAGAAAAAGGCCCTTGCCACGGATCTGGCCGGCCCGGACGACACCGCTTCGGTCATCTATACCTCCGGCACCTCGGGCCACGCCAAGGCGGTGATGCTGAGCCATAAAAACTTTATCAGCAATGTTCGCTCCACCCTGTCCATCTTTCCCGATGAGCCGGTGCAGGGCTGGACCTTTCTTTCGATCCTGCCCATGTCCCATGCCTATGAATTCA
>PHAW01000372.1 GCA_002841785.1 Deltaproteobacteria bacterium HGW-Deltaproteobacteria-3 | reverse complement strand
AGGAAAAAATACGGCCAGATCAAGCAGGATATCCCCGGGTTGAAGGGGGGCAAACCTGTCGGTGCAGACAAAGATCCCGTTGGCGCTGACATCTATGACCTGGTACCCTTGCCGCATTTCATTGTTATGCATGAACATGACCGTGCTGCCGTTGGGCACCCCGACCCGGTAGTTGGTCCGGCGCTGCAGGCGAAACAGGATGGTGGGAAACTCGGTAAAGATACTGCTTTCGGTGGTGCGGGTCACCAGGACGCGCACCTTGTTCCAGACCATGGCCTCGTCCTTGAACAGGATATGGATGATCCCCAGGGTTGCGGGCCAGTCAATGGGCTTGTCGATTTCGAGCATCCGGTCATCGTAATTGACGATGACCGTCTTGGGCGACTGATACCCGGTATGCACCAGGGAAATGAGTTCCCTTTTTTCCCGCAGCCGGTCAAGGGCCATCCGGATCAGTTCCGGAGACTCGGTGGATTGCGTCCCGTTTTCCAAGGTGATCCATTGTCTTGACATTTTTCCATCACTCACTGCTTTTACAAGCGATCAATTCTTAACCCACAATTTCCGGAAGCCGCCATGGACAGCAAAAAAACACCCCCCACCCCCCTGCAAGCACAAGAAATCTGCTTTGGCCTCAACCGGGAAACCGACGAACGTTCCCTTGCGGCGTTTCTGCAACGATTCGCCGAACCCGCCTTCCTGCAGACCCTGATCCCCCGCCTGGAAGACGAGGAAATCACCTCGCTTCTTGATTTTCTTTCCAGCCTGATGCATAAGCATTGTAGCGAAAAGGAATACCACCGGCTGTTCCTCAAGGATTAAGCCTTCATTTATACTCACAAAATAGCATACCAGCAAGGAGAGCGCAAAGGTGAGCCAGAATATTATCAGAGACCTCCGGGCATTTCTCGAAATCTTACGCCGGGAGGATTCCCTGCTCGAGGTTTCCGCCCCGGTTGACCCGGATCTGGAGATTGCCGAGATCCATCGGCGGGTAATCGCCCAGGGCGGCCCGGCCCTGCTGTTCACCAATGTCAAGGGCAGCAGCT
>PHAW01000110.1 GCA_002841785.1 Deltaproteobacteria bacterium HGW-Deltaproteobacteria-3 | reverse complement strand
GATTTTAAAACGGAGTCATGACGGGTCTATCCGACCCGTATCCTGACTTTCAGTCATTTATTTTAACCCACCGTCTTTAGACGGTGGTTGTTAAGTTTACGTTGGGATTCATAAAACAATGGACAACATATCTGGCAAATCACAGGATGATCTAATTGTTGAGCAACTCCGGGCGGAGCTTGCCAAATCGGAACCATCGCGACGTAATAGAATTATTGAGAAATTCGTTCTGGCCGCTCTTGGAAGTATTCCGTGGGTAGGAGGCTTTTTGAGTGCGGCCGCTAACTACAAATCCGAGGAGGGGCCTCTCAAACAGAACTCGCTTCAAACTCAATGGCTTGAAGAGCATCACCAAAAGCTCGGTGCTCTTCGAGAGACTCTGGAGGATATCCAAAGACGTTTTGAAAGCTTCGGTGTCACCATTGATGAGCGTATTCAGAGCGACGAGTACCTAATGCTTGTCCGAAAGGCTTTTCGTGCCTGGGATGAGGCTGATACCCAAGAAAAACGCCGATATGTTGCAAACACAATTACAAACGCTGCGGGAACGAGAGTTTGTTCAGATGATGTTGTGCGGCTATTTTTAGACTGGCTAGAGCTTTATCACGAAGCTCATTTCGCCGTTATTCGCGAGATTTATTCGAATCCAGGTTCGTCCCGTTTCGAAATATGGTCCAATCTCTATGGTGAAACCCCACGAGAAGACTCTGCAGAATCAGACTTGTTCAAGTTACTGATTCGGGACTTAAGTACAGGCGGAGTGATAAGACAGGAGCGTGATGTTAATCATTTGGGCCAATTTGTTAGGAAGACACCCCAGCGCAAACGTAGCACAAGACCTCCGTCAACGCTTGAGTCAGCATTTGAGGACACGAAGCCATATGTACTCACTGAGCTTGGTAAGCAGTTTGTGCATTATACAATGAATGAGGTGGTGGCTCGTATCGAGAAGGAAGGTAGGGCCTGAGATGCGAATCGCCCAACCATGGCGTCAAGCGGACGCCAGGAAGTACGGCGGCGTTATGCGGCAAGCAAGCTTATAGGCGGCGTGGTGCTTACGCCAGTCATTCGTCGCGAAAAGGAGAAACCATGAATACCAAGAAGACCAAGAATCAAAAGACTGCAAAACCTAAACACATAGTGGCGCTTGCGAACCCAAAAGGAGGGGAAAAAGACAATGTTAAAGGCTGCTGGCCGGCAGTGCATCTGCCCGGTTGCAACGGCGAGAAGACAGTCAACCCCTGTAGTAGTTGTAAGGCGGATTGCAAGTGGGCATGTATGGAGTGCAAGCCGGCATGTATGCAAGCCGACAAGTACGGCCCCTATCCCTCATCTGAAGCTGCACCCACCCCTAAAAAAGTCAAGACAGAGACGAAACAGGATATGGGTCGGCCGAAAAAGAAATAGAATGCCTATGCCGTAGATTTGGCTGTTGTAGATGACACTGTCGACAATCGCTGGGTGCGAGGTTGGCGAGCCGACTTTTGCGAGGAGTAGCTTGGACATGGGACTTGACCGAGCACATTTCTTTACAATTCAGGGGAAGCATTTCGTGTGCGATGTATTGACCACACAATGCTTCCGACTAGATAGTATCGGCTTGTCCGTTCTGCCGGAGCTCCTCGCCGGGAATATTGACAACCTGGAAGAAAAATACGCAGGTGCTTACACCAGGGGCGATCTGCGAAAATGCATTCGTGAAGGCAAAGAAATCCTGCGTCTGGGCCACTTCACTGCGTCTGCGCCGCCCTATAGTCACCCTATTTACGATCATGTCGCCTCACTTTGCCTTCATGTTGCCCATCACTGTAATTTAAATTGCGAATACTGTTACGCGGACGCAGGATCATTTGGGGGAAAGCGCTCTCTGATGAGCCGGGAGGTGATGCGGAAGGCTGTTGATTTCGCCTTTGTCAACTCGGGCGACACAGAGGAGTTGTTCATTGGTTTTTTTGGCGGAGAGCCCCTGCTCAATTTCTCCGTGATTCAAGAGGCGGTGGCCTATGCTAGGGATCAAGCTCATCACTTGAAGAAACGGGCCAGATTCACGATGTCAACGAATGCGACCCTTTTGAGTCGGCCTATCATGGACTTTATACACCAAGAGAATTTCTCGCTCCTTTTCTCGCTGGATGGCCCGAAAAGCATTCACGATAAAATGCGGAAGGATTGGAAGGGCCAGGGTACGCATACCTCCGTTCTAAAAAACATCCGAACTTTCGCCAAGCGTTATTCGTCTGACTTCACGGTTCGTGGTACCTTTACCCGGACGACGCCGAATTTCACAGATCAGGTGCTTTTCCTCAATGACCAGGGATTTCACAGTGTCTCTGTGGAACCGGCACAATTGGCACCCAATCATCCTTACTCTATCACGAGCGATGTCGAGTTGAGCCGCGTCAAAGGTGAGTACGACAGGCTCGCTAATATTTACGTCGAAAGATTTCGCCAGGAAAAACCGATCAGCTTCTTTCACTTCGATTATTGTCTCAAGAAACTGCTCGTTCCTCAGCCAACTCATACAACATGTGGAGCCGCAGGCGGATTTATTGCCGTGACGCCTGATGGAAGGATATTCCCCTGTTTTGAGGCCGTCGTCGAGAAGGAAAATTGTATCGGACATTTGGATACGGGATTTGACAAGGTCAAAAGGAAATTCTTTCAGCGTCTGCACGTCGACGTCAAGAGTGGCTGCAAGGAGTGTTGGGCACAGTATATTTGTGGCGGTGGCTGCCATGTTTTCAGTATCCGATATAATGGCGACATCCATCTTCCCTACTATCCACAGTGCGAAATCTTTAAGCATCGGTTCGAGTTGGCGGCATGGATTTTGGCTGAGGTCGCCGATATGGGAGGCACGGCTATACAAAGGCTAAAGAAACACGTTGGCATGAAGGACTAGTCTATATCTTTCATAAATTCTCTGCATTTGTAGCGATTTGTACGCAGGTTGTCCGCTCTAGTGTTTCGAGATGCCCAGCAATCGTGCCGACTTAGGTCGGCAATTTCGTTGCCTCTATTGCCATCCGGTCATGCGGAGCGTTGGATCGGAGAACAGAAAAGGAGGAGAAACTAAGGGAAGTTGTCGATTTGTTGACTATTGCGGTATAGGGCACCAAGCGAGAAATCAAGGGTTTAGACAGCGATGTCTAAACCCTTTTTTCGTTGGTGGTTCCGGTGCTCGGTTGCGTGCCAATGGGATTGTGACTGCCATGTGAGCCGTTTGATTCCCTTCGCATCACGGGATGGCGGATGATTTTTTCCAGGGAAACGACCTGACCGTTGTTTTGTAACGCGGCAAAAAGGCGGTCCAGTTCTTTTTGCCAGATGGGCAGCAAGGCCTCCTGCTGCGGCGGGAGGTCGTGGAGCATGATGATGTCCCCTGGCCGCAGCCGCGTAAGGATTTTTTCGGCTAGATTATCGATGTTGCGGTTGCCGCCGTCCATGGCCCGACAACTGTAGTTGACGGCCAGGAGGTTTTCTAAGGCCAAGACCTGCTTCAGCCGGGGGTTGGTGATCCCTGCCGGGGGACGGAAGACACAAGGGGTTATCCCTGATTTTTGCAGGATTTCCTGGGTAGCATGAATATCCTCCTGCAAAATCTTGGGCCTCCGCAACATGAGCAGGGAATCATGCCGCAGGGAATGATTGCCGATGGTGTGGCCATGGGCCAGGATCGCCGCGATCAGCTCCGGATGTTTTTCTGCCTGCTGGCCCACCACAAAAAAGGTGGCTTGCAGGGTATGGCGGGCGAGAAGATCGAGCAGGATGGGGGTGGATGTTGGCCAAGGGCCGTCATCAAAGGTCAGGGCAACCTGCTTGGTTTCCGGGCTGCCCTGGCTGATCACCGGCAGAAAAAAACCGTACTCGGCAAGAAAGGGGGCGGCAAGACAGGCAAGAAGGAAAAGCGCCAGGGGCAGGACGGCCAGGGTCGGGCTGAACAGGGAGATGAGAAAGGCAAGCAGCAGGGCCACGGCGCCGCTTATTTCGGCCGCAGACGGCTTAAAGGGGCGGCGCTGCATGGGCGGCCTCTTTTTTTGCCTGGCCGACCAGCCAGGCCAGTTCCGGATTGGCGGTGACTTCCTGCACGATCACCGTGAAACCGGCCTCGGCAAGGAGTTGGGCCAGTTTTTCCGGGGAGCGGTACCAGGCCTTATGGCCCGAGAGCCGGATGCGCGATTCTTCCAGCCGCCAGGACCATGACGGCTTGCCGGCTGGACGGATCGTGCATCTTGCCACCAGGAGCCCCCCATCGGTCAGCAGTTGAAAGCTCCGGCGGAAGACCTCCACGGCTGTCACCTCGTCCACATAATGGAGCATATCCAGCAGCAAAACCACGTCCGCCGGAGCACCCGGCAAGGGCGGCATCTCCGGCGCCCATCCTTGGGTGACTGTTCCCCTTTCTCCCAGGGCAATGGCGGCGATCCGCACCCGTTCCGGATCAGGCTCGATTGCGGCAACCCGGGCATCCTTGAAGCTCTCCAGGCACCAGCAGGCAGGAACTCCATACCCGCAGCCGATATCGACAATGGTTTTAATCTCCTGTTTGTGGGCCAGCATCCTCGGCAGGTCTTGAAACAGGGGGTCAATCCGCAGCTTGCAGCGCGCGAACATCCTGGGGTACGCCTCCACCGTGCGGAACCGGCGGCGGATGCACCGGGCAATATCCTTGGCCAGGCAGGGGTTTTCCCCCGATTTTCCGGCAAAGTAGCGATCCAGCAACGGGGGCAGCAGGAGAAAAGTGCCGAGCAGGGAGTAGCCGATGCCGAGCAGCGAGGCGATGCCGATGCTTTGCAACAGGCTGTGTTCGGCGAAACAGAGCACCCCGAAGCCGATCATGGTGGAGGCGGCGGAGAGAAAGATACTGCTGCGCACCCTGGCATAGGAAGGATGGGGGATCTCCCGGTACCGCTGATGGGCCCGGACGCAAAAAATGGCATAGTCGATCCCCATGCCGAGGATGGCGATGGATAGCAGCATGAGCGCGGGGATATCCAGGGGGCGGCCGAGGAGGTGCATGGTTCCCAGGGTGCAGATATAGGCAAAACCCGACGGCAACAGGGTCAGCGCCGTCAAGGGCAGGCTGAGGGAGACCAGAAAGAGGAGGGCGGCCACACTGAGGGCGATGATCACCAGCATGGAGGTAAAGGTGGAGAAGAGGAGATCGGCCAACCGCTTGGTAAAAAAGGCGGAGTCAAAGATTTTGCTCTCCTTGCCGTAACGTGCCAGAAAGGCGCGGCCATCATAGTTTTTCCCCGGCGCGACCGTGATGAACTGGATCAGGCCGGACTCCCGGGTGTTCTCCGAAATCCCCAGCAGCGCGTAGAAATCATGGGGAATTTCCTGGGCCTGGAGATGCAAGGCAAGCTCAGGCGCCAGCAGTGCGGAAAAGGGGGCAAAGGCATCGGGGGTGAACCCAAGTTCCTCCCCCGTACTGGCCAGCGCAGTTTTCACCTGCTCCACCCGGCGGCTGTCCCAAAATTCCTGCCAGGCGGCCACATTTTGGGCGCCCCGTTCCTGGCCCGGAAAGATCATCGACGGGACAAAAGCCGCGCTTAAGATATCCTGTTGCACATCCTTTTCGATCCGGGCCAGGGCAAGATCGTTGCCCTGTTGGATCTCG
>PHAW01000371.1 GCA_002841785.1 Deltaproteobacteria bacterium HGW-Deltaproteobacteria-3 | reverse complement strand
GCCACATAGAGCCACGCCGCGACATGCTGGAAATCATCCTCCACATGCAGCCCGTAGATGGTGCCGATGATGCACATCAGGGTCATGATGTAGGCAAAGACCATGCTCAACCCATCCACCCGGCCAAAGGTGAGGTACCAGTCGAGGAAGCGGACCACCCCGAAGGTGCCGTGCTGCCCCTGCATGGAGAGCACATCCAGAAAGGCCAGGGTCGGAACAATGACCAGATAGGGCCGCTTCAGCCATTTCGGCAGAAAGGGCAGGATAAAGGCGCCAACAATGAGTATCAGGGCTGGATGCAGCCAGAAATCAGTTATCATAGTAATCCTCACGGGTCATGATCCCCAGGTGGCCGTACCACTTGGAAACAATGATGATCACCACACAGGCGATAAAGCCGAAGGCCGCCCAGAAACCCGGGATCCGCTCAGCCGCGGTATGGGCATGTTCCTTGGAGACAAAGACAACGTCCCAAGCCACCAGAAGCGCCAGCCCGACATAGGACAGGCGGATGACCAATTGCAATCGGTCACGCAGAAAATCAATCAGTTTCACTATCATCCCGTCACCGCCTTGACAAAATTCATCATAAAATCAGGGTACATGCCGATGACCACCGAGATGATCGCGGCAATCATGATGGGCACCACCATGGCCAGAGGCGCCTCCTTGACCCCTTCGTACACCTCGCCTTCCGGCCGTTTGCCGAAGAAGGCCCGATAGGTCACCGGCGCGAAATAAGCCACGTTCAGCAGGGTGGAGGCCAGCAGCACCAGCAAGATGCCGATATAGTGGGATTCCATTTCCATGGTCCCGACCAGGAGTTTCCATTTGGTGACAAACCCGGCAACCGGCGGCGCGCCGATCATGCTGAGCGAGGCGATGCCGAAGGCGGCAAAGGTGAAGGGCATGGTCCGGCCCAGGCCGCTCATCTCGGAGATGCATTTCTTGTGGGTTGCCACATAGATGGCGCCGGCGCAGAAAAACAGGGTGATCTTGGAAAAGGCATGGTTGGCGATATGCACCAGCCCGCCCTGAATGCCGCTGGGGGT
>PHAW01000109.1 GCA_002841785.1 Deltaproteobacteria bacterium HGW-Deltaproteobacteria-3 | reverse complement strand
GCCGAGATCCCGCTCGATAAAGTCCTTCAACTCGCGGCCGCGCTCGCCGATCAAGGCGATGACGCTGATGTCGGCTGCGGTATGCCGGGCGATCATGCCAAGCAGGGTGGACTTCCCCACCCCGGACCCGGCGAGAATCCCGATGCGCTGCCCCTTGCCCAGGGTCAGCAACCCGTTGATCGCCCGCACTCCAACATCCACCGGCTCGAAAATACGCTCCCGCTCCATGGGGTTCAAGGGTGCTGCGTAAAGAGGATACTGGGTCTCGGGGCGCAGGGGCCCCTTGCCGTCCATGGGGTTGCCCAGGCCGTCGATAACCCGGCCCAGCAGGGACTCGGCCACCGGCACCCCGGCCTGCCCGCCGACCAGCCGGATGGCGCTGCCCGGCTCGACCCCGCGCATTTCGCCCAAGGGCATGAGCAACACCCTGCCTTCCCGAAAGCCGACCACCTCGGCCAGCACCGTGCTCTTGCCCTTGAAGACCGAAACCTCGCAGATGCTGCCCACCGGAATGCCAGGGCCCAGGCTCTCCAGAACCATGCCGATGACCTGATTCACCCGGCCGCCCACGCTGACGAGCGAGGTATCCTGGGCAACCTGGAGGCAATGGGAAAGGTTCATGGAAGCATCGTCCTTAAAAAGCTGAGAGCTATCAGCTTATAGCTCTCAGCTAGCAGTATCATCCGCTGCCATGGCCGCGAAAAAGGCTTGTTCAACCGCACCATACAGCCTTGTCTTGCTGTTTTCCAGGGTGGCGTCGATCTCGCCGAAATCCGTTTTCAAAAAACATCCCCCCACCGCAATGTTGGGATCCTCGACAAGCTGGATCCGGTTCTTGCCTTCGATCAGCCGGGAATCCTCCAGACTCGCCTTTTTCAGCCGGGCGAAATCATCGCCATGGAGATGGATCTGCACCGTGGAGTTTTCCACCACAAACTCCATGGCATTTTTCAGACAGGCTTGGATAACCAGGGGATTCACGGAAATCTCGTGGGATACCAGCCGGTCCACCATGGCGGTGATCAGGGCGAGCATGCTTTCCTCATGCTGCCTCAGAACAGCCTCCCGTTCTCCTTCCAGGGCGCCAAACAGCGCGGCCAGTTCTTCCCGTTGCTGCTCATACTGGGCCAACCCGGCCGCCTTGCCTTCGGCTTCTCCCTTGGCAAACCCTTCGGCGTAGGCTTCCTGCCTGAGAGTTTCCGCCTGATCCCCGGCCTGGCGAAGAATCTCCGCTGCTTCCTCCATGGCGATTTCCCGCGGCGACTTGTGCTTTTCAAGCCTCTTGGCTTCAGCGCTGCCGGGCTTGACCTGCCAGAAGTCCTCAAAGGAGAGGAACTCCTCCGTATCCATGCTTGGCGCGGTCTGCACCTTGCGATTCTGCTGTAGTTTAAGCACTTTAGACAAATTCGTCCTCGCCGCCGCCGCCGCTCATGAGCTGGATCTTGCCTTCCTGCTCCAAACGCTTGGCGATCTTGATTATTGCCTGTTGGGCGCCCTCTACATCCTTTACCCGGGTCGGCCCCATGATTTCCATGTCTTCCTTGAGCATTTCCACGGCCCGGGAAGACATGCAGCCAAAGATCTTGGCCTTGAGATCGTCGGAGGCAAGCTTGAGCGCCAGCTTCAGATCGTCGGTGCTGACCTCCTTGAGAATAGCCTGGATACCCCGGTCATCGACGCTGAGGAGATCCTCGAAGACGAACATGAGTCGGCGGATTTCATCGGCCAGATTTTCGCGCTGCTCTTCAATACCTTCAAGGATAGCGGCCTCCAAGCCGCGATCGGCATTGTTCAGGATTTCGGCCACGGCCTCCACCCCGCCGAGGCGCTGGCCCTCCATGCCTTCGACGGAGAGCAATTCTTCCTGCAATACCCGGTCCACATCCACGAGAATCTCAGGGCTTACCTTATCGAGTTCCGCCATGCGCATCATGACTTCAACCTGGATATCCTCATTGAATTCCATGAGGATCTGGGCCGCCTGGGTCGGCTCCAGCACGGAGAGGACCAGGGCCACGGTCTGGGGATGTTCGTTGCGCAGGAAGTTGACCAGCACCTTGGGTTCGAGCTTGCGCGCCTTCTGAAAAAGAGTGAGCTTCCAATCCGAACGGATCTCTTCAAGGATCTCGCTGGCCTTGTCGCTGGAAAGCGCCCGTTTCAGAGCGCTTTCCAGCATCTCGTTGCCGGAAAGGAAGATGTCGGTGTCGCCGGTGTCGGCCTTGAATTCATTGACCAGGGCGGTCAGGTCTTCCTTGTCGACCTTGTCGATCCTGGCCATCTGCCGGCCGACATGCTTGATATCCTCGGGATCGAGCCGCTGGAAGACCTGGGCGGCAAAGTCCTCACCAACGGTGAGCAGAAAGACCGCTGCTTTCTCCGGGCCGGTGAGGGATTCGCCGCTCTTTTTATCGGACTTGCTCATGGGCTAGGCCTCTTCACGCAGCCAACGGCGTACCAGATCCGCGGCCCGGTCAGGGTCGCTTTGGGCCAGGCGGTAGATCCGCTCCTGGTCGGTGAGCCCGCGCGGGGCAAGGGAAAGATCCTCTTCTTCCTCGGCGGCAATTCCACCGACGGCAGGCCCATGCCCGCCGGCCCGGGGGCCGATGCCGCCGGCCCGGGTCTCCAACTGCTTGGAGGCGAGAAGTTTCAGGAACGGCTTGACAACAAAGAGGATCACCAGAACCGCGACCAGCAGATAGACCAGCGGCATGGCCAGCCATTCCGTCATTGCCCGCCATTTTTCCATGGGATCCGGCTCCGGCTCGGGAACAGAGGAGAGGGCAAAGGGCAGACTCGCCACTTCCACCTGGTCGCCGCGCTCTTCGTTATAGCCAACGGCATTTTTAACCAGCTTGTCCAAATTCTGCATTTCTTCAGGGCTGCGAGGCTGGTATTTTAGACTTGTCTTCCCATCCTTGTCAACGCTCTTTTCGTAGGAACCATCGACCATAACGGCAATGGACAATCTTTTGACAGCCCCGCCCTTATCCTGGGTGTGCTTGGTCTGCTTGCTG
Organism: Deltaproteobacteria bacterium HGW-Deltaproteobacteria-3; assembly: GCA_002841785.1. Lineage (GTDB taxonomy): Bacteria > Desulfobacterota > Desulfobulbia > Desulfobulbales > Desulfurivibrionaceae > Thiovibrio. The sequence continues at coordinate 3,754 of PHAW01000109.1, read as the reverse complement.
ATTTCGTAATTGCGGGTAACATTGTTGCGATTGTACCCAGCCCCGGCTCCCCCGCCTGCCTCCCCCTCCTCGGCAAAGGTGGCCAGCTCGCCCTTGACCCCCGGAATTCCTTCGGGATTGGCGCCGCCGCGCTGATCGTTTTCCGTGAGCATCTGCTCGCTGCGCACCACCTGCGCCTCGGGATCAAAGATTTCCTCGGTCCGCTCAACCTTGTTGAAATCTATTTCCGCGGTAACCCGCGCCCTGGCCCGATTGACGCCAACCACCTCCTCCAGCATGGTTTCCACTTTCTGCCGCATGGTGTCTTCAATCTTTATTTGATACTCCAACTGGTTCCCGGTGAGCACCCCCTCGCCCTCTGCCTGTTTCCGGTAGAGCAGACGGCCGGCGGTATCCACCAGGGTAATATTTTCCGTGGTAAGCCCCGGAACCGCGCTGGCCACCAGGTTGACAATGCTCTGAATCTCATGCTGGTTGAGTTTTTCCCGGCCGCGCAGCTTGACGCTGACCGAGGCGGTGGGAGGTTTTTCGTCCTCGATGAACACCGACTCCTTTGGGGTGGCGATATGTACCCTGGCCTCGGTGACCTGCTGGAAATTCCGGATGGTTCTCGCCAGTTCTCCCTGCAAGGCTCGCTGATAATTGAGCCGCTGCACAAAATCGGTCTGCCCGAAGCTCGTCTCGTTGAAGATCTCAAAACCGACCCCGCCGCCCCGGGGCAATCCCTCGCCGGCCAGGCTCAACCTGACCTCGTACACCTGCGTGGCCGGAACCATGATGGCCGCGCCATCCTCGGACAACTTGTACGGGATGCGCTGATCCTTGAGTTTCGCCACCACCTCGCCGGCATCCTCCTGATTCAGCCCGGAGAAGAGAACCTTGTAGGAGGTTTCCTTGCCGGTGGTGGTAAGGGTCAACAACCCGCCGACCACCACGGCAATCACCACGAGGCCGAGTATTTTCTGGGTCATGCTCAGGCCCTTGGCAATGGAAGCAATCTGCTCAAGAATTTCTTTTGGGGTAGCCATGTTCCGTTCCTTTCCCTAAGGGTTTCGCTGGTACTAAATCTGCATCCTCATAATCTCACGATACGCATCGATGACCTTCTGCTGCACCTTGGTCATCATCCGGAAGGAGATACCCGATTTTTCCATGGCGATCATGGTTTCATGGATATTGGCGTGCTCGCCGGCGGCAAGCCCTTTCACCAGCAGGTCGGACTCCTGGCTCTGGCCGCTCACCTCGGCGATGGACCGGCTGAGGATTTCGGAAAAACCCGTATCCGCGGCCCCGGCAACTCCCGGGGCTTTCATCTGTGATGCTCCGGGCAGGGCGACCGGTTGCATGGCTATCTTATTCATTTATACTACCTCCAGTTACTCATGGTTTGCCCGGGAAAAACCAACACCCTTACGAGCCGGCAACTACCTGCCGATTTCCAGGGCCTTGAGCGCCATACTTTTGACAGCATCCAGAGCCGTCACATTGGCCTCATACGAACGCTTGGCGCTCATCATGTCCACCATCTGCTCGGCCACGTTGACGTTGGGGAAGCGAACCACCCCGTTGGCGTCGGCGTCCGGATGGGTTGGATCATACACCTCCTTGAACGGCGCCTTGTCCTCCGAGATCTGCACCACCTCAACCTTGCGGAGGCGTTCGGTGGTTGAATTGAGCGCATCCTGAAAACTGACTCCCTCCACGGGCTTGGCCGCGAAAACCACGGATTTCGCCTTGTACGGACCACCTTCCATGGTCCGGGTGGTATTGGCGTTGGCCAGATTCATGGCCGCGATGTTGAGCCGGGTTCTCTCCGCCTTGAGGGCGGAGCCGCTGATCTGCATGGCGGTTAAGGTATCCATCTGTTACTTCCCTCCCTCGTCAATGGCATAGCGCATTCCGTCGAATTTTTTCCCGATGATTTTGGCGATCGCCTGATACATCAACTGGTTTTCAGCCATCTTCAACATCTCCTCATCCAGGTCCACCGGCCTTTTCTCGCTGGCGAACTCCCTGGTTTTGCTGGCTTCCATGGCGTCAAGCTGCAGGTGTCCCTTATTGGTTCGCGCCAATTCTCCCTGGCCGCTCATCACGCTCTGCATGACCTTGGCAAAATTGAAATCCTGCCCCATATACCCCGGGGTTTCATAGTTTGCGACATTGGACTGGATAAGCCCTTGCCGCTCCTGGCGCAGACTGAGCGCCTGGCGCATGGTTTCAATATTGCCGTCGAACAATGTATTTATGGGCATGGCTTCCTCCTCTTCTGAGTCAATCAACTTGCCATATTTCTTTGCAAAAACAATGCCAGCATCAGACTCTTGCCCATCGCAACAGCACAACATTGTCAAAAATAACCATTTTTACACAAAAGAAGGAGGGCTCCGGCGGAAGGGAAAAAATTGGGAAAGCGAGAGAAAAAATTCGCAACACATTGAAACAAAAGGACAAAAAAGCAGATTCCCGGCAACAAAAATGGCGCCGCAGGCCCACGGCAAGGGGATTATTCGATCATGCCCTGGGAGCGGTACTCATGCAGTTTATTGCGCAGGGTGCGGACACTGATCCGACACTGATCCCGAGAATCTCGGCCGCATGTGTCCGATTATTGTCGTTTGCCTGCAAAGCCTGCAGGATCATTTGACGCTCTACCTCGCGCAAGGTCTGCGTGCCGATTTCCATGGCCGCGGAGGTATTGGCCGCCGCCACCGCGAAATGACCGGAAGGCGGGGAAACTTCAACCGCCGGGGAGTCGATTCGGGCGGGCGGCTCGACATCATCCCAGAAATCCCACAGCTCCAGATCAGAGCCCTGGGAAAGAAGCATGGCCCGCTCGATCAGGTTCTCCATCTCCCGCACGTTTCCCGGCCAGTCATAATCGGATAGCCTGGCCCAAACCCCGGCGGAGGGCTTCTTCTCCGGCTTGCCGTATTGCGCCGCATATTTCCGGATGAAAAAATCGACCAGCAAACCGACATCCTCCCTCCGTTCGCGCAGGGGAGGCAGCTTGAGGGGAATCACGTTCAGGCGGTAGTAGAGATCCTGCCGGAAGGCGCCTTCCTTGACCGCCTGTTCCAGGTCTCGGTTGGTGGTGGCCAGCACATGCACATCAATCTTGCAGGGAGCCCTGCCCCCCAGCCGGTCCACCTCTTCCTCCTGGAGGACCCGCAGGAGTTTAGCCTGGAGATGCAAGGGAATCTCGCCGATCTCGTCCAGCAGCAGGGTGCCGCCGTCGGCCAGCTCGAACTTGCCTTTTTTGGTAACGATGGCCCCGGTGAAGGCCCCCTTCTCGTGGCCGAACAGCTCGCTCTCCAGGAGCCCTTCCGGCAGGGCGGCGCAGTTCAAGGCCACGAAGGGACCGTTGCGCCGGTCGCTTTCATTATGGATAAACCGGGCGAAAACCTCCTTGCCCGTGCCGGATTCACCGAGGATGAGCACGGTGGCCTTGCTGGAGGCCACGCTTCGGGCCCGGGCCATGAGCTGCAACAGCTTGGGGCTTTTCCCGATAATGGGTTTCTCAAAGGACGCCACCTCCCCGGTCTTGTGCCCCACCGGCTTGGCGCTTGGTTGCCCCAACTTGCTCCCGAGGGCGAAGACCCTGGCCACCGTCTCCTCGATGACCTCCACGGGAAAGGGCTTCAAGAGATAATCGAAGGCCCCCTGCTTCATGGCCTCCACCGCCGTATCCACCGTGGCGAAACCCGTCATGATCACCACCGGCAGTTCGGGACGCAGCGCCTTTACCTGCCGCAAG